>JAOZMX010000006.1:41422-41974 GCA_029934065.1 Bacteroidales bacterium
TCCAGTTCAGGTTTTCCCTCGCTTCTTCGGGTTTTGTAACAATTTCGGGATAAGAACCGTAAATCAACCGCTGTGGCAAAGCTTCATTTTCCTTCAACTTCCCATGCTCCATAACCAGCTCTTCGTATGACAACGGAAATAAAAAATATTCGTATTTCCTTCCCGTGAGGGGCTCGTTGATCTCATTGGAAAGCTCAAACGATGATGATCCCGTGGCAATAATTTGAATATCGGGAAGCGAATCCACAATGATTTTTAAAACGACACCGATATTCTTTATTTTTTGCGCTTCATCAATGACAACAATTTTGTTTTTCCCAAACAGGTGCTTTAAATCATTTGATGAAATGTTGCCGAAAAGGGAAGGCGTTGAAGGTTCATCACCATTAAACCATAAATATGGCGTCCCCATGGAACCGACAACCGATTTTACAAGGGTCGTCTTGCCCACCTGACGAGGACCGGTGACGATTATTGCTTTGGATTTAAAAAACTTTTCCTTAATTAATGTTTCAAGATTTCGTTTGATCATGCTGCAAATTTATAATAAAT
>JAOZMX010000081.1:0-12868 GCA_029934065.1 Bacteroidales bacterium
AAAAAAATGAGCACTTACACACAGATCCTTTATCAAATAGTCTTCGGTACTAAAAACCGTGAACCCACACTTATCAAACAAAACCGTGAAAAACTTTACAAATACATTTGGGGCATTCTCAAAAATAAAAAGTGTCATTTATACAGGATCGGTGGCATAGAAGACCATATTCACATTGTAACACATATTCACCCTACAATTGCACCGGCATATTTGATAAAGGATATAAAAATTGCATCATCGGAATTTATAGAACAGAATGATATTTTCAATGATTTCGGCGGTTGGCAAGTCGGTTATGGTGCGTTCACCTATTCAATTGATGCAAAAGACAATTTAATTGAGTATGTGAAAAATCAGGAAGAACATCATAAAAAGGAAAGTTTCAGGGATGAGTATGTTCGTTTATTACGTGAACATAATATCAATTTTAATGAAGAATACCTCATTTAAAATTGAACCCCTCCAGGGTTCTTTTTATCCTAATTGTTTATCCGCCTTGCCAAAGGCAAGGTTATTCATATTCATCCGCTTTGCGGATTAGAAAATGTTTGCAGGCGGTCTCTCTCCTTCTTCCTGTTCAGTGTCATTCGGGTTAATCCACCTTGTGGAGAAGTGTAAGTTTCCGGGGTGAATGCATGGAGTTTTGGGTAATGCTTTGCCCACCGTCGCATGAAGCGGGAAGAAAGGAGTTTTGAGTGAGTTTTAACATAAATAATCCGACGGCCTCATCAGCCAAAGGCTGATGAATGTGAATAACCCCGTGCAATACGGGGAATAACAAAGGAAGATAAAAATAGAACCTCGAAGGAGTTCAACAGGTGCCGAAGGGAAAAAGACGAAGCCATGCTATCTCACATCTCACATCTCACATCGGATATCTGCTTTCATCCGCCACTGTTACGGGGGCGGTATTTATAGACCGGCTTTCCGCCGATGATACTTCACTCTGCTGTTTCAATCCATAACGCACCTTACGGAATAGCCGTATTTGACATCGGATTCTCCGGTGTAGGCATGCGAGTCGTTTTTGAAAATATGTCTGTCGTATGCCACGATGCTGTTGACGGACGATGACGACCAGAAATAGGTTTTCGATCCGATAAAAGCAAAAGGGTAACCCGAGGTCTGCGGCTCGCGGTAACCTGCCCAAAGCGCTTCAAAACCCGAGCTTCCGCCCTCGATCAGATTTTCACCTGCATTATCGGGGCCTCCCGTTGCATTGATCAGTGCCGTCCATTCGGCATCCGTCGGGATATGCCATCCCTCGGGACATATTCCCTGACTGCCCTCATTGCCGGAGTATTGCATCATCTCGTTCCACTGGTAAAGTGCTCCGTAGGTGTTACATGACCCCTGATTGTTGGAATAACAGTATTTTTCGATGGCTCCGTCGTCGGAGGGGTTGGTCGTTCCCTGTATCATGGTGCCGATGTTCAAGTTTTCGGCCATCCAGCAGTTTCCGGCAATTTCCACCGTATTGTAATAGGTTCCGTTGCGGGAGTCAAGCAAGGGGTTGCCGCAGGAAAAGTCGGCCTGCTTCATCCCGGTAACCTCAAGCCATCCGTAGCCGTCGTAAAAGTTGATCCGCCGTGAGTCGGAATTGATGATGGTCATGCCCAGTTGCGGCGTTTCAATGGCATCCCTTTGCGCAGAGGACATCACCGTCAGTTTACCGGTTTCTTCCGAATGGAGGCTGTATGGAACCGACAACAACTGCGACGTTCCCATCAATAAGAAACTCGACCCTCCGTTTAAGTCAACCTCTACCCGGAGAAACTTATCGTTTCCGTTTCCCCAGTTTATATCCGAAAATGAACCGATCAGAGGCGTTCCGTTACCGATTTGCATATTAACAATCCCAAACTGATTGGTGTTGACAACATGCTTTTCCTGATATTTCGGAACACCCTGCGGAAGATTGTCGAAGATGCTCAACCGGAACGATACCTGTTGATTGCTTACGATTTCACCCGAAGCGTTTCGTACCACAGCCTGATAGGAGATGCTTTGTTGTCCGTTGGCAACAATGGCCAATGCCGAAAACAATATGACGGATAAGATTTGTTTAACTGATTTCATCATCTTTTTTTTTAATGTTATTTTTTCGATGCTGACAATGCACAAAAATAACCTTCTTTTGATTCACAAGGGAAATATTATCACTGTAAAAAGTTGATTGCAACGTTTCAAAAAGTAACAACGGTTAACATCTTCTTATTCCTGTAAATGTAAAATGTTATTTTAGAAATGCAGGGATAATTGATGGTTTTTTGTAAAAAAATGCCATTTCAGTATAAAAAATATCCCTCTTTTCCCATGGAGAACCTTTTTACGGTTCAGAATGATTTTGCGCTAAAAAGGATGGCTTTCATTTTATCATTCTATTTTTATAATCGGCAGGAGAATCACAATAAAAAAATTAAAAGGGATCGTCCGGATTGAAATTTATATTTATTTTAAATAACGCAAAAAATGTATTTTCAATGCCAAATCATATCGAACATATTAAAATCTATTTCATTGATGTAAAATAACTTCCGCAAAATATTGAATGTTTTTTAATACGATAAATGAAAACATGAGAAGAATTACTTATTTAGATATCTGTCTAAATAAGAGCTATCGAAAAATTTAAAATGATTTTCATTACATGTTTAACATATTTTTGCAAAAATTTTTTAGAAGACTAATAATAAAACATTTACTATGGATTTATCAGTCAATTATTTAGGGTTGAAAATCAAGTCGCCCATTGTTGTCGGGAGTTCGGGGATTACCAATTCGCTCGAGAACCTGAAGAAGATTGAAAAAAGCGGTGCCGGTGCCGTGGTGCTCAAGTCGATCTTTGAAGAAGAGATACAATATGAATACAAGCATTTGATGCAAGAGGAATCGGATACCGAAGGCATTGCACTGGGGTACCTCGATTACTACGATTACAAGATCAAAGAGGACAACATCAAAAAATACATTGAGTTGATAAAATCGGCAAAAAGTACATTGTCCATACCGGTTATTGCCAGTGTCAACTGCAAATCGTCCTACGAATGGACATTTTTTGCCAAGCAATTGGAAGAAGCCGGTGCCGATGCCATAGAGGTCAACCTTTTTATTTTGCCTTCCGACTTCAACATGAGTTGCGAAAAGGTTCACAACACTTACATGGACATCATTGCAAAGATCAAGAAGGAAACCACCATACCGGTAGCCATCAAGTTAAGCTATTATTTTGCCGATCTTGCCTCGTTCGTCAAAAAAGTATCGGAGAGTGGTGTGAGCGGAGTGGTATTGTTCAACCGTTTCTTCCATCCTGATTTCGACATCGAAAATTTCAAAATTGTTCCCTCGAATGTATTGAGTCGTTCATCCGATCTTGCCATATCGCTGCGGTGGATGTCGATCCTCTCGGGACGTGTGGGCTGCGATTTGATCGCTTCGACAGGTGTGCACGACGGGGCTTCGGTGGTCAAAGAATTACTGGCAGGCGCCGATGTTGTTCAGGTGGTTTCTTCGCTCTACAAACACGGCATTGAGTATCTGGAGGAAATGACCGATGAACTGAAAGCTTGGATGGAACGTCATAGTTATACGAAAATTGATGATTTCAAAGGCAAAATGAATCAGATCAACAGCCCGAATCCGGCCGAATACGAAAGGGTTCAGTTCATGAAATATTTTGAAGACAAGAAGTACGATCTGGCATAATCCGCAAAAAATTTCATTATGAAAGAATTAACATTCAACGTAAAGTTTTCGAGATTCCTCCTCAACTGGTTGTTCCTGATGGTTGTCTGGGTGGCTTTCACCACATCTTTCTCATCGCAGGAATTGGTGGTGGGTCTTGTGGTTACAATGATCATCTCCTTGTTGTCCATCAGCATGTTTACCTGTTGTACGCCGGCAATTTTGTGTCCCCGGAGGATCTTTTTTATGATCTGGTACCTGTTTGTTTTTATCGGTGCTCTGATCATGTCGAACCTTGATGTGGCACGCAGGGTGCTCACGCCTTCACTCCCCATCAACCCGGGAATTGTAAAGATCAAAACCAAACTGACCACAAACTTTTCCAAAATGGTTTTGGCCAACAGCATTACGCTGACTCCCGGAACTTTGACCGTGGATATTGTGGACGACACATTGTACATCCACTGGATTGATGTAAAAACTACCAATCCCGAGGAAGCATTTAAGGAAATCGCCGAACAATTTGAAAAAATTCTATTAAAAATCTTTTAATCATGATCTATATCATTTATATCGCATTGGGTTTTATGATACTGGGGCTGTTTTTTGCAAGTTTCCGGTTCATCAAAGGCCCCACGGCAGGTGACCGGATGGTTGCACTCGACACGCTGACCACCATTCTTGTTGCCGGCCTGGTGGTGCTTGCCTACATTTTTCAGCGTTTTATCTACCTTGATGTGGCACTGGTTTATGCTGTGCTTGGTTTTATCGGTGTAATTGTTATTGCAAGATATCTGGAGGGCGCATTATGAATACGGCTTATGATATTATCGGAGCAATACTCATCCTGATCGGGAGTATTTTTCTCTTTCTCGGAGGACTGGGTATTTTCAGGATGCCGGATGTTTACAACCGTTTGCAGGCAGGTACCAAAGCAACCACCCTCGGCGGAATGAGTACCATCCTCGGTATCGGATTTCTGATGGTTGAAGACTATTGGGGCTGGCTGGTAAAAGCAATCATTATTGTGATATTCATCGCATTTTCCAACCCCATCAGTTCGCATGCACTGGCAAGGGCAATGTACAAAAGAAAACATTACCCGCTCATTATGAGTAAAGACGAAAATATGGATGCTTACAGAGAAGTAGCGGATAAAAATCAAAATAAGGAGGAAACGATATGATTTACCTGATACTGATCCTCTTTTTGCTGGTACTGATCATCGGTTCAGCAATTTACGCAGTAGTGCAACGGGACTTGCTGTATGCGGTCATTGCAACGGGCGTAATCAGCCTGGTGCTCACTGCAGTGTTTTACATTTTGCAGGCTCCTGACGTTGCCCTTACGGAAGCTGCCATCGGCGTAGCCCTTACGACAATCATTTTTATCATTACCATTCGCAATACCGTTCGTTACGAAAGTGACAATGATAAGAAAAACAAAATAAAAAAATTATAACATGAAAAAATTCCTCGTTTTACTGATACTGGCAGTATTGGGATATTACATGTATGATGCCTTGTATGGGATCGGAATAGGAATTCCGCGGTTTACCGACGGCGTCAAGGATTTTTATCTCGATAAAACGGTGTCGCAGTTGCACGTTGCCAACACCGTTACAAGTATTGTGGTCAACTTCAGGGGATTCGATACCCTGGGGGAGGTAACCGTGTTGTTCCTTGCGGTAACAGCGCTGGGAAGTATCCTTTACAAAAAAAGACATGATGTCGGAACCCGTTCCATCCTGTTTTCTTCGAGCAGCATTGTCCGCTCCGGGTCGAAATTATTGTTCCCCGCCATCGTGTTGTTGGGTGCATACGTTTTCATTCACGGACATTTAACACCCGGAGGAGGTTTTCAGGGCGGTACCATTATTGCCACCGGCTTTTTGCTGATGTTGCTGGCTTACGAAAACTTTAAAGTAAGTCATACGGTGCTTTCCTTCGTCGAATCTTTTGCAGGAATATTATTCGTTGTCATCGGTTTGTTCGGATTTATGAACGGAGGGACTTTCCTCCAGAATTTCCTGCCCGAAGGTGCTTTGAATAATCTTTTCAGCGGAGGTGTGATCGGCATTATATATGTCATGGTAGGTTTTAAAGTGGCCACCGAGCTCACCGGTTTAATTTATACTATTTTACACGAGAAAGATTAAAGCCATGGATGATAATTTATTGAAAATTCTGGAAATTGGTGTTTTGAGCACTTCGGTACTGATGATCCTCATCGGATTGTATGCTGTGCTCACCAAACGGTCATTAATCAAGATTGTGATCGGATTATCAATTATTGACGGCGGAATCCACCTCCTGCTGATTACCCTGGGGTATCTGAAACGGGGAACAGCACCTATTTTTTCGCCCGGATACGAACATGCAGCCGACAAGATGGTTGACCCCGTTCCCCAAGCACTGGTGCTTACGGCCATTGTTATCGGCTTTGCCGTTACCGCCGTTGCATTATCGCTTATTATTCGATTATATCGCCATCATCATACATTAGAAATTGACGAAATAAAAACATTAAAATGGTAGGAACTCCGGTATTATTAATTGCAATCCCGTTACTTGCAGCGTTTGTTATTCCGTTGGTCGGGATGATTTGGAAAGAACTGGTGCGGATCATTCCGGGTCTTGTGCTGGCATATATGATGGTTCTTTCCGTTACATTGTTACATTATGTCAGCGTTCACGGAACCATTGTCGAAACCATTGCAGGCTGGTCGCCGCCATGGGGTATCAACCTGGTGTTTAGCCCGCTCACCGGTTTGCTGGCTTCAATCATGACGATTTTGGGATTCCTTGTATGGATGTACAGCTATCGCTTCAAGCGAAATGTTGATTTCGAACCTGCCAAAAAATATTTCATTTTCCTGATGATGCTGGTGGCCAGTGCCGTCGGAATGGTGATCACAGGCGATATTTTCAACATGTTCGTATTTATCGAGATCATGGGAATATCGGCCTATACGCTCACGGCGTTTTACACCGGGAGGAACAGTGCCGAAGCGGCATTCAAGTATTTGATGATGGGAGGTCTGGCATCTTCGCTCTTGCTGATTGCCATTGCAATTATCTATTCGCAGCTCGGTACCCTGAACATGGCCGATATTGCATCGAAAATATCCACTATGAATCCCGGTTATAAAATAACGGCCTTGGTGTTTTTCATCACAGCCATCGGAATCGAAGCGGAAATGTTCCCGCTCAATGGCTGGGCACCGGATGCATACAGCGAAGCTCCCGGGCCTGTGGGTGCCGCTTTTGCAGGTATCACCGTTAAAGCAGGGATTTACGTTATCATCCGTATCGTCTTTACCTTGTTTGATGTTCCGGGTGCTTACGACTTCCTGCTCGTTATCGGACTGATAACCCTGATTGTGGCCGAAACCACGGCTTTGCGGCAGGAGCGGCTGAAACGTATGCTGGCCTATTCCAGTATCGGGCAAATGGGCCTGGTGGTGGTTGCTTTCGGCATCGGAACGGTTGAAGGTGCTTATGCAGCTCTTTTCCTTATGCTCAACCACGCCATCATCAAACCGTTGCTCTTCTTCAGCGGAAGCTATCTGGTTTTCAATTCCAAAGAAAAACGTATTTGCGAAGTGAACGGACTGGGAAAATACATGCCTTTCACAAGCGTGCTCTTTGCTCTCGGGGCTTTTGCCATTGTCGGTTTGCCGCCTTTTGCAGGATTCTGGAGCAAGCTCTCCGTTCTGACGGCCGCAGCCAACGAAGGTTTGCTGCTTATCATCTCTCTTATCCTTATTGTGAGCGTAATAGAGATTGTGTACTACTTCAGAGTGGTTAACCGCATCTTTTTCCTTAAATACGACAAAAGCACAAGTGTGGTTCCGCACAGACCGAGATTCAATGCGGTGATTACGATGGTAACACTGGCAATTCTCATTCTTGTCATCGGGTTCTACCCCGATGCGGTGACCGGACTTTTGCACAATGCTTCGCAAGACCTGATGAATACACCGGAATACATCCAAAATGTTTTACATGGCGGACAATCATTAATTCGATAAGCCTGAACAATATGAATACAATAGTTTTAATATTTGTCATTTTTCTCGGTGGTGCCATCCTGACCTATTTTGCAGGAATGCTCAAAGGTATCCTCAAAGAGATACTCTTTCTTGCCACTGTTTTTGTTCCTCTCGGATTGTTCTACACACAGATATCAACGGGTGATACGTTTAATATCGAGTTGGCCGGTTTTGCATTAAAGTGGGCCATCACCCCGTTCAGTTATCTTTTTGCTTTGATAGTAATTTCCGTTGCTACCATGGCGGCGGTATTTGCCGTTTCGGCCATGCGCGGAACCAAAAACCTCGGATTCTTCTATGCCAATTTCATATTGACAATCATGGCAATGATGGGGATTCTCTTCAGCCGCGATCTGGTCTCCTTTTTCATTTTCTGGGAAATAATGACCTGGTCGTCTTATCTGATGGTGGTTTACCGTGGAGAAGATGTGCAAAAAGTCGGTATCAAGTATTTTATCTTTAGCGCCATAGGTGCTTACGCCATGCTCATGGCCATTGTGATCGTTTACAACCTCACCGGAAGCATGATGATTGATACCCTTGTAAGAGCGTATCCAGCATTCGATTTCAACATGCAGATACTTATTCCCGTATTATTGCTGATCGGTTTTGGTGTGAAAAGTGCTTTGATGCCGTTGCATGTATGGGCTCCCGGTGCGTACAGTCATGCTCCCATGGCTTACACAAGTGTTTTTTCCGGAGCGCTGTCAAAGATGGGGATTTACGGGATGGTCATTGTTTTGGTCAGTCTGATATCCTACTTCCCGCAAGGGCATTGGTTCAGAGAAGTAATTGCATGGATGGGAGGGATTACCGCCGTGATGGGCACTTTATGGGCCATCAAGCAGGATGACGCCAAAAAATTGCTGGCTTACTCGTCCGTTGCACAGTTAGGCTATATCATCGTTGGTGTCGGTATCGGAACGCCTTTGGCCATGATGTCAGGGTTGTTCCTTGCCTTTATGCACGCACTCTTCAAAGGAACATTGTTCATGGTGGTTGGTACCATTGAAAAACAAACCGGAACGACCAATTTTACCGAAGTGACCGGCTTAATCAGAAAAATGCCGTGGACGTTTCTTGCCGCATTGCTTTCAATCATTGCTCTGGCAGGTATTCCACCCTTGGGAGGTTTTATCGGAAAATGGATGTTGTACGAGTCGTTGATGAGCAGCGAGCATTACTTTTTGGTGATCGTTATCTTCTTTTCCAGTACGGCAGCTTTCCTTTACTGTTACAAATTCCTGTTCGGATTCTTCCTCGGTCAGGAAGAAAAAGAGTGGGATTACGTGAAAGAAGCTCCCGCACTGATGGTCATCCCGATGCTGGTGCTTTCCTTCGCTACGTTTGTTTTCGGGGTATTTCCCGGATTGATTCTGAATCCAATCAACGAAGCGATGCAAACGCTGGGATACGCTAATACACAAGGGCATCTCTGGGAAATGTCGGTGATTTTCAACGACTGGGGAAATCAGGTGGCCATGCAGCCCATCATTTACGCTATCATTGCCATCTTCCTGTTCTTCCTTATTTTCCTTACCCTGAAAAGTTACAAAAACACTCGTTATGTAACCACCAAAGACATCAGTTCATCGGGTGAGGTACCCAAAGAACACGAAAACCTGACCTTTTCCATCAACTTCATGCAACCGTTCTTCAGGGCTGTTGAGCCGTTGATGAAACGTCAGATTGATAAATATTACAACGGTTTTGCCAACGGTATGGAAGCGCTGTTCGATTTTACCCGCAGGATATATACCGGCAACGGACAAACCTATGCAATGTATGTGGTGATTTTTGTAATTATATTATTGCTTTTGAAAAATAGTTTTTTCGGATAATCTAAAACAAATAATAAATGGACTCAATTTGGTATAAAATATTAGGTGCAATCGTAACGGTTGTTATGGCTTTTATAGTAGGATTAACCTACATGGGATTGAGCCGGAAAATCACTGCCAGGGTACAAAACCGAAAAGGCCCTCCCTTTTACCAGAATTTTATTGATGCCTTGAAACTGGCGTCTAAAACTTCTGCAATTCATCACGGTTTTCTGCACCATGTCGGTCCGGCGTTTATGATGATCACTTCCATCATGTCGGTAATGATCGTTCCCATATTGACCGGCGATCAATGGTTCAGCAACCTGAACTTTAAGGGCGATCTGATCTTTCTGCTTTACATCATGGTTTTCGGCCCCTTGGGAATGGCGCTTGGTGCCGGACAAACGGGGAATCCCAATTCCGCCATTGGTGTAACGCGTGGTTTGAGCCAGATGGTGGGTTTTGAAATTCCATGGGTGATGGCACTGGTGGCATTGATGATGCAATACCATACCACATCCATCGTGGACCTGATCAATGTTCAGCATCAAAGCGGCACCTGGCTGATGTTTTCATCGCCGTTTGCCTTTATTGCCGCAGTGTTGGCAATGCTCGGCATGTTCAGGTACTCGCCTTTCGACATTGTAGGCGCACCTACCGAGCTGGCTTCCGGGCCTGTTTCGGAAAACGGCGGGAAATACCTTTTTACGCTGATGTCGTCCAATTCGATATTCGCTTTTGCCAAACTGACCCTTTACGTTGACCTGTTCCTTGGCGGAGCATCCAACATTCCGGTATTGTTGCTCAAAACATTTGCAATATACCTTATTCCGATGCTTTACGGTATTGTTAGCCCTCGTTACAGAACAGAACAGGCGATTCGTTATTTTTGGGGCTGGCCGCTCTTTTTCGGTATTCTTGCCATTTTGCATGCCACGGTATTTTAAGCATAGATAATTCTAAAAGTTATTATTTCTCGAATTCACCGGATTAATAAAACAGAAAATGATTAACGATAAAAACTCGCAAAAAATAGTTGACATCATCCAAAACTGGTCACGTAAGCATTCCATCTGGGTTTTGGCTTACGGTACGGGATGTGGTGCCATTGAGATTCCTCCCACCATGACTTCGCGTTACGATGCCGAGCGTCTTGGGGTTAGAGGTGCTGCTACGCCGCGTCAGGCTGATGTTTTGCTGATCACCGGATACCTCACCACCAAAACCCTGAAACGGGTCATTAGGGTGTACGAACAGATGCAGGATCCCAAATATGTCATCGGATTCGGGTCATGTACCATCAATGGTGGTATGTACTACGATTCATACAATACCATCAAACTGCTTGACCGCTATCTCCCGGTTGATGTCTACATCAACGGATGCATGCCGAGGCCGGAAGCTGTTCTTGCAGGATTTGGAAAGCTCCAGAAACTGATTGCCGAAGGCAAGGCTACGGGAGCAACAAAATACAAAGAGAACATCGAATGGTATAAAGAAAACCAGAAAAAAGTTATTACAAACTGGGTAATGCCCGATTATAACTGGTAATGGTTTATGAGTGAAAAGGTAGAAATGAAGCGTATGATTTGAAGAACTGAACTGGAGAACAAAAAATAGCTGATACAAATAAAAAATAAAATGCAGGAAATAAAAGAAAATCTGATTCAACACATCAAAACACAGTTTAAAGAAGCAACTGAAAAAGTTTATGATGGTAACAGGTTGGATTTCACTGTTGACAAGCAATGTATTCCCTCCATACTCACCTATCTGAAAGACAGGCTGGGATACATTCACCTGTCGCACATTGCGTGTGTGGACTGGCTGGAGGAAGGGAAATTCGAAATTATTTTTATTGTCTGGTCACCGGAAGAGAAAATGAAAGTTTTTATCCGGACTAAAATTGACAGGGACAATGCGGTGATGCCGAATATTGACATGATCTGGCGACAAGCCAACACCTACGAACGAGAGATGCGGGAAATGTTCGGAATCGAATTCATCGGCCTCGAAGCTCCCGACGAATTCCTGCTTGAAGACTGGGAGGGCCCGCCGCCCATGCGCCGCGACTTCGACACCGAAGCTTACGCCCAGGAAACATTCTGGCACCGTCCCGGAAGGGAAGACGCTCTGGATGTCAGAGAAGAGATCATCAAACGTTCGAGAGAAGAAATTCCTGATTTTGCTAAAAAATATTCAAGATAATGAGAGAAAAGGCAACAACATTATATCTTGGCCCGCAGCACCCCGGTATTACGGGGAATATGATGGTGCGTCTGAAAGTGGAAGGCGATACCATTGTAGGAGCTACCACAGAGGTGGGATACCTGCACAGAGCATTCGAAAAATTACAGGAAAAACGAAACTGGCTCCAGAGTTTTACGCTCATGTGCCGTTTTTGTGTTCCCGAATCCGATCCCATGGAAGAATCCTATGCACGGGCAGTGGAAGCCATCGAAGGGCGTGAAGTCCCCGAAAGGGCAAAATACATCCGTGTAATGGTGCTGGAACTGGCACGTCTCGCTTCGTTCATGTTGTGGTACGGCGGACAGAACGGGTCGCTCGGTCTATACACCATGGGCCAGTGGAGCGTTGGTGACAGGAACTACATTCTCGACTTGTTCGAGGAACTTACCGGCGGCCGTGTGTATCACATGTACATCTGGCCGGGCGGCGTAAGACGCGATTTGCCCAAGGGTTTCGAACAACGTGTATTGAAAACACTGGATTATTTGGAGAAAAGACTTAAAGATTACGATGACCTGATGTTCGATAATGCCATCTTCAGGAAAAGAACCCAGGGCGTTGGTATCGTTAAAAAAGACAAAGCCATCGAACATGGTGTGGTAGGCCCTGTTCTCCGTGGATGTGGTATCAGAAGCGATATACGTATTGACGACCCGTACGAAGTGTACGACAAGCTCCAGTTTGAAGTGCCTACTTCCGAAGGCGGTGATATCTGGGCCAGGGCGCTCGTTCGTCGTCGCGAAGCAAGGCAATCCATCCGTATCATCCGGCAGGTGCTCGACATGATGCCGGAAGGGTCGGTTTACAACCGGATACCGAACCCGCAGAAGTGGACGATTCCCAAAGGTGATGCCTATGTGAGAACCGAATCGGTACGTGGTGAGGTGGGAATGTATATCGCCAGCGACGGCGGCAACATGCCGAGAAGGGTTCATTTGAGAGGTGCTGCCTATGTGCATGCAATTACTTTGCTCGAAGATGTTTTGATAGGTGAGAATATTGCCGATGTTTCGGCCATTATGAACAGCCTGGGGACTTGTCCGCCGGAGATTGA
>JAOZMX010000081.1:12968-15052 GCA_029934065.1 Bacteroidales bacterium
ACATAACATAAAACAATATGAGTTTTTTTGATTTAAAAGGTACATTAAAACCACTGACTGCCCTGAAGCAATTCGGCAGAAAGCCGCATACCATTGATTTTCCGAAGGTTTCTCTGGAAGCGGCCGAACGTTATCGGGGATTTCACTATAATGACCTCGAGGAATGTATCGGTTGCGGCAACTGTGCAACGATTTGCCAGAATGCTGCCATCGACATGATCCACATTGACGGTATCGAAGGCAAGAAGGGTGACTCGGGATTGCGTCCCCGCGTTGACCATGGCCGGTGCTGCTGGTGTGGTTTATGTGTTGAGGTTTGTCCCACGGGAAGTTTGAGCCTCACAAGGGATTACATGTATGTCAGCGATGATGCCGACTCGTTTTTGTGGGTGCCCGGTGTGGATAATCCCAAAGGCAATGAAAAACGCTCCTTTACCAGTGATGAAAGCTCATTGAACGATTTCAAACGCATTCCGATGCCCGAACTGGAAGGCATGGAACGTGTGAAATCCTTTGCCGAGGTGGTGCTGGGATACAACGAAGAGATGGCACGTGCCGAAGCCAGCCGCTGTATCAGTTGCGGACTCTGTACCGAAGCCTGCCCCGATCACATGCACATTCCCGAATACATCAACGCCATTGCCAGAGGCAACGATGCCGATGCTTTGCGGATCATTTACGACAACAACCCGTTGCCGGAAATGTGCGGTAAGGTTTGTACACGGCGTTGCGAAGAGGTTTGCGCCATTGCCAAACGCGGCGAACCTGTGGCCATCAGGTGGCTGAAACGTTATGCTACCGAAACGGCACAGACATCAGACATAACCCGTGAAATTGTCAATCCCGAAATCAAAGAACCCAACGGATACAAAGTGGGTATTGTCGGAGCCGGCCCATCCGGACTTACGGCAGCCTATTATCTCGCTTTGCGCGGATTTGACGTTACCATTTACGAGGCCAATGCCAAAGCCGGCGGTGCCACGATGTACGGCATTCCCAAATACCGTTTCCCCATCGAAAGTCTCGATAAGCAAATCGAGTACATCGAAAAGATCGGCGTGAAGATCCATTACAACACCAAAGTAGGTAAAGATATCTCCTTCGATAAGATTTACAAGGAGCACGATGCCGTATTTGTCGGCGTTGGTTTCCCGGATGCATGGTCGCTGGGTATCGAAGGCGAAGATGCCAAAGGCTCCATGCAGGCCTTCCGTTACCTCTTCATGGTCAACTCGGGCGAGAAAGTGGATATCGGCGATAAAGTCGTTGTTGTGGGTGGTGGTAACGTGGCCATTGATGCCGCAAGGGTATCGCGGCGTTTCGGAGCCGACGTGACCATCCTCTACCGTCGCCGTGTTGAAGATATGCCTGCCGACTGGGAAGAAATTGAAGGTGCCGAGGACGAAGGCGTTCACATCATCCCGCAGGGTATTCCTGTCAAAATCCATAAAGATGATAAAGGACGTGTGAAATCCATCGAATACCTGAAAGCCGAAATGGTACCCGATGAAAAAGGCGGGCGTCCGCGCCCCGTTGCCATCGAAGGCAGCAATACCATTATCGAAGCTACCGCCGTGATGGCCGCCATCGGCCAGATGGGCGATTACAGCTTCCTCGAAGGCGGATACGAAGAAAAAATCAAGATTGAACGCGGTCGTTTTGTTGTAAACGACAAACAGCAAACCACCGATCCGAAAGTGTTTGCCGGCGGCGACGCCGTCAACCGCACAGCCGACGCCATCAGCGCCATCGCCGACGGTTTCCGCGCCTGCAAAGCCATTGACGAAATGTTGGTGAAAACCGGCAAATAAAACGGATTTATTCAACGTAACTTTTCAAAAACCTCTCTTTTCAGGGAGGTTTTTTTATTGCGGAATTTTCGATGGCGAAGCTGAAAATTATTTTACCCCCCAACGTGGACGAGCCACAGCCA
This sequence comes from Bacteroidales bacterium, assembly GCA_029934065.1. Classification (GTDB taxonomy): domain Bacteria; phylum Bacteroidota; class Bacteroidia; order Bacteroidales; family 4484-276; genus 4484-276. Next base: position 14,902 of record JAOZMX010000081.1, read on the forward strand.
AACAGGGTTTTATGTGATTGTACAGAATTTAATAAAAATATTTTCTTCAATAAAAGGCCTTCCCACGCCCGCTCCGCCTTCACTTTGTTTCGGTCGGGAAAGCAAGATTTTCGGGCCACCGCACAAATAAATGCTTACGCATTTATAATTT
>JAOZMX010000258.1 GCA_029934065.1 Bacteroidales bacterium
GTCCTGATCATCACAATACTTTCATCCTGCAATTCAACCAAATCCGATATAATGGAAGTCACCTCCCCCGACAACAACATCAGAGTCAGCTTTTACCTCACCGGTAACGGCACCCCGGCCTACAAGCTATTTTACAAATCAACAACCCTCCTCGACGAGTCCACCCTCGGCTTCGACCTGAAAGACGCGCCGCCGCTCAAAGACGACTGGAAAATCACCCGAACCGAAGAACGTTCCTTCAGCGAAACATGGAAAATGCCCTGGGGCGAGCAGGAAGAAGTGCTCAACAATTACAACGAGTTGAAGATATTTTTGAAAGAAACAAAAAAACCACACCGGCGGCTTAACATGATTTTCAGGGTGTACGACGACGGCATTGGCTTCCGGTACGAGTTTCCCAGGCAACCCAAAATGAAAGAGGCAATCATCCTGGATGAAAACACACAGTTCAACCTCACCGGCGACTGGGACACGTGGTGGCAACCCGGCGACTGGGACATCTACGAACACCTCTACCATGCCACCAAGTTTTCGGAGATAAACGCCACGAAATACCGCAACCATCCCGCCCTCGGGCAAACTTATATCCCGTACAATGCTGTAAACACACCGGTGACCATGCGCACCGGCGACGGGATTTATTTAAGTTTCCACGAAGCCAACCTCACCGATTATGCCGGTATGACCCTGCTGGTGGACAAACACAACCTGATGTGGGACAGCAAACTGGTCAGTTCCGACCGGACAGGTTATGCCGTCAGACGTGCACTGCCTTTCAAAACGCCCTGGCGAACTGTTCAGATCAGTGAAACACCGGGCGGGTTGATTGAATCCAGACTGATCGTCAACCTGAACGAACCCAACAAGCTGGGCGATATAAGCTGGTTCAAACCCACAAAATACACCGGCATCTGGTGGGAAATGCACCTCGGCAAAAATTCCTGGGATATGGCCAGCGGCAAACACGGCGCCACCACCGAAAATGCCAAAAAACTCATTGATTTCTCCGCCGCCAACAACATCCACGGCATGCTGGTGGAGGGCTGGAATACCGGCTGGGAACGCTGGATCGGCTTTGAAGACCGGGAAGGGGTTTTCGACTTTGTTACCCCCTACCCTGATTACAACCTCGAAGAAGTGGTTGATTATGGCCGGCAAAAGGGTGTGGAAATAATTATGCATCATGAAACCTCTGCTGCGCCCCGCACTTACGAAAAACAGTTGAGTGCTGCCTACCGGCTGATGCACCGGCTGGGCATCCACGTGGTGAAAACCGGATATGTGGGCAAGATCATCCCCAAAGGCGAATACCATCACGGGCAATGGATGGTGCGGCATTACCGGAAAGTACTGGACACGGCTGCCAAGTACCAGGTGGCCGTCAATGCCCACGAGCCCATCAAAGCCACCGGCATCCGCCGCACGTATCCCAATGCCATTTCACGCGAAGGACTGCGCGGACAGGAGTTCAACGCCTGGTCACCGGATGGAGGCAACCCGCCCGATCACTTGCCCACCGTGGCTTTCACCCGCATGCTGGCGGGGCCCATTGATTACACGCCGGGTATTTTCAACATCAAGCTGGAACCATACAAAGAAAACAACCAGGTAAACACCACGCTGGCGCAGCAACTGGCGCTGTATGTCGTCATTTACGGCCCGGTGCAAATGGTGGCCGACCTGCCGGAACACTACGACGATCATCCCGCTTTTCAATTTATCCGCGATGTGGGTGTGGACTGGAAACAATCGAAAGTACTCAACGGCGAGGTGGGTGATTACGTGACCATCGCCCGCGAGGAAAAGGGTACCGGCAACTGGTTCATCGGCAGCATCACCGACGAAAATGCAAGAGACCTTCAAATCAAGCTGGATTTCCTTGAACCGGGTACAACCTATGAGGCCGCCATTTATGCCGACGGTCCCAACGCCCACTGGGACAAAAATCCAACTGACATTAAGATTGAAAAAAAGGAAGTAAACAGCAACTCAACACTCAATCTCCACCTTGCCCCCGGCGGCGGGTGTGCCATTAGTTTGATAAAACAATAATAAAAGAACATTTAGGTTCTATAATTGCTCCGGCCTGTTCAGGCATGTCCCGGATAGCGGTTTTTATATCGTTCCGATGGAACTTGGTTCCCTTTTTATCTTTATTCCAGGGTCTTACGACGCCTGGCAATAATATTTCCTGCCTTCGGTAGTCATGATTCCACTGATAATGACATACATGTAATATAGTATCGAAAACAGAAAACTAACAATTCTTTATTAACGGCTAAAGCCGGTTTGGATTGAACATTTAATCACGGCGCTGAAGCGCCGTGCAAAAATCTTGCACAGAAAAAAGATTTTGCCCTGTCCTTCAGTGCAGGGGGTACTAAATGCCAAAACAATCCGGCTTTAGCCACTAATATGGCAGCTTATTATCAATTATGGATGAAACGGCGACTGAAGTCGCCGGTACGGTTAATTATCATCTTGAACTTCAATCTCCTGGAGCCATCCCATCGGGATGGAATGTTATAGCCAGGGACGTCAGTCCCTGGATTAATAACGAAGAGCAATCAAGTTCCATCGGAACGACATCTGTTTTTTATCAAAAACACCCCCCCTCTAAATCAAACGCTGCGATCGCCGCGCCGCCGCGTGAAACCTCAGTGCGCTTTGAAATTATAAACAGGTTTTATCTTATCCACCACATCAACCGTCTCCTTTATCATTGACATGATCTCGCCGACCGGTTTGTAAGCATCCGGCGCCTCATCCAGCGTGGATTTCACCACAGATGTTGAATAAATGCCTTTCATTTGTTTTTTAAACTCTGGTAAGCTTAACCTCTCCTTTGCCTTTCTCCTGCTCATCAGACGGCCTGCCCCGTGGGGCGCCGAATAGTTCCAGTCGGGGTTCCCCTTGCCTCTGCATATCAGCGACCCGTCGCGCATATTCAGCGGAATCAGCAACAGCTCATCTTTTTCAGCACTCACCGCCCCTTTCCGCAGGATCATCCGGTTAAAATCAATGTAATTATGAATGGTCTCGAATGAAGACTCTTCCTTCAGGCCCGTTTCTTTCAGGATGATGTCGGCCATCGTCCGGCGGTTCAGCACAGCATATTGTTGCATGACGGACATATCGTTCATGTAATCTTCAAAATCGCTGCCGGTCAGATAAGCCAGACTTTTGGGAACAGCAGTGCTCCCGGTTTGTTTCTTACCCTTCGACGAGCTGCTTAATTTATTCCATGCGACCCGTTGATAATGGTTTGCTACTTCCAGTCCGATATGTCTGCTTCCTGAATGGATAATCAGGAACATTTCACCTTTTGAATTTTTACCCGCTTCGATAAAATGATTCCCGCCGCCGAGCGTACCAATGGCTTTCGCCCCTCTTTTCAAATCAACGGTATCTTTGCACCTCAACCTGCTGAAATCAAAATCAACCACCGCACGCGATCGGACTGCAAATCCACAGGGAATGTGTTTTTTAATCACATAGTCCAGCGTTTCCAAATCCACATCATTTTCTTTCAGTTTGATGGTCAGCATCCCGCAGCCGATATCCACGCCCACGAGATTGGGCGTGACTTTATCTTTAATGGTCATGGTCGTCCCGATGGTGCACCCCGCCCCTGCATGGCAATCAGGCATGATCCTGATTCTGGCATCCTGATATGCATCCACGGCACACAACGCCTTTATCTGATCAAGCGCCTCACCTTCAATGGTTGCGGCAAATATTTTGATCTCGTTTCCTGATTTTGTGGTCAGTGTTCGCATTTTTAACAATCCCTCACTATAAATAAACAACGATTGTCTTCAATTCTGTCGTTTAAGGCCTTTAAGATACAAAATTTAAAAGTTAAATCTGTGTTAAATATGTTAATTAGTTACCCTGTGAAAAGTATTATCCTGATTTTAGCCAAATATCCGAACGGTTTGTTCGATTTCCCAAGCACAATACAACGAACTGAAAAATAACTTTCCGGACAAATTTTCGGAGGGAGATGACAGCATATTAAAATTTACTCATTAATCTTGTAAAAATGGAAACATTAACTA
>JAOZMX010000082.1 GCA_029934065.1 Bacteroidales bacterium
AGATATTTGTGCATCAAAATCCTGCGATTAATTTCTGCCTAACCCCAAATACTGTTTGCTGTCTTTGAAAAACACCTCTATTTGCCGTCGAATTGTAAATTATCGCCCAAAACGGATGATCTCGTTGTCGGCAGGAAAAAAATTTTTTTTACCGGTTTGACATAAATAAAAAAATTCTTAAATTATGCCGCCAATTTTTATGTTAAACGATAAATTCCAGCAATTATGAAAAAAATTACATTACTTTTCACGATTCTTGTTTGGGGGCTGGCTGCAATAGCGCAGGTACCGGCCGGAATCAACTACCAAGCCGTAGTGCGTGGTAATGAAGGGGGGATTGTTGCAGGGCAAGCCGTCACTATGCAGATTACCATCGTACAGGATTCTACGGAAGGTGAAACCGTTTACACCGAAAACCACAATGTCGTTACCAACGATTTCGGGCTGGTCAACGTAATTATCGGTCAAGGTGAAGCACTGACGGGTGATTTTTCAACTATTGATTGGAGCCAAGGCCCGTATTTTTTCAAAACCGCCATTGATTTTAGCGGTGGTGGTAATTTTCAGGAGTTGGGTGTTACACAATTCCTAAGTGTACCCTATTCATATTATGCCGGTATGGCCGGCGGACTGCCGGTGATGACCACTGAGGAACGCAATGCGCTACAAGACCCGCCGGCGGGGATGCAGATCTACAACACCACAACCAACTGCATCAACTATTTTACCGGCAACCTTTGGTTTGAGTCGTGTGGAATATGTACACCCATGCCCAGTCAGGCTTATGCAGGTAACGACACCATAATTTACGGCGGCGATACCACGTTCTTTCTTGAGGCCGATACGCCCGTATCCGGAGCCGGATTATGGAGTGTGTTAAGTGGAGAAAACGGAAGTTTTGCCGATCCCAGCGATCCGGCAACATTGTTTACCGGGCTCTCCAATTCCGACTATACGTTGCAGTGGGCCGTTTCCACCATATGCGACACCAGTATTGATGTGGTGAACGTAGCTTTTCAGGATGCACCGCCCGCTCCTCCGGGAGTGGAATTGAAGCTTGTTGAAAATGGTGTTTTTACTCTTGGCGCTGCAGCAGTAAACGTAACCATTGATAGTTTCTGGATTAGCAAATACGAAATCACAAACGCACAGTACATTGAATTTCTGAACGACATCGGTTGTAATTCAAACGGATATTTCGATGACCCGACATACGGTTATGTTCAATATATCGGTACAGGGTGGTCTGAATGTGCAATAGGCCATAACGGCAGCAGCTTCTATTTTAAAGGCAGTAGCGTTGCACCCACAAGTGATTGTCCGGTATTGATGGTAACCTGGTGGGGTGCCAATGCATATTGTGTTTGGGCCGGTGGACGCCTGCCCACCGAAGCCGAATGGGAGGTGGCGGCACGGGGCGGTACGGCAGGGCAAAGTGCCGGTACTTATGACGATCTTTACGCAGGTACAAACTTGGAAGGTGAGTTGACAAATTATGCATGGTATTACATGAACAGCTATGGCAAAAGCCACCCGGTGGGCACAAAAACCGAAAATGAACTTGGTTTGTTTGATATGAGCGGCAACGTAAACGAATGGTGCGGCGACTATTACGGCAGTGTTTTCCCGTTGGGAGATGATAATCCCACAGGGCCGGCTACGGGTTATGATCGTGTTTTCCGTGGCGGGGACTGGGCTAATCCTTCACCTTACTGTAAGGTTAATCTTCGCTTATATGGTGATCCCAGCAACTTTGGTTATAACACGGGCTTCCGGCTGGTATTGCCGGTACAGTAAGCTTGCACTGTCAACGTGTTTTGTTATTAGGGAACATTGATGTCGGGCCGATCGGGTTATTCCGGTTTGGGATAATTGATCTTGTCTTTGATCACGAATGCGTTGGGGAAATCGGGTAAAATCTCCTGTAAAAACCCTTCGGCATCCAAGCGCGTTCTGAAATCTCCCACACGCACTTTGTAATAGGGCTCGCTGAAGGAGATGTACGCCGTGTCGCCCGGAAAAAGCAACTGAAACTGACCGGCCACGGCAGTGGCACGATTGAGCGAATTGTTACCCGCATCGAAAAATATCTGTATCCGGTAGCCGTCGATGCCTTTTTGTTGCTTGTTGTAGGCAATATGCATTTGCAGGATGGAATCAACCCTTGCGTCTTGATGAATGATGACGGCACCTTGTCCGTTACCGGAACTATCCGGCTTGTTTGCAGCAGATATTTGCGCCGCAGCATATTGCCCGGCAGATATGAATGAAACAATTATGGCAAATGTTCTAAGAATTACTTTCATAAAACAGTGATGAAAATTTATTTAAATTCCTCGTCGGTATCGTGAACACACAGAACGGGTATGGGTGAATGATTGACGATTTGCTGTGCACAAGGGCCCAGTAACCCGCTGTTTTTATACTCTTCCTTTTTCGTCATGATCGAAATCAAATCGCCGTCAACACTTTTTGCATAATCTATCGTAGCTTTGGTTAAATTTTGTGTCTGTGTCTTTTCAACCGTATATTTAACGTGATTGTCATCAAAGTATTTTTTGGCTTTTTCGGCATAATTCTCAACCCGCTTATGCATGGTTTTCAGTGAAGTGGTGAAAATGACAAAAATATGCACCTGAGCATCAAACAATTTGGCGATCTGTGCGGTAAACGGAACCTTATTAAGCGTATGATTGGAATGATCGATGGGAAACACAATGTTGGCAATGTGGTCTTTGATATCAAAGCCATTGCGTACGGTAATGACGGGACAATAGGCATTGCCGACGATGCGGTTGGCATTGCTTCCGATCCAGTATTCTTCGAATCCCGAAACGCCGTGCGACCCCGTAACGATCAGATCGGCACCTTTGTTTTTTGCCGTGACTACGATTTCTCGATAGATTTTCCCTTTCCTAAGTTTGTATTCGAGAACTCCTCCCGAAAAATCCGGCTGATAGGTTGCAATGATCTCCTTGAAACGCTTGATCACTTCACCGCGGTAACTTTCCACATGTGGCGAATAAACAGACTCCGGCGTGGCAGTCTTATCCACCCATATCATCAGGATATCCGCTTTGGCCCTGTTGGCAATGGTGATGGCGTATTTGAGTGCGTGCAACGAACCGCTGGAAAAATCCACTGCAACAACAATTTTTTTCATAATGCTTCGATTAATAATTATTTTCTTCGGTTTAAAAATTACTTAAGCTACAACGCTGTAAAAGTAAGACTTTTTTTTCAAACATGAATGGGTCATTGACCGGAGACCAGCAATTTTGGGATGGGCACTTCCCTCATTTTGTTCCTGTATCCGATGAAAAGCTTACGCCAATTGCAAACCGGGTTCAAGTCGTTTTTTCAGAACAAGCAGACGCCATGCCGCCAACAATGAAAACACCCCGAACAATATCATCAGCTTGAAGATGTCCGGCATGATGCTTTCCCACGAGCCGTTCATCACTGCAAGTCTCACACCGGCATGGAGAAAATGAGTGGTGGGCACGGCCTGTGCCAGCCATTGCAGCGGAAGGGGCATTGCCGTCACCGGCCAGGAATAGCCCGAGATGAGAAAAAACGGATAGGTGCTGAAGGCCAGAATGGCCATATAGCGCATCTGGCTTTTGATAAACGAGCCCAAAAGGATTGCCAGCATGGTGATGACCAGCGCAAAAAGCATCCCTACGGTAAGCATGGCAGGCATATTGCTCACGGGGTGCACTCCCAATGCAGGATAAACACCCCAAAAGAAGATCAGAAAATAGGAGAAATAAAGGAAAAGGTAATAAACCGACTTCCCGGTAAGATAACTGAATATTCCGTTGTTGCCGGGCAAATACCGGCCAAATCGTCCCCGCTCATTGTCTTCGGCAACACTCTCGCCCATGCCGATGAGCAAAGTTTGTTGCAGGATCAGGAACAACAATCCGGGCAGCAGGAAATCGCCGTAATTGTTCGTCGGATTGTAAATGGGCCTGATCTCGGGCAAAACAGGATTGATCAGCTCCATGGCATGCTTGGGGTTGATTCCGTGGGCCTCGAAATAGCGCAGCCTGACTCCCGACCCGGCGGTCATCATGACCATGCTGACGGCTTTGTTCAGATCGTTGGAAGGCAAAAACCGCGTGGTATTCAAATAGAGCTTCGCCTCGGCCCCCTGCAGTTTCAACAAATCTTTTTCAAACCCTTTGGGAAAAACCAAAAACCCGTTGATCTTTTGTTGGTACAGCAAATCCACCGCTTCATTATAATCGTGCAATTTCCCCTTTACATTGATCTTGGCACTGGCCGACAGCAGCCGTGTCAATTCCAGGGTAGCGGGTGTGTTATCAAGATCAACCACGGCAAACGAAATCCCCTCAATGTCTTTGTTTACATATATCGTCCCCAACAAAGACGCATACAGCAAAGGCGCAATGATCACCGTCAGCAGAATACTGTGATTGCTGATCACCAGATCGAGTTCGGCTTTTATGATTTCTTTGATCTTTTGCATCAGGCAAATTCGGGGATAGGTTGATGAATAGGTTTATGGTTTTCTTTGAGTCGCAATTTAAGCGCCACATAACTGGTTATGAATCCCACCGCAAAAAACAATAGCAGGATTTTCAGATCGGGATAGATATAACGGACAGGCGTTCCCATCTGGTAGAGTTTGAAAAATGCATGTAAAAAATGAGTGTACGGGATAAACTTTGCGTATAAACTGTTGAAAAACGGCATTCCGAACATGGGAAAAGTAAAGCCGCTAAAGACAAATGCCGGCGAATTATAAAAAAACGCCACATCCAGTGCGAAAATCTCTTCGTCCAGCGTGGTGGACAACAGGAACCCCAAAGAGATATTGACCATGGTAAAAAAGGTGAACAGCAAAATAAGTTCCACCACAAGCTGCACAAAAGGAATCCCGAAAAGGAGAAAGACGATACCGATAAGCATAATGATGGCTACTCCGTATGCCGTGTAAGCCATTCCCTTGCCGATGAGCATTTGCAGAGGGCTGTTGCGTGCAATACGAAGCAGTTCGTCGAACGTTCCGTTGTTGACCTCGCTGTTGAACGCCCGCGTGGCAACAAAAAAGATGAACATTTGAAGCAAAACGGTCATCAGTCCGGGCAAAAGATAATAAAGGTAGTTGAACCATGGATTGAACAAAATCCTGGTTTGCGTTTCGATGGGCATGATCAGCGCCATTGCCTCCCGGTGATTGATGCCGACGTGTTCGAGCCGGTTGATGGTAACACCTGCCGACACCGTTCCGGCAATCACGGCGGCTTCGCGGTATAAGATGTTCCCGTAAACAATGTTCGACGAGTTGGTATAAACCGTGAGCCTCGTTGTTTTGTTGCGATAAATGTCTTTGGCAAAACCCCTGGGAATGTAAAAAACAGCATGCTCGTCATGGCGGAGGAAAAAGCGCTCCATGTCGTCTTCCGACGACAGATAACAGGTGATATCCATGGCCGCAGAACTTTCAATCATCGAAGTGATCGCCCTGGAGACTTCCGAATGATCACCATCGTAAACGGCAACGGGAATTTCGCGCATAGCGCCTTTAACATAAATAAATGCAAGAAAAAAATAGACCAGCAGCGGCAAAACAACCAATAACGTCCGGGCAAATTGATCCCGTGAAATGATCTCCATTTCCCTTTCAGCCACTTTTATGAAAGCCAGATATTTCACCCGTTGATACTGTATCTGCTGTTAATGATTTATATCTTGATCCTGATGGTCATTCCCGGCCTTAAGTCCTCATCAAATTCCGCCGGCTTCAGCCTCACCTCGAAGGTTTTCAAATCGAATTCGCCCTTTTGCCTGGTAGGCGCCCAGGTGGCAAAATCGGGCAATACGGCAATATAGCTCACCACCACTTCGATCTCTTTGTTGCCCAGTCCCGGGACAACGCCTTTGAAATGCTCACCTTTTTTAAAAGCCGGGAGTTTGTCTTCCCGCACATTGAGAACGGCATAGATCTTTTCGGGGATCATAATGGTAATGACGGGAAATCCGGGAGCCATCACCTCTCCTTCTTCGGCAATCTTACTGCTCACCAGTCCCGAAACGGGCGCCTTGATGTCCAGTTGCTCATAAAATGCCATGGCCTCTTCATACACATTTCTGGCCTGCATGTACGTTGCTTCGGCAGCTTCAATATCTTCTTTACGCGCTCCGTTCTCGGCCATGTCGTACAGGGCCTTTGCCGCTTCCATGGCATCTTTTGCCGCATCGTATTTAAAGGTCATTTCATCCATTTCCTGCTTGGAGATGATGCTGTCGGCAAAAAGCAACTGAAAACGCTTGTAGGTTTTTTCGGCAAAATCGAACTGGCTTTTGGCCATTTCGTATTGATTTTTCAATGCGCGTTTTTCTTCTTCACGTGCACCGCTTTTAGCCCTTTGCACCACCGATTCGGCAGCTTTGACCAATCCTTCGGCCTGGCCCACCTTGGCATCCATCACTTTGGTCTCCAAAGTAAAAACCAGTTGGTCTTTTTCCACCCTGTCGCCTTCGTCCACCAAAACGGTTTTCACCTTGCCGGGAATCATGGACGACACATTCACCGTCGGGGCTTCAAACATGCCCAGCATGATGTCGTCGCCGGAATCTTCGTGATTAAATACGAGCATCACAACAGCGACGATAATTACAACAACAGGAATCAATAAAGCCAGTGTACTTTTGGTAAATTTCATTTTCAAAAACGGTTTTATTTCGAACTTAATAAATCTATCATCTTTTGCGGATTGCCCGTGGCAAGGTAAAAATCCGACAGGGCAATGTAATAATCGTAAAGCGACTTGAGCCTTTCCAGTTCTGCGCCTTCGTACAACAGCCGGGCATCAATCACATCAATGGATTTTCCCAGCCCCTCCCTGAAACGTTTCTCATTAATCTTCAGATTTTTCAAAGCCAGATCAACAGTGGGTTTCATCTTCAGGTAGCGTTCTCTTTTGTTGATCATTTCTCTCCATGATTTATCCACCCACAAACCAACCTGTTCGTGCGCATATTTGTCGGCCAGTTCAACCTGCTGTTCGAGGTAACGCGTAGCTTTCAGCTTGTTGAATTTCTGCGCCCCGTGAAAAATATTAATGTGTGCCTGGATGCCGACCATGAACGGAGGCATGATCACCGGATAATTTTGACGGAAAGCGCTGTATTGTCCCCAGGCAGCAATCTGCGGCATAAACTCGGAGCGTTCGAGTGCGTGTTTTTGTTGAACCATCATTTTCTTCTGGTCGATCATTTTAAAAAGCGGCTGCTGTTCCATGGCCTGCTTCCGGAGGGCTGCCGATTCATCGGTTACAAGCCTGAATACCAGGCTGTCGGTCACCTGCACTTCCACAGTATCGGGCAACCCCATGCTTGCTTTCAGAGCAAGGCGGGCCAGATCGAGTTTGTTCATGTCGTCGGTAAAATCACGTTCGGCATTGGCCACTGCCACTTGCGCACGCAAAACTTCGTGGGAGGGGATGACCCCGATCTCAATGGCCCGTTGCGCATCGCGCTCGTGATGCTTCATTCCTTCCACCACTTCCCTGCGAACATTCACCACCTGCTGCAACAACACGACACCAAAATAACGCTCGAAGGTCTCTTTGGTGATCTCGTTGGTGATCTTTTGCAATTCGGCATCGGCATAGCCCCGCTCCGCATCGGCAAACCGTTTGCCGGCATTGATCTTCCCCCCGAGAAAAATGGGTTGTGTTGCCACAACGTTCAGGTTGGGAAAATTCTGCTGATCTACAACCACATTGTATGCCGGTAATTTTCCCAGACCCGAAACGATTTTGTTGTAGATCACCTCCTGTGCCTCCTCCGACAAGTCGAGTTCTTTGGCAATAAAAGCGCCGTAATTGCCGAACATATCGTCAACGGACTCCTTCATCTGGCTCATGTTCACTTCCGAATTTTTGCTGAACCACGTAAATCCCCCCATCACATCAACGGAAGGGAAATAGTTGCCCGCCGAGGCTTTTTGCAGATACTCCTTTTCGGTGACTGCCCGCCGGTATTGCCGGATGCGGCTGTTGTTGTTCATCGCGCTGTCAATCGCCGCCCTCAACGAAACAGTGACAATTTCCTGGGCTTTCAATCGCCCCGGTATGGAAACGGCGACGGCAAAAACAATGAGCATGAAGAACCGTACAGTTGGGTATTTATTGATCATTGTGCTGTTGATTTTAATCTGCGGAATGACAATTTCATTTTTTGCAAAACTTTTTGCAAAATAAATCTTTTTTCTCCAACCGATTAATCATGTTCAGATATTGCTTTCCACAACAAAATGTTATGGTCAGACAGCAAGCCTTCATTTCAGGATTATTCACCTGCAACTTACTTTTTTATATTTTTGTCAAAAAAACTTCATGGAACTTCTGATTGCACCCTCAATACTGTCAGCCGATTTTGCCAATTTGCAAAGCGACATCGAAATGGTCAACCGAAGCAATGCCGATTGGTTTCACATTGACATCATGGACGGAGTCTTTGTACCGAACATCTCATTCGGATTTCCCGTATTGAAGTCCATCGGTCAACTGGCCCGAAAACCACTTGACGTGCATTTGATGATCATCGAACCGGACAGGTATCTGGAACGGTTCAGGGATTACGGTGCCGATATTTTGAGCGTGCATTACGAAGCATGTACTCATCTGCACCGCACCGTCGGGAAAATCAAAGAACTGGGAATGAAAGCCGGTGTGGTACTCAACCCCCACACTCCGGTACATCTGCTTGAGGACATCATCAGGGATGTTGACCTTGTGCTGTTGATGGCCGTAAATCCCGGATACGGCGGGCAAAAATTCATTGAAAACACCTATGAAAAAATATCGGCATTGAAAGAGCTGATCACCGGCAAGTCGTCGAAAGCCCTCATCGAGATCGACGGCGGAGTAACCCTTGAAAACGCACCCAAGCTTGTCATGGCAGGAGCCGATGTTCTGGTGGCGGGACATACGGTTTTTTCGTCCGGCAATCCGGAACAGACCATTTCGTTGTTGAAATCCATCAAACTTACCGGGGATGTCAATCCGTAACATCGTAATGATAGGTTCCGGCAACCTTGCCACACAACTGGCGAAAGCCTTTCACCGGAAGGGAAAAAATATCCTTCAGGTAGTAAGCAGAAGGCGGGAGGCGGCCGGATTGCTTGCCGGACTTACGGGGGCAAAGCCTGTTACAGACCTTCAACAATTGTCGCGTGATGCCGACCTCTATATCATTGCTGTTTCGGACGATGCCATTCCCGAAATTGCAAAAGCCGTTTCGCTGCCGGACAGGCTGGTGGTACACACTTCCGGCTCCGTTGATCAGGAGGTGTTGAAGCAGGTATCCGACCGATACGGTGTATTTTACCCGCTGCAGACTTTTTCGAAAACCAGGGATATTGACTTCAGCGACATCCCCGTGTGCATCGAAGCTTCCGACGAGCAATGTTTCGATCAGCTTGCAGCGCTTGCCGGCGAGATTTCGGATGACGTCAGAAAAGTTAATTCCATGCAACGGCAGGCCATCCATCTCGCGGCCGTTTTTGCATCCAATTTCACCAATTACATGTACCGGTGCGCTGAAGACATTCTGAAAAGCGAAAACATTCCTTTCGATATCATCCGGCCCCTGATCCGCGAAACAGCGAAAAAAGCCGGGCAACAATCACCGGCTCTGACACAAACAGGACCCGCCGTCCGCAACGACAGACGAATTATTGAAAAACATCTGCAACTTTTGAAAAACGACCCCGGAAAAAGAGAACTTTACGCAATCATCAGCGAATTGATTGCCCGAAACAACCCGAAAAACTTTTGATATGGTAGTACGAAATTACAAAGAGCTATTAACAAACATCACGACCATGATCTTCGATTATGACGGCGTATTCACCGGCGGCACGGTGTTGCTGCTCGAAGACGGCGGCCAATTGCGTACGGCCAACGTAAAAGACGGCTACGCTCTGCAATATGCCGTGCGGAAAGGATACCGCATTGCGATCATCTCGGGCGGGCTGTCGGAATCGGTCAGGGTAAGAATGAAAGGACTGGGCATACAGGATGTATTTATCGGAGTAAAACACAAATTGCAGGTTTTTGAGGAATATTTGAAAAAACATCACCTTTCGCGTAAAGAAATCCTTTTTATGGGCGACGATATCCCGGATTACCAGATCATGAAAGAAGCCGGAGTGGCAGTGTGCCCGGCGGATGCCGCCGAAGAGATCAAAGCACTGTCGCATTACATCTCACACTTCAAAGGTGGCGAAGGCTGTGTGCGGGATATCGTGGAACAGGTGATGAAGATTCAGGGACAGTGGATGACGGATGATGCCTTTTTGTGGTAATCCGGAAATTTCCCATGAAAAAATTAGTGTAAATTTGTTGCAAATTCTTGGAGCATGAATGAGAATCTTGATGCCACGGGCAAACATTTCAGCAACGGAGAAAAAGAGATAGAACGCGTTTTGCGTCCGACGCATTTCGACGATTTTGCCGGACAGGGTAAAGTAGTGGAAAACCTGAAGGTTTTTGTAGATGCAGCAAAAATGCGCGGTGAAGCGTTGGATCATACGTTGCTTCACGGCCCGCCGGGTTTGGGAAAAACCACCCTGTCGCACATCATTGCCAACGAGCTGGAGGTGGGGATCAAGGTGTCGTCGGGGCCGGTACTCGACAAGCCGGGCGATCTGGCCGGATTGCTCACCAATCTGGAACCCAACGACGTATTGTTCATTGACGAGATCCATCGTTTAAGCCCCGTGGTGGAAGAATATCTTTACTCCGCAATGGAGGATTACAAAATCGACATTATGATCGAAACCGGGCCCAATGCCCGCAGCGTGCAGATTACGCTGAACCCGTTTACCCTGATCGGCGCCACTACGCGGTCGGGTTTGCTGACGGCTCCGTTGCGTTCGAGGTTCGGTATCAATTCGAGGTTGTCGTATTACGACGGGGAAATCCTGAAAAAGATCATCATCCGCTCGGCAGGAATCTTGCGTGTGGAGATTGAAGATAACGCTGCGGCTGAAATTGCCCGCCGCAGCAGGGGAACGCCCAGGATTGCCAACCTGCTGTTGCGGCGCGTCAGGGATTTTGCACAAATCAAAGGTGACGGGCGCATCAACCTTGACATATCGCAGTTTGCCCTTGCCGCCCTCAATGTTGATAAACACGGGCTTGACGAGATGGACAACAAGATCCTTTCGGTGATCATCGAAAAATTCGGCGGCGGCCCCGTCGGTCTGACAACCATCGCCACAGCCGTGGGCGAAGATGCCGGCACCATCGAAGAGGTGTACGAACCGTTTCTGATCATGGAGGGTTACCTGATGCGCACTCCCCGCGGCCGCGAAGCAACGGAGATCGCCTTCAAACACCTCGGCAAATTCAAACACCCCGATCAGGGGAAATTGTTTTAAACTTATCAAATCATGAAAATATTTTTCTCCGCAGCGTTTATTCTGATGGCCGTTTTTTCATCTTTTGCTCAGCAGGATAAAGTTAACAGTTTTCTCGACAACTGGCACAATGCCGCCGCCCGTGCCGACGGAAAAGCCTATTTCGATGCCATTGCCGACGACGGCATCTATATCGGAACGGACAAATCGGAAAGATGGACAAAGGAGGAGTTTTACCAATGGTCGAAGAAATATTTCGATACCGGAAAGGCGTGGAGTTTTAAGGCGAAAAACCGTCATGTCTATTTTTCGGGAGACGCTAAAATGGCATGGTTTGATGAGATTGTGGACAACGGCAAAACGGAATGGCGCGGATCGGGCGTGCTGGAACTGACCGATAACGGCTGGAAAATCAAACAATATGTTTTATCGGTGCCCGTCCCCAATGAGATTTATCCCGAAGTTTTTGAAATGATAAAAAAATATGAGTCCCGACAACCTGCCGAAAATCATCAACCACATTAAAGATTTGTGCCATGCCTTTTTTCGAAGTAGGAATCTATCATACAAAATCCGTTGAAAACGTAGGAACCTTATGGCGCACGGCCTATCAGCTCGGTGCGGCGGGCTTGTTCACCATCGGTGCGCGGTACAAGCACCATCCCTCGGACCCCTTCAAGACCATGCGGCACATTCCGCTGCGGAATTATCAGCATTTCGAACAGTTTCTCGAACACCGCCCCGCCAATGCCGTTTTGGTTGCCGTGGAGGAAGGAGGCACACCGCTGTCGGAATTCGACCATCCGCCGCAGGCGATTTACCTGCTTGGAGCGGAGGACTATGGTTTGCCCGGTACGATCATCAAAAAATGTAACCTCGTGGTTTCGCTTGAATCCGTTATCCGTCCCTCGTACAATGTGACGGTAGCGGGTAGCATCGTGCTTTACGACAGAATTTTCGGGAAAAAATAATGAATATTCCATTGAAAAAAACGGAAATTATAAACATATGAAGTACCAATAATATTATTTTGACACACACTGTTGCGCTACGACACAGGGTAAACACGAGCAGCATTACAATCCTGTGTGGGGTTCAACAAAGATGAACATGTCCGGTCAAATGAAGATTGATAAACGTGAATAACACCGTGAAATACGGGGATAGATGAAGAATGGAGCAAGAACCCTGAAGGGGTTCAAAATCAGTAACCACGGGCTTTAGCCCGTGGAGACAAGGAAAGAAAGGAGATGGTTTTGGCGGGATTTTCGATGGCGAAGCCGAAAATCGTGACAAAACCTGAAAGGTAAAATAACAACAAATTACAACTACATGGAACCAATAAGCCCTCATTCGCTTTCCGCATGGATCAAACGGCGGTCGGTCGAATTGGGTTTCGACTTTTGCGGCATTGCCCGTGCCGACTTTCTCGGACGGGAGGTTTCGCATCTGGAAAAATGGCTGCAGGAGGGCATGCACGGCGAAATGCAGTACATGGCCCGTCATTTCGACAAGCGGCTTGACCCGCGGAAACTGGTGGAAGGAGCAAAATCGGTTATTGTGCTGATGAAAAATTATTTTCCGGAAAAGGAACTTCCATCCGAAAACAACTACATCATCTCAAAATATGCCTACGGCAGGGATTACCATTTTGTTATCAAAAAGATGCTGAAACGGCTTATGGCGGAGATGAACGAAAAAGCCGGCGGCATGGTTGCGAGAGGTTTCACCGACTCGGCGCCGGTGCTGGAGCGGGCCTGGGCGGTGCAGGCCGGGCTGGGCTGGATCGGCAAAAACGGCCTTCTGATCCGCCCCAAAGCAGGTTCGTTTTTCTTCCTTGCCGAGATCATCACCGACCTGGAGTTGGAATACGACCGCCCGAAAAACATCGATTTTTGCGGCAGTTGCACCAAATGCATGGATGCCTGTCCCACCAACGCCATCGTTGCCCCCCGTGTGGTGGATGCCCGGAAATGCATTTCCTACCTCACCATCGAACTGAAGGGTGAAATCCCTCCGGAATTCAAAGGGAAAATCAACGACCGTATCTTCGGCTGCGACATTTGCCAGGATGTCTGCCCGTGGAACCGTTTTTCGAAACCGCACCACGAGCCGCAATTCGAGCCTCATCCCCAATTGGCGGAAATGGACAAAAGCGCATGGGAAAATCTTTCCGTTGAAACGTTCAACGAAATATTCGAAAATTCCGCCGTAAAGCGAACAAAATACGAAGGACTGATGCGGAATGTGGAGTTTGTGAAAGATTAGAAAAGCAAAATCGCATAGGAGTAATAGGATTGACTTTCAGGATTATTCTCCGAAAATTTATCCAATGTTTTCATATTTTTGTGATAAAATATTTTCATCCCATCTAAAATAAAAAAATACATTTGCCGCCTTAAAATTTTAAAATTAAATCCGGTCATTTGACATGAAAAAAATATTTATTGCGGCGATTTTGTTATTGGCGTTTGCATGGCATTCATCTTTGTTTGCACAGATTGGCGGGCTTTCCGGGTCGAAATTGGATGCACTTTGTGCGGGTGTTGTTCCCGGTAAAAAGATTGAATTTGAACCGGGATTTTATCATTTGAGGGCATCAAAATACTGGGATGAAAACGGCAGTTTGAAAAATCTGTACAGCACGGACGACAGCATCAGGAAAATTACGGGAATGAATTTCAGGTTCAGTTACGGTGTGTTTGAAAAGCTTGAGCTGGGAACCGCAATCTCAACGGATCTTTCGGTCAGCAGCTGGGGGGCAAAGTTTGTGGTATTCCAAAATCAAAAAATCGGTGTTTCAGTAATGGCAGGAGCCAATATTCCATTCGGGAACCGGGAAATCAATAAAAAAGCAAGATTGTCCCAGCTTTTGACTTCCGTTGGAGGCGGTGCAATTTTTTCGGCCAATCTGACCGAAAACCTCTCTTTTGATTTTAACGGCCAATACATGTTTTTTACCAAACGACCCGATGATAACAACAAAGGAAGCTGGTATTTTAATGCCGATTTCGGATATTATGTTTTCAAACATCAGCTTCAACTGATAACGGGAATAATGTATCAGGATGCGGTATTTAAAGGCAATTACACAAGCCAGATATTTACAATATTTCCGGGAATTACCTTGGAAACGGGAAAACACTTTATCATTGTTTTGAGTGCGCCGTTTGATGTTTACGGCGTCAATGCATTGAAAAATTCCGGCATTACCTTTGCGCTCACGATTCTAATTGATTAATGGGAAAAGGTGTTCGTGAAATATCCTTTAACAAATCATTTTTTAATTCAATTTTCCAAATGAGGGATTTTTTGAAGAAGAAATACGTTCAAATGATCGAATAAGTGATTGGTTGGATGGTTGAGGTTTTTCTTTCTCGTTTTGTCACGATTATAGCCGACGCATAAGGTTGTCGGTTGTTCATTGCCGATAGTTTTTCTTGTTACTTTTTCTCCCGCAGTGGCGGGATCTCCGCTATGCTCTGACTTGATGAAAAGTAACCAAAAATCAAGAAAATCTTAAGCTATCCTCCCGCATGGCCTTCCCACGCCCGCCCCGTCTGAATGACGTTGGGCAGGCAAGATTTTCGGGCCACCGCACAAATAAATGCT
>JAOZMX010000259.1:0-2760 GCA_029934065.1 Bacteroidales bacterium
CCCGCGAAATCCGACGACCTAATACATGGATCATCGAAACAGCGATCATCTCCGTTATTATTCCTTCGGGCAAACATCCCCCGCCAATCTCTTCACATCCATTCCGCCGAAGTTTCCGGAGCTCATCAGCAACAGGGTTTTGTTCCGGTAATTGATGCTCCGCAGAAAAGCTTCGAGTTTTCCGGCATCGGTGAACACCTGCAAATTCTTGTTTTCAAAACCTTTCTGTACATCTTCAACGGTGATCGGGGGCAATTTTTTAAGGGCAATGGCATGGGGATTGAAAAACACCACCGGGATATCGGCTTTTTGCATCGTGCCCTTGTATTGATCCAAAAATCGCTTGCTCAGGCTGCTGTATGTGTGCAGTTCCATCACGGCCACAAGCTGCCGGCTGCCGTACAGCTCTTTGGCTGCCTCCACGGTGGCTTTGAGCTTGGAAGGCGCATGGGCAAAATCCCTGAACACCGCCGTACGGTCGTTTTTCGCCACCAGCTCAAGCCGGTTGGCGGCACCTTTGAAACTGCGGACGGCCTCAACAAATTCCTCGTCCGTAAATCCCAGCTCGCGGCAAACCATGCGCGCGCCATTGAGGTTGGTCAGGTTGTGACGGCCGAATATCTTCAGGGGAACGCGGTCATCGTCATCGCCGGGAAAGAAATAAGTTGTTCCGCCGGAAATATCGTAGCGGGGCGTGGTGTACGGGAAGAGGCGACGGGGACAAGCGGCGCGCTCAACCACGGCGGCCAGCTCCGAATCATCGCGATAATAGACGAGGCTTCCCTCTTTTTCGACGGAGGCGATAAATTTTTCAAACTGTTCCAGATAGCCGTCGTAATCGGGAAAAACATTGATGTGATCCCAGGCAATGCCGCTGATCAAAGCGATGTGCGGTTTGTAGTGGAGAAACTTGGGGCGCGGGTCCAGTGCCGAGGTCAGGTACTCGTCGCCTTCGATCACGATCACCGGAGCATCCGACAGGCGTACCATCACATCGAAACCTTCCACGCGGGAACCCACGAGGTAATCAAAATCCCTGTGGTGGTAGTTCAGCACATGCATCACCATGGAGGTGATGGTGGTTTTGCCGTGGCTGCCGGCGATCACCACCCGTTTTTTGTTTTTCGACTGTTGGTAAAGATAGGCCGGAAAAGAGTATATCTTCAGCCCCAGTTCCAGGGCACGATCCAGTTCAGGATTTCCTTTTTTGGCATGCATACCGAGGATCACGGCATCCAGCCCGGGGGTGATCTTTCCGGGATGCCAGCCGGGCTGCTCCGGCAGTAAGCCATACCGCTGCAAGTTGGAACGGGCGGGGTCAAATATCTCATCATCCGAACCCGTTACTTCGTATCCTTTCAGTTTGAGGGCAATGGCAAGATTGTGCATCACGGCGCCCCCGACGGCAATAAAATGAACCTTCATAAATCCAATCGTTTTAATGTTTCCAACAAAAAATCCCGGCCGGCTTTACCGGATGCCCGCGGACGGTCAATTTCCGCCCCCTCCTTTATCATCATCCATGATCTTACACTGACAGGTCAGTTGTTTGACGGAACCGGCACGTATTACTATTTGTTTTGCAAAACTATGTTTTTTTGCATAACAAATTTCCGGGTGCACCTTCCGGTGTAAAAACCACTCCTAATGCAGTGATGCGGGGTTTAGCCAATTCTTATATCTTTGCCGGAAAAAAAGATCATGGCAAAACGACCCCGACTATCCTTCTGGCAGATATGGAACATGAGTTTCGGTTTTTTGGGCATTCAGTTTGGCTATGCTTTGCAAAATGCCAATGTAAGCCGGATATTTCAAACCCTCGGTGCCGATATTGACAATCTATCCATCCTATGGGTAGCTGCACCGGTAACGGGGCTGATTGTCCAGCCCATCGTCGGTCATTACAGCGATAAGACCTGGACCCGGTTAGGACGCCGGAGGCCCTATTTTCTTTTCGGCGCACTCTTCGCCTCGCTGGCTCTGGTGCTGATGCCCCATTCTCCGGTTTTATGGGTTGCGGCAGGCATGTTGTGGATCATGGATGCCTCCATCAACATTTCGATGGAGCCGTTCAGGGCGTTTGTGGGCGACATGCTGCCCGAGGAACAACGCACCAAAGGATTTGCCATGCAAAGTTTTTTTATCGGCACCGGCGCCGTCATCGGGAGTTTGCTGCCGTGGATGATGTCCAACTGGTTCAACATCAGCAATACCGCTCCCGAAAATATCGTTCCCGACTCGGTAAAATGGTCGTTCTACATTGGCGCTGTGGTGTTCCTTGCGGCAGTATTGCGCACTGTTTTTACAACCAAAGAATATTCGCCGGGGCAAATTGCCGAATTTGAATCCGACGGCAGACAAGAGGCCGCCACGGAGCTCACGGCAGAAAAAACCGATTATCACGCCAAGGGAAAACGTCAGCGAACCAACGGACTGCTGTGGCTTGCCGCCGGAGCAGTGCTCACCGCATGGTTTTTCAGTGCATCCTTTAAAAAGGATCTGTACATCCTCTCGTTCGGGCTGGCTGCACTCGGCATTCTGATGATCGTCTCCGGGCAACTGCAACTGAAGAAAAGGTCGGCAAACGCTCTGGTGGAGATCATGAACGACATGTTCGGCATGCCGCAAACAATGCGACAACTGGCCGTCGTGCAATTTTTTTCATGGTTTGCCTTGTTTGCCATGTGGATTTACACCACCCCCGCCATCACAGAACATGTTTTTCATAGCACCGACACGACTTCCGAGGCTTATAACAAC
>JAOZMX010000259.1:2770-4046 GCA_029934065.1 Bacteroidales bacterium
CGGGGCCGACTGGGTTTCGGTGCTGTTTGCCATTTACAACGGTGTGGCCGCCGTTGTTGCCTGGCTGCTGACGCCCATGTCGAAAGCAACAAGCCGTAAGGTAACCCATTCCATCTCGTTGCTTCTCGGCGGACTGGGATTGCTCTCCATCTTTTTTATCCGCGACCAGTACATGCTCATCATTTCCATGATCGGCATCGGCTTTGCCTGGGCGAGCATCCTTTCAATCCCTTACGCCATCCTCACCAGTGCCTTACCGCAAAACAAAATGGGGATATACATGGGGATTTTCAATTATTTTATCGTCCTGCCGCAAATTGTTGCCGCCGCCATCATCGGATTTATCCTCAAATCGTTTTTTCACGATCATGCCATCTATGCGCTCATCATCGGTGGTGTTTCCATGGCCATCGCCAGTGTGGGAATTTTGTTCGTTAAGGATAAAGCGTAGCTTTTGGATTGCGTTGAAGGGAAGTTATCCGGCTTTGGGCTCTTGGGAAGCGAAGCTAACGAATGGGTTGTTTTAAATGCAGAAGGGAAAAGTTACGGGTTAAGGGTTAAGAGGTTAGGCGTTGGGAGTTAGGAAGTTAAGCATTGGAGGTTAAGTGAAGATGAAGTTTTGATTTGTTGATAGTGCGGGAAAATGCTAAACCGTCGAAGGCGGTGGCCTGCTAACAAGCATACTGCAAAATTTAAACAGATTGCTTCGCCCGGTAAACCGGGCTCGCAAAGTCCGTTTTTCAATTTAGCTTTTTTGAAAACGAAGAAACCATTATAAATGCGACAGCATTTATTTGCGCGGTGGCCCGAAAATCTTGCCTGCCCAAACGTCAATCAGACGGGGCGGGCGCGTGTTGGCCTTGTGGGGGGATAGCTTAAGATTTTCTTGATTTTTGGTTATACCGATTACGCTTTCAATATAGTCCGAATTGCTTCGGACTATTTTCAAGCAGTATCGGCATAAATCATTCTAAAGCATAAAATAGCCCAAAAGCTATTTTATGCTAAGAATTGGATTTACTTTTCATCAAGTCGAAGCGCAGCGGAGATCCCGCCACTACGGGAGAAATAGTAACAAGAAAAACTTTTGATAAAGAACAACCGGCAACTTATTGCATCAACAACAACGTTAAATACACATCTTTCTTCATTCTCTTACTTTTTTGAATGGACAAAAAAGTAAGCAAAAAACTATAGTCCGTTGTAGCCTGAAGGGCTATTATGGATCCCTCCGCTTACGATGCTTTTGCAACAACGCTTATTCCTTCTCTGTCCG
>JAOZMX010000083.1 GCA_029934065.1 Bacteroidales bacterium
TTACAACTCCCAGCCTTTGCGGTAGGTGTGCCTGATGTACTCTTCGGCTGCCGGCTTGGCTTTCATGGTATCGTATTCGGTATCGAAATGCGGATGCCCTTCGATAACGGTGAATTTATCGGAGGTAACCACCCTGATTTCATCATCGTCGCTGATGTTGGTAATTTGCAGGTTTTCGGCATCCCAGATCAGTTTTCGCTTGAGATCCTGCAATCTTACGGCCAGATTGCCGATGACGACCATCTCGTTGAGGGGCCCGGAATAATTGAAATTGGATGTGGTTTCCACCCTGTTGTCGGGACTCTCCTTACAAGCCCTGATCCAGTCGGCTTCGTGGCCTCCGCTCATGGCATTTTCGATCCTGCGCAGCGTCGGGTCGGGACGTTTGTAATCCTTATCCAGCTCTCCGGGCAACAGCCTCGGGTTCCTGCCGTAGCATCCCGTCATCAGTTTTCCTTTTGTCCCCACGAAAAGCACACCGCCGCTGTGGTCGCCCATGATATCCCCGTCTTTCATCTCTTCGGGACGAGGGGGCAGCAAACCGCCGTCGTACCAGGTGAGTTTCAGCGGCGGAAGTTTTAATTTTCCGATCTTGCCGCGGTCGGGAAACTCGTAATGAACCACCTCGGCATGGGGAGCGCTTTCGGTGTTCACCTGTGTGGAACTGGCGTAAAACTTTTCGGGACTCCCCAGCTTAAGCGCCCAAAAGGCGGGGTCGATGATGTGATTGGCCATGTCGCCGAGTGCTCCGGTACCGAAATCCCACCATGCCCGCCAGTTCCACGGCGTGTATGAGGGATGGTAAGGACGCCAGCGTGCCGGCCCGATAAACAAATTCCAATCCAATGTCGGAGGTGTTGAGGGAGTTTCGCGAGGGCGTTCCAATCCTTGCGGCCAGATGGGGCGGTTGGTCCAGGCATGCACTTCAGTGACTTCGCCGATGGCACCGTCCCATATCCATTCGCAGGTTTGACGGATGCCTTCGCCCGAGTTGCCCTGATTACCCATTTGCGTTGCCACACGGGTTTCGTTGGCCAACTCCCGTAAATATCTTGATTCGTAAACCGAATGTGTCAACGGTTTTTGAACATAAACGTGCTTACCCAGTTTCATGGCTGCAGCAGCGATGATGGCATGGGTATGATCGGGTGTTGCCACAATAACGGCATCGATGGAATCGCCCATCTTGTCAAGCATCCTGCGGTAATCTTTGTATTTGACGGCGTCGGGATATTTGTTGAAGGTAGGAGCCGCATATTCCCAGTCCACGTCACACAGTGCGACGATATTTTCGGTATTGCAACGGTTAACATTGGCAGCGCCCATCCCTCCTACTCCAACCGCGGCGATGTTGAGCCTGTCGCTGGGTGCCCTGTGCCCCAGCCCGGAGATCACCGTCGAAGGCAAGATGGTGAATCCGGCGGTTGCCGTCGCCATGGTTCCGATAAATTTGCGCCTGTTGAGCGTTAATTTTTCATTGGTATTTTTTTTCTTCATAAAGCATCGGTTTATATTGAGAAACATTAAGTGAAATCCGCTTTTATAACTTGTCCCGTCAGGTTGCTCTGGAAGGCCAGCTCGATCACTCTGATGACATTTCTTGCCTCTTCGGGTTTTACCGCCATGGGTTTGTTGTTGACAAGCACATCATAAACATTTTGATAAAAAGCCATGTAATTCCCCGGTTCGGTGGGGATGCGTTCTGTTTTCCCGTACCGGTCATCACCGGTGGTCAAAGTTCCGAAAAATTCGGGATTCTCTTGCCCGAGTTCTTTATCACCGGGAGAAGCACCGTTTTTCAGCCGCTCCTCCTGCGGATCAATGCCATGTTTCCCGAACGTCCCGCCCGTACCTTTGACGATATACCTCAAGCTGTGCTCCCTGACCAGCATGCCGGCCGTAAGTACAGCCTCCAGATGTTGATATTGCAACACAACCCTGAAATAATCGTCAACAAAACCGAATTGGCGCTGGGATTGAATATCGGCAAAAACCGTTTGCGGTGTTCCGAAAAGACAAAGTGCCTGATCGATAAGATGGGAGCCGAGGTCGTACAAATTGCCGCTGCCGGGAAGTTTTTCGTCGCGCCATGCCGCCCGTGTCCTTTGCGGTGAAAATCGGTCGAAGTGCGCTTCGTAATAATTAACCCGGCCCAAAGAACCCTGATCGATGAGCTTCTTCACAGTCAGAAAATCCCCGTCCCATCTGCGGTTGTGATAAACAAATATTTTCAGCCCCTTTTTATTTGCAAGATCAATCAATTTGTCGGCTTCGTCTGTTGTGGGAGTAAACGGTTTTTCAACCACCACATGTTTTCCGGCAAGCAAACTCTCCTTCACATATTCATAATGGTAAATGTTGGGAGTACAATGTACCACCAAATCGATTCCGGGATCATCGAGTAACCGGCGATAATTTTTTACCACCGTGACGTAAGGGTATTTTTCTTTCGAACTTTCCCCGCTCCGTTCGACGATTTTTTTAATCTCAAATCCCGGATGGGCATGCAGGAAAGGGGCATGAAAAACCTGCCCGGACAAACCGAAGCCGATAATTCCCGCTTTGACCGGTGTCTGCATATCAGTTCAATATTGATTTCAAATAATCGAAACTTTCGGTAATACTCTCCGCCGGGTCTTTTTCAAATTCTTCCTGTTCCACAAAGAGGTATTTCGTTCCCGCTTTTTCCGACAAGCTGATGATCTCCTGAAAATCAATGATCCCTTTGCCTATTTCCGTCGATCTGCGTTGAGGCGAATCATCCATATCTTTGATATGAAGTAATTTGAACCTTCCCGGATACTTTTTCAAATAGTCCGCCGGATTTTTCCCGCCGTACACAACCCAGTAAGTATCCATCTGAAAAAAGACCATTTCCGGATCGGTGTTCTCAAGTAAAATATCATAGGGCGTTTTCCCTTCGATTTGTTCGAACTCAAAGGCGTGATTGTGATAACCGAGTGCCAGTCCGCTTTTGCGGCATACATCGCCGATGATGTTCAATTTCTCCGCCAGGGTGTAAAAATCGTCTGCCGTTTGACGCTCCGCTTCCGGGACGGAAGGGATCACCACATATTCGGCACCGGATTGCACATGGTCGTCGCAAACCTGCCGTGCGTTTTCAATTGAAATCCTGCAATGGCTGCTGACGGGTTTAAGCCCCGAATCCTTAACAAGCCGTTTGTATGTTTTGGGAGTAAAGCCATAAAATTTACCCTTGCTGTAGCCGGCGGCTTCAACGGTGGAGTATCCGATCTTTTTCAACAGCTTCAGCGTTCCGGGCAAATCGTCATGCACCATCTCCCGGATCGTATAAAGCTGTATTCCGATATCTTTTTTCAAAGGTGATGCAAACAAACGGTACGGCATCACTGTTGCGGCCACCGACAGCGCTGAAACATTTCCGATAAATTTTCGTCTTGTCAACATTTTCATAAAACTATATGATCAATTGTTTTTCGGCATCCCAGTACACTTTCCGATTTTCGCGGTAAGCGATGGTACCCATGTGAGCCGTGATGGCCTCTTCAAATCCACGATTGATGTTACACGCAGGAAGATCGCCCGTGCGGATGCAATCGATCCAGTCTTTTACGTGCAAATGCGATGTGTCCACCCGTTTCCCGCCGCGATAAGTGTAAAGCAATCCCCTGCTTGCAAAATATTGCTGCGTGGGTGAAGTAACGGCATCCACCTGTTTTTGTCCCGGTGTGAACGAATAGATGGGGATGTCGGGATCAATCAGATGCTCTTTTATCTTTTTTTTGTATTTGGTCGAATTTCTGTCGGCAAATATCTTCAGATCTCTCCCTACTTCCATGTAGGCATCGTGTCCCATGATGCGTCTGCCGCGTTTCATATTACTTTCCAATGTAGCGCTGTAGAGCAAAGCAAGGTCTTTGTCGGGATATTCAAAGACCTGATTCAGCACATCGGGAACGGCACGGCCGTCCTTATAAAAATAAATACCTCCCGAAGCGACGGCGGAGTGCGGGATGCCGAGCCCGAGGATCTGGTTCATGGCATCGTAATCGTGGGTGAAAAGATCGCCCGACAGTCCGGTGCTGTAATCCCACCAGCAACGCCAGCGGAAAAAACGCTCAAGGCTGAAAGGATGGTAAGGCGCCGGGCCGAGGAATTGTTCCCAGTCGATATTTTGCGGTCCCGCACCTTCGTCGATCTTGTAAACCCATGCTCCGTTGGGGCTGTTGCGGTTGGTGGTAACTTCTATAAGATTGACTTTCCCGAGGACACCTTTTTCGTAAGCCTCTTTGGCTTTGAAATAGGCTTCGATCTGCCGGTTTTGATGCCCCAGCTGAAAGACAATATTGTTTTCTTTTACCGCATCAACCACTTCATAAGTTTCCGCTACGGTATGGGTCATGGGCTTTTCGCAATAAACATGTTTCCCCGCCTTTGCCGCCGCAATGGTAATGGTTCCATGCCAGTGATCGGGTGTGGCAATGATGACGGCATCAATATCGTCGGCGGCAAGCAACTCCTGATAGGTACGGTAGCGTTTGGGCAACAAGGCATGGTTTCCTCCGGTCCCTTCACGGTTGATATTGGCACAAGCTCTTTGTGCCCGCTCGGCATGAGCGTCATAAATATCGCAAACGCCGTTGAAAACTATATTCAGATCATCCTGCTCCAGAAAATCTTTATACCTCGTATCGGCGGGATTCTCCTTTGCGGCTGCTTTCCATTCATCAATGGTTTCGGGATGGACAAAACCGGCTGCCTTTAAGAGATAGCTGCCTCTGCCACCCGCACCGATGATCCCGAGACGCAGCTGTTTTTTATCGGATACCACCCTGGTGAGCAAGGGATTGGTATTTTCAAGCTTCACCTCCTCACGGATGGCATTTTTCATCATGTTGTCGTAATGCTTCTTTTTGTACCAGCCATAAGCCAGCGCTCCAACCACGGGAACCGTTGCCAGTCCTTTGATAAATTCTCTTCTTCGATTTGTATTGTTTTCTGCCATGATAATAAATCCCGATATGTATTATTTCTTTCCGAAGATCAGTCTGTCGATACCTATGCGCCTGCCGGTGGGAAAAAGCGACAAAACAATCAGCGTTATCATCTCAATAAGCACTTTGTTGACAAATAAATAATTCCCTTCCGAAGGCATGGCATAGGTCAGCCAGTAGCAAGGCGGATGTGAAATATAATAGGTCAACAACAACAAGACACCCGCCCATGCAGCCACACGGCTGAACAAACCGAGTATCAACCCGAGCCCGATGGCGATGAGCCCGTAAATATTCAACAGGTCAATGATTTTTACGGTATCGGGATTTGCCGCCCAGGAATAAAAATATTCTTTGAAGTAACCCTGCGAATCCATCAGATAATTAACACTCGACCAATTGGGGTTGGTGAGTTTTACAATTCCCTCATACAGAAAATGCCAGCCTATTACCACCCGCAGAATCACCAGCCAAAAAAGTTTGCCGTTGGAAATTTCCATAAGTATTGATTTTTGAGTTTACGGTTACAGTTCACGGACATAAATGTTCCGCCATTTAACTTTCACACCTCCGCCGCTGTGAATTTGCAGTGCGATAACTCCGGTGGCATCGCCGATCTTTTCATCCGTGATGTCGGTCATCATTTCGTTGTTGAGCCAGGTCATCACGCGATCACCCTTAACACGTATCACCATTTCGTTCCACTCACCCTCTTTCAGGATATCCTCGCGATCATCGGGTATCTGATACAACCATCCGCGGCCGTACGATTCGTAAATTCCGCCGGTGTCGTGCCCCGTAGGAGCCACCTCCACCTGCCAGCCTGAAATTTTTGTACCGTCGAGCGACGACCTGAAGAAGACCCCGCTGTTGCCGTTGGACTCCTGTTTAAATTCAAGGTGAAGGATAAAATCCTTGTATTGCTTGTCGGTGGCGAGATAACCGTATTGCTTGTCGGGTCCGCTTTCGCAGATCAATTCCCCGTTTTCGGCATACCAAAGCTCCGTGCCGTGTATCTTCCATCCGTCAAGGTTTTTCCCGTTGAACAACTTATCACCTTTATCTGTCAGATCCCGGACTTTGATGTTCCTGTATTTTACCACGCTGCCGTGATCCTGCAGGGCGATATAGCCTTTGATGGCCTTTCCGTACCCCGGAAAATCTTTCCATTTCGACCCGGCCACCCTGCGTTTCCAGTCGTCGGTCCACAAGTCGTATTCCACCACCTTTTTGCCGTTGAGCCAGTGTTCCACATGGGTATCCTTGACGATGATTCTTGCCGTGTTGAACTCACCGGCCGGTTTCAGTGTTTTGTTGCGGGCCACGTGCATGGCGTAATTGGCTGCGGCAAGCTGCCAGTCGTGCAGCGGGTCGGGATAACCCACATCGTCGAGTATCTGATACTCGGGACCGGTGGCATACACCGTAGGATAATCGTCTTCGAGTACGTGAAAAAAGATGCCGCTGTTGCCTGCTTCGGCAATGGCCCATTGGAGCGAAAGCTCAAAATCTTCGAACTGCCGTGTGGTGATGATGTCGCCGCCCAGGTCTCCGCCTTTTCCGAGGGCCGTCAGGCAGCCGTTTTCCACTATCCATCCTCCCGTTACGGAATCTTCTTTGAAAGAGCGCCAGCCGTTCAATGTTTTACCATCGAACAGGGATATCCAATTGCCCGGCGAAAAAGTATCGTTTGTTGTTTGCGGAGGCGCCTGCGCCAACAGGATGGATTGGTTGAGAATAAAAAAAAGGAACAGGAGCCCGGTAATGCTTTTTTTCATGTTTGACTAAGGTTTGGTAAAAAAACCTTACAAACATAAACAAAAAACCCGATTAGAAAAACTCATATTCATAAATCAAAAAATATTTCCTTGCAGGCATCTGTCCCTGCGCAGCAACAAAAGCCCTGACCTCAACCACATTACCATCTTCATCGTAATCGCGTTCCAGTTCGTGGTTTACTCCGCCGCGTCCGTTCATCTCCTTTTGTTTTACTGCGTTCCCTTGTTCGTCGTAGGTGATCATGGTGACGGTTTTACCATACACGTTTTCATCCGTCACTTCAATCATACGGTTTTGCCCGTCATAGCGGTATTCGTGTTTTTCCACGAGTTTTTCACTGTCGTCATATTTCAGTTGCCTGATGTGGTTGCCGTTGGCATCGTATTCGTTCACAATGCGGTATTCTTCATCCTCATCCATCACCTCCGCCTCAATGACATTCCCTTTTGCATCGGTTTGATAGCGGTTTTGTTTTACGGTTTCACCGTCTTCGATCACCTCCACACCTGTTACAAATCCATTGCCGTATTCAAGCTTTTCTATCCGTTCAGTTTCGCCGTCTTCGTCCTTCAGTGTTTTACAGATCAACTTGCCATCGGCATTGTATTCGTATAGAACAGTGTCTTTTCCGCCGTCGAGGTAATGGATGAAGTGCCTGACGACCCTGCCGTTTTCATCCCTTTCATAGGATAATTTTTCTTCGAGTTCGCCCTCTTCGTCATAGGTTTCCTCTCCGATGAGATTTCCGGAGGCATCGTAAGCATAGAGCGCTCTGCCCGTTATTTCGCCAAAATCATCGAATTTCACCTCTTCGATCACATTGCCCCGCTCGTCGTATTTTACCTGCTGGTAATCGATCCGCGTTTTGTCTCTGTAATCTTCAAATTCCCCCTCGGGAGGAACGTCAATACGGTACGCCGAAAGTGTTTTGATTTTCTTTGCCATTTTTTAATGATTTTTCGTGCAACAAAGAAAACCATTTTTCTTGTTTTATCAGATAACCGATTTCATTTACTATTTTTGTCCGCATTAATACATCTAAAACCCATTTGCAATGAAAAAGACAAACTTAATCGTTATTGCTTTGTTTTTACTAATCATGAGCGCCTGCAACCGACAACAAAAAATTGAATACCCGGACACCAAAAGGGTTGACGTAACGGATGACTATCACGGCACCGTGGTGGCCGACCCGTACCGCTGGCTTGAAAACGACACTTCGGCCGAGACCGAGGCATGGGTCAAGGCACAAAATGCCGTCACTTTTGCTTACCTCGAAAAGATTCCTTTCCGCAACCAGATCAAAGAACGTCTGGAAAAAATGTGGAACTACCCGAAATACGGGGTGACCTTCAAAAAAGGCGACCGATATTTTTATTTCAAGAACGACGGGCTGCAAAACCAAAGCGTATTGTATGTTCAGGAAAGCCTCGACAGCAAGCCGGAAGTTTTGCTCGACCCCAACACCCTTTCCAAAGACGGAACGGTGGCGCTTGCCGCTTTTGATGTGTCGAAAGACGGGAAATACCTGGCCTATGCCATTGCCCGTGCAGGCTCCGACTGGAACGAGATCTTCGTGCTGGAGATCGAAACCGGAAAACAACTTTCCGACCACCTGGAATGGATCAAGTTTTCGGGCATCTCATGGCAGGGAGACGGCTTTTATTACAGCCGTTACGACAAACCCAAAGGCAGTGAGCTTTCGGGCAAAAACGAATTTCACAAGGTTTACTTCCACCGGATAGGCACACCGCAGGAGAAAGATGTTTTGATTTATGAAAATAAAAAAGAACCTTTACGGAATTATTCGGCCGACGTTACCGACGACGAAAAATTCCTGATCATTTACGAAACCGAGAGCACTTCGGGCAACGCTTTGTATTTTAAAGACCTCACAAAACACAATACCGGTTTCATCACCCTTGTTGACGATTTTGAGAACGATTTCATGGTGGTTGATGATTATCACGGAAAACTGCTGGTGCGGACAAACAGGGATGCTCCGAAATACCGGCTTTTGCTCATCGACCCGGAAAAGCCACAGCCGAAGCACTGGAAAACGCTGCTTCCCGAGAAAGAAGAGGTGCTCGAAGGGGTTACCCTTACCGGTGGAAAAATGGTGGCCGAATACATGAAGGACGCCGCCAGTGTCGCATACATTTACAACATGGACGGACATAAGGTTGCCGGCCTGAACCTGCCCGGCATCGGCACCATGGCGGGATTCAACGGAAACAAAGACGACAGCATCGCTTTTTACGGCTTCACCTCGTTCACCTTCCCGTTGACGGTTTACAAATACGACATCTCCAAAAACGAATCCACGGTTTACCGTGCCCCGCAGATCGATTTCGACGCATCGCAATACGAAACCGAACAGGTTTTTTATGCCAGCAAAGACGGAACAAGGATACCCATGTTTATCGTTCACAAAAAAGGGCTGGAATTGAACGGTGAGAACCCGACACTGCTTTACGGTTACGGCGGGTTCAACATCAGCCTCACGCCGGCTTTCAGCATCACAAGGCTACTGCTGCTGGAGCAGGGCGGTGTGTTTGCCATGCCCAACCTGCGCGGTGGCGGTGAGTACGGCGAAGCATGGCACAAGGCGGGCACGCTCGACAAAAAACAAAACGTATTTGATGATTTTATTGCTGCCGCAAAATACCTCATCGAACACAAATACACCTCATCGGATTATCTGGCCATCCAGGGCGGTTCCAACGGCGGTTTACTGGTTGGTGCAGTGATGACACAACGCCCCGACCTGTTCAAAGTGGCATTGCCCGCAGTGGGGGTTCTCGACATGCTGCGCTATCACCTCTTTACCATCGGCTGGGCGTGGGCATCCGATTACGGCACCAGCGACGACCCCGAGGCCTTTAAGTACCTCATTAAATACTCGCCGCTGCACAATATCGAACCCGGCAAATGTTACCCTGCCACACTGGTCACCACGGCCGACCACGACGACCGTGTCGTCCCTGCCCATTCCTTTAAATTCATCGCCGAGCTGCAAAAAGACCAGGGATGCGATAATCCCGTTCTGATCCGTATCGAAACCAAGGCAGGACACGGAGCCGGCAAACCGACCTCCAAGATCATCGAGGAGTATTCCGACATTTATGCCTTTCTGTTTTACAATATGGGCATTACACCCAAATATGAATAGTGCTTTGTGAATTTCGAAAAACACATTTATCAAATTAACCGAATATGGCCGAAAAGATCAATTATACCGAAGCTTTTGAAGAGTTGCAGGAAATCGTCAGTCAGATAGAAGAAGGTGAAATATCCGTTGACGAGCTTTCCGAAAAAGTTAAGCGTGCCGCCATGCTGATCAAGGTATGCCGACAAAAACTGACCTCCACCGAGGAGGATGTAAATAAAATATTGAAGGAGCTGGATGCCGATACCGACGACTGACCTGGAAAACCTGAATTTATCCTGACTGGCTAAAACAAAGTAATCATTTACAGACCATAACAAATACTGACTGACCGAAATATGCTGGAATTTTTCAATAAACCGTATCCGTTTAACAGTGACCTGAAACACAACACGAAGATCATCTTTTTTATCAGTGTGGGGGTTTTTGTGTTTTTGTTTCTTTTTCAACCGTTGCAGATTGATGAACTGGAAACGCGGTACAAATATTTTCTGGTGTTCGGACTGGGCATCATTACTTTTTTGTCATTAAGCCTCAATCTGTTGATCCTGCCGAGTCTTTTCCCGAAAATATTTCACGGCACATCATGGAATGTTAAAAAAGAGATCTTCTGGGATTTGTGGATCCTTTTCACGGTTTCGGTGGGATATTTTCTTTATTACAAGGCGCTGGGAATTATGGAATTCGGTTTCAGCATGGTAATTAAATTGATCCTCATCGCCATTGTCCCCATTTCGGTGCTCATCACCTTCAACCGCAACCGTCTGTTGCGTACGCATCTGAAATCGGCCCGGGAACTGAACAGGAAACTGGAAGAAAACAAAGCACTCCCCGACAAACTAGTGCACTTTTTTTCGGATTATAAAAAAGATAATCTATCCATCAAGGTCAGCATGATCATCCTTATCAGATCAGCCAACAATTATATCGAAGTGTTTTGGGAAGAAAATGATACCGTAAAAAGCCAAATGATACGATACAGTCTGTTGAAAGCCGAAGAAACGCTTAAGGACAATAAATCCATTTTCCGTTGTCACCGTTCCTATCTTGTAAATGTCAACCGCATTGATAAAATCGAAGGTAGCTCGCAAGGATATCGGCTGTTTTTTAAAAATATTGAATTTGCGGTTCCCGTTTCAAAAAATTATACCCAAAAACTAAAAGAGCTCATTTAACCCCCTCCCTCATATCATTCGTTCGCCCCTGTATTTTCCGTTTTCGCCCCTAAAATTGACGATTATAACTTTTTCATGCTCTTTCAGCCCTATTATTTTTTTGGCGGCACACAGCCGCTTAATTTTGTCGTTTGCTAACCGGATAATGCATCCGGGAAATAGAAAATCCAATTGTGAAGCGACATCCGAGCATGAGGATTTATTAATGATTTAAAAAGGAAAATACTATGCAAATGAAAGGTTTCAACATCGGCGATCTGGCTGTAAGACTACCCATCGTACAGGGAGGTATGGGAGTGGCGGTTTCGTTATCGGGGCTGGCTGCAGCAGTGGCCAATCAGGGTGGAATAGGCGTAATATCAGCGGCGGCTATCGGTATGACCGATCCGGATTACATGAAAAAATTTCACGAAGCCAACATACGAGCCTTGCGCAAGGAAATCAGAAAAGCCAAAACCATGACCGACGGTGTACTTGGCGTAAATATCATGATGGCACTCACCGACCATGAAGCCTTGATCAGGGTGGCCGTCGAAGAACAGATAGATGTTATATTTATCGGGGCGGGCCTGCCGCTCAAAATACCGCAAATGCTCGCGGAGGCAGGACTCGATGGCCATCACACCAAACTCATACCCAAAGTATCTTCGGCGAAAGCTGCCAAAGTGATCTTTAAATATTGGGCAAACAAGTACGGTTTTCTGCCCGATGCCGTGGTTGTGGAAGGCCCGATGGCCGGAGGACACCTCGGGTTTAAAAAGGAAAATCTCGGTGAAAACCGAATACCACTCCATACCATAGTTGAGGAAACGGTTGCCGAGATGAAACATTTCGAAAAGGCATACGGTGTTTCGATTCCTGTAATCGCCGGCGGCGGCGTGCATACCGGCGGCGACATGTACCGGATTATGCAGGCAGGGGCAAGTGCCGTAAAAATCGGGACGCGTTTTGTCACCACTTTCGAGTGCGATGCTTCGGTTGAATACAAAGAAAGCTATATCACAGCCCGGAAAGAGGATATCGTGATTATCGAAAGTCCGGTGGGCTTGCCGGGAAGAGTGGTGAAAAACGATTTTGTACGGCAAATTAAGGACGGGAAAACCAAGCCTTTTAAATGTCCGTGGAAATGCCTGTCGGCATGCAATTACAAAACCGCACCTTATTGTATCGCACAGGCTTTGTACAACTCCGCCAGGGGAAACATGGATCAGGGGTTTGCCTTTGCCGGTTCGCTGGCCTATCTCGCCACCGAGATCAATCATGTTTCGGACGTATTCGACGACCTTATTGACGGTTATCATCAGGAGGCACACCGCCATCAACGTTTTGCCGATCAACAAATGGGAACTCCCAAACGGGAACTTGTATCAGCCTGACCGAACCTTTAACGGCCGCGGCCTATATCCGAACATTTCAAAAGGCCTTTTTACATTTTAAAATGACTGAAAATCCGTTAATCGGCAGAAAAGATTTTTCACATGCCGGTTCGCAATTTTTTTGTTTCTTTGAAACAACAAAATTTTCCGAATTATTAACCGGAAAAGAACATTTTATCATTTATGAAATATTCGGTTTTAACTTTTTTGATTCTTGCGGTAACCGCATCGTTTTCACAAACTCAAACACCCGAAAACCTTCCTTCATACGATCAATACGCCATTGCATTCAAGGGCGACTGGCTGATTGATCCGTCGGGTGCTAACACGCAATTGTACCGAACTGCCGGCGGAAAACTGGTGTTGAGCAACGGGCTAGTTGCCCGCACCTTTACACTGCAACCCAACGGTGCCACCGTGGGACTGGATCACCTGGTCACCAATCAGGCCTTTCTGCGGTCGGTACGTCCTGAAGCCCAGGTAACCATTGACGGCATCGCCATGGACATCGGCGGGTTGACAGGGCAGCCCATTCACAATTACCTGAAACCGGAATGGATCGACAGTTTGCACGCCGATCCTTCGGCAATGCTGTTTACGGGTTATAAACTTTCGGAAATCAAAGAACGATTTCCATGGAAAAAACGCCTGGAATGGATGCCGAAGGATTTGCCGTGGCCACCGCCGGGGAAAGAACTTACGATGAGTTACCGGCTCAACAAAAATGCTTTGGGACTCCTAATCGCCAATACTTTCAGCGACCAAAGCCGTCCTGTTTTATTTGCCGACGACTTTAGCCGTACCGGCAACGGGTGGAATATCTTTGCTTCGGAAGCCGATGAGCGCAATTCCTTTATCAACGAAGGAAAACCGGGAGAGATCATGGCGCTGGCCAACACGGCCGTTTTTGCCGATATGGAAATTCCCGAAGGCGCCGAAGTCTTTCTTGTCAGGCTCAACCCCGGAACCGACCTTTCGGTGAGCTGGGGCCCCGGCATGGGACTGGTATTCCCCGACGGCACGGTACGAAAGATAAATTTGAGAACAAAATACAACGAATTCTGCTTTTTCGACGGCGCACTCAATATCAACGTGTCCGGGATGCAGGAAGGCCGGTCCGTTTGGCTGAAACTGGAGACCAGAAACGACAAACTCTTTGCAAGTTACTCGTACGACAAAGAAAACTGGACCGGCATCGGCAAAGTTGCCGTTGATGAAATGCCGGTACTGTTGCGTGTGGGCAAGACGGACTGGCAGGGAAAAGACTCTGATCACCAGGACAAAGGCAAACGCGGCAGGTGCCGTATCGAAGAAGTGCAAATACTCGGCGCCGTCCCCGAAGCGGTAAAATCCAACAGCATCGAAAAATTCAGCTACCTGACGGACATTACCGTCAAGGTACATTATGAGCTTTACGACGGACTTCCTTTGTTTTGCAAATGGATCACCGTTGAGAACCATTCGGATCAAACTATCAAGATTGACAGTTTTATCAGCGAGATACTCGCCACTGCGGAACCCCGCAACGAACCGTTGTATCAGCATGCATGGATGCTCCCCAACATCACCGTGCAAACCGACCACGACTGCGGGGGCGGCATGCGTTACGAACTGGGCGAACACAAAACCTACAACTGGGAAAAAGACCCTTTGTACAAAACACAAGTGGATTACGGGCGCAACATGCGCTGCCTCCTTGTTGTAAAACCCCAGTACGGCCCGGCACAAACCGTTGATCCCGACAGCACGTTCGCCGGCTACCGGGTGTGGGAACTGCTGCATTCGACACGCGAACGGGAACGGAAAGGACTGGAAATACGCCACATGTTCAGAACAATAGCCCCCTGGGTTACCGAAAACCCCGTGATGATGCACGCCCGTTTTGCCGACACCAAATCGGTGAAACACGTGATTGACCAATGTGCGGAAGTGGGCTTCGAAAAGGTGATCCTCACCTTTGGCAGCGGATTTAATATTGAAGATACCACGGCAGAAAATATCGGCCGGATGAA
This sequence comes from Bacteroidales bacterium, assembly GCA_029934065.1. GTDB lineage: Bacteria > Bacteroidota > Bacteroidia > Bacteroidales > 4484-276 > 4484-276. The sequence goes on from JAOZMX010000083.1 coordinate 14,488, forward strand.
AATGCTGGCCGGTTATGCCCATTCCAAAGGTGTGACCCTCGGCGGCTACTCATTGCTTGCCAGCCGCAGTGTGGGCGGCGGCAACGATGTGGTGATGCCTCCGGGCATGCACCCCACCTTCGGACACTCCCCCTGCCTTTGCAGTGCCTGGGGTGAAGAATATTTCGAAAAACTGTACAATTTTTTCCGGGAAACGGGTTTCGACAATCTGGAACACGACGGCTCCTATCCGGGCGATGTCTGCATGTCAACGCAGCATCCCGGACACACAGGCCTTGAAGACAGCCGCTGGAACCAATTCGTGACCATACAGAAGTTTTATCACTGGTGCAAAGCCAAAGGAATATTCCTGAATGTCCCCGACTGGTATTTCCTGAACGGCAGCAACAAAACCGGAATGGGATACCGCGAGACCAACTGGTCGCTGCCGCGCAAACAACAGGAGATCATCGAGCGGCA
>JAOZMX010000007.1:0-35580 GCA_029934065.1 Bacteroidales bacterium
CCCCAGATCAGTTTCTTTCCGAATCCCAGCCTGTTGTCCGTCATTTTGATAAAATCGGGCCGGATACCCCACAAGTGCAAGTCTTTCAGCCGGGCAACCGGAAATTTCTTCAGGTATGCTTTGGCGGCTTTTTTCAGCATGCCGCCTTCCAATTCGAACATTGTGCCGGTAAACTGTATCCCTCTGATTTTCCCCACCATGGTAGTTTCCAGTGCCACTGCACCGGCCACCCTGTCCTGCTGTTCCACATCGCGGATGTGCCTGGTATCCCTGTCGGAAGTACAAACAAACAAATTTTCGTCATCGAGGTAAACATAAAAACAGGAACAGGTATAGGGCCGGTTATCGTTTGAAGTGGCCAGCGTCAGAATATGATGTTCGCGGATGAATTCGATAATTCGCAGGTCAATGGTGTTTGTGTGGTTTGTCATCGGTTTTCGGTTTTCAGCAGTGGTACTCTTTCTCTTTGATACCGGATTAAAAATCAAGACTCAATGAAAAGTAGAACTTGGGTTTTTTGTTGATTTTACCGTCTTCCACGCCCCATGCCAGATCGCCTTTGACAAAATACCCCAGCATTTTGGTTCGTGCACCAAAGCCGAATCCTCCGATAATGGGGTCTTTTTCGTACTGAACACGGATGTGCAGCGGGCCGGAATCAACATAGCGCGTGAAGAGGATATTGTCCTTGTCGTACGGGTTCCATCCGCTCCATGCCGTCCCGACATCACCGAAGGTTACCAACTGGAAATTATTGATCATCTCCGATTTGATGGGCCGGTTGAGAAGATAACGAAACACCGGAAACCGCAGCTCGGAATTGATCAGTAAAAAGTTGTTTCCGTTGCGTATGTTCTGATTGAACCCGCGCATGTTGGTCGCCAGCGCCTGGTAAGCCCAATGCTGACTGTAATCAACCGGTGTTCCCTGCTCAAAGTCGGCAGCAATCCAACTGTCGGTACCACCCATGTAGTACATCAGCTTTTCCGACCCGAAATTGGTGCTTCCCGCAAAGCGGTTTGCCCAGATAAACTGTCTGTGGATGCGGATGTATTTCCTGAAATCAAAACCGAGTACGATCAGATTTCTTCCCTTGTAGCTCAACAATTGGTTGTATTCGCCGAAGATCATAAAACGGTTGCCTTCGAGCAGGTTGAGGCCGATGGGCTTGCTGTCGTCGTAAATGAGTTGTCCTTTGGCGCCTGTCCAGTTGTAGTTTGTGTTGGGATACATGAGTGAATAATCATCCGGGCCGGCCAGCACATAAGTTTCATTCCGGAATGAGAAAGTGGCCCGCACACGCAGCACCCTGCTCAACGGATAGGTGAGCATAAAAAACCCTTCATTGGAATACTGGCGTCGCACATAGGCCGAAATGATCGGCTGTTCCGAAGAACGACGCTGGAAAACAAATTCTTTGTCCAGCCGCTTTTTCAGGTTGGCAAAACTGGCAAAATACTCCTTGCTCACCAGATCAAGCGAAATCCTGAAACCGCCGATGATACGGTAGTCTTCCATCAGGTCGGTGATTCCCAGTTTGAAAGTCGGACTCAATCCCGGAGGCTCGTAATAAGGATTCAGGTTGAATCCGGGAACGGGACTGTTGGTGTTCTCGGTTGGAGTGAGGTAACCCGAAAACGGCTGATACGTTTGGTTGAGGTAGGAAAAATCAATTTGTGTAACAATTTTGTTGACGGAAAATTCCACATTGTAATTTCTCTGCTTCGGGATGACGAATTCGTCATTTTTCTTTTGTTTTCCGGCGATTTGTTGATAATGCTTTTGGATGAAAGACATGGTGCTGTCCGACATGTTCATTTTAACGATCCCCTGCTTGTCGAGCTGATAATTTTCGAGATCGATTTTACCCGGTATTTGATTGCCGGAGTTGTCCGTCTCAAACGGCAACTGGTCATTCTTCATCACATTTCTGAAACTTTTTCGCTGTCGTTTGGGTACGGGAGGGCTGATGATTGTTGTCGTATCCGGAGTTGTTGATTCCGGCTTTCGGGTGGTTTTTGCCGGGGCCGAAACAACAAGCCGGTTCATAAAGGATGTGTTTTGGAGTTGCTCGCTTTGAAGATAACCGGGCAACAGAAGCTGGTCGGTATAAAGATAATCGTAAAGATCACGGTTCATGATAAATGTTTTCATGCCCGACCGGGGTGTGATGCAATGTTCGGTAATGTTGCGCGAGAAGTTGGTTACAGGGAACGACCGCGTAAAATACCTGTAATGTACCGTTGTGTCAACAAAAGCAACGGTGCTGTCGAGTTTCCCGATGTATTCGTTGTAAATGCCGTTCTCGTCGCTCAAGTACGAAACGTAACCGGGAGCATATTCCATGGGTTGCATCTCGTTGGCCAAAGGCGTGTTGGTTACCCTGCGCAAAAGCGGGCTTCTGTTCTTATAGTTGAGAATAAAAACGTCGTAGGTCTCCGGCAAAAGCTCGTTGGGATGTGGCGTGAGGCCGAAATGCAAGGTGTCGCCCGTACGGTTGGAACTGAAAATGATCCGTGAAGAGTGATCGAGGAAGTGGGGATTCAGATCGTCGTAAATGTCGTTGGTAAGTTGTTCGTAACTCCCCGAAGAGATATGAAAAACAAAAATATCCGATTGTCCTTTTTGTACCGCCGAAAAGACCAGCGAACGCCCGTCCTGGGAATAGGAAAAATCAACGATCTTTTCAAACCCGAAAATATTCTGATTGTTCCACTTCCGCTCGTCAACATCATAAAACCAGAGCCATATCAGCCCTTTTTTCTCAACGATCATCGCCATGACTTTTCCTGTGGGATGCCATGCAATGAGTGGATAAGAATAATCCACTTTTTCGTCAAGCTTGTATCCTCCCGTAAATATTTTTTTCAGTTTCCGGGTCTCAAGGTCGTAAAGCCAGATTTTGTACTTCCCCGATTCATTGGTGGCAAAAGTTGCGTAAACCCCGTCGGGACTTACCTGCAACTCACTGTATTTCCTTTTGGTCTTAAAACGTTTCAAAACCCTTCTTCCTTCCATGTGCAGTTGCTCGTCGGGAAGGTTTGCCAACGCAGTATCATTTTGATAGATATCCTTGTAAAAATCAAACCATTCTTTGTAGAGGGTTTTCATCGAAGCACCCAAAACATATTGAAATCCCGTTTCCACATTGCGGCTTACCTGGGTCATGTTGATGATGTTGGGCACAACGGCCTTGCCGTATTTCAAAGCAATGAACCTCCAGAATGAATGACCTGCGTTGGTAACAAGCGTTTCGTCCATGGTGAGCTGGGTGAATTTTTTATACTTACCCGACAGGATCACATTTCGCATCCAGTTGTCGATTTCGGTATTCCACGGATCACTCAAATAGGTGATCAGACCTTTGGTGTACCATGCGGGAAAACTTTGGAAAATGTTGTTCATCATCTGCGACCCCAGATTTGTCCCGAAAATCGCATTGCTCAATAGGACATGAATAATGCCCTCCCTGATCTGTAGGTCGAAATTGACCAGACTGCCGTCGAAATAGAGAACAACCTTATTGCCCAAAACATGCGTTACACCGCCAATGTTGTATTGTTCGTCGGCTGCCAGCCCGATATTACTTTGTTTGAGCTCATTAAGATTATTGAAAATGATGAACTGGATTTTCCCTTCCAGATAGGTGTCCAGCTCATTTTCCAGATGAGGCAATTCTTTGGAAACATATTTGGCCGTATGGACGGCAAGCTCTTTCCCGTTCAGGTAAAAATAGGTGTCGAAACGTTTAAATTTGTAATAGGTCCAGAAAAATTCTTTGAACTGAACGCGGCTTCTGCCGAATTCCATTTGATAACCATTGTAAAATTGTGCACTTGCAGGCATGGGAATAGCCAAAGGAGCCAGCACTACAATGGCCAGCAACCATAACATACGGTAGCGAAAACGTTGTACAGATACCTTCATGGTCTGCTGTTATTTACCCTTTGGTGTTGCAAAGAAAACCAAAATACGGTAAAATACCCCGGTGGTTTTGTCTGTCGTACACAATTTTATTGATAACTTTGTAAAAGATAAAATATTTTGTTGCACGGTGTGCAATGTCATTTCGTTACACCAACAAAAACACCTTTAATATATGACACGGATAGAAAAGCTTGTTTTCAACCCTTTTCAGGTAAATACGTATGTGGTTTTCGACGAGACGGGGGAGTGTTTGATCATTGACCCGGGATGCCATGAGCCATACGAAGAGAAAAAACTGTTTTCCTTTATTGAATCAAACGGGCTGAAACCCGTGTGGCACCTTTATACCCATTGTCACATCGATCACATTTTGGGGAATGCTTATGTTTACAACACATGGGGATTGAAACCCGTCATGCACAAAGATTCGCTCCCCGTTTTCCGCGATGCACCCGATCATGCCCTGATTTATGGGATTGAAGGTTGTGAAATCGTTGAACCGGAGAAGTTCCTGAAAGAAGGCGACCGGGTGGATTTCGGCAATTCAAACCTCGAAGTGTTGCATACTCCGGGACATGTTGACGGACACCTTTGCTTTGTTGCGCCGGAAGAAAAATTTGTGATTGTTGGAGATGTTTTGTTCAAAGACAGCATTGGCCGTACCGACTTGCCTACGGGCGATTTCGATCTGCTGGCCGGTAGCATTCGCAACAAGCTTTACACCCTTGCTCCCGATTATGTGGTTTATCCGGGGCACGGGCCCGAAACCACCATCAGCTACGAAATGGCCAACAATCCCTTTGTCTCCGGATAGGGCGTTTAGGCGTTTGGCCTTCGGCCGTTCGGTGTTCGGTGTTCAGCGTTCGGCGTTCAGGGTTCAGCGTTTTGCCATCTCTCCAGTCGCTTCAGTCTCTTCGGTCGCTCCAGTCCTTCCAGTTCTTCTATCTCTTCGTTCCATCGTTCTATCGTCTCTCCATCTCCTCGTCTCTTCAGTCTCTTCAGTCCCTTCGCCCTCACTTTTGCCTTTTGATATCAGATTGATGATTAACGATTTCCCCTGTCCGCCGTAGCTTTAGCGATGGCGGATCGTTCGCCGAAGCCTTGGCGAAGGCGGTAGATTTTAGAAGTAGCCTCCCCACACATCCAGACAGTGGCTAAATCCCTGACCACTATTTTTTTCACTCCTAACGCATCACTCCTAACCCCTTAACCCATAATTCTTTCCTTCTGCCTTCAGTCTTCCCCTGCGCCAGAAATTGATCATTGAGTGGTGAGTGTTGCTTATAGCTTATTTCCATCAAACCCACTTTCCACTGCCAATCACTTTCCACACTTAACTCCTTAACCCATAACTTTTTACTTTTGCCTTCTGCCTTTTTACTTTCACTCCTCATAATATCTCAACCGGTATAATGATCTCGGAAGTGTTGTTTTTTGGTGAATTCACCATGTCGGAGATGCGGTAGGCATCCATCAGCTTTGCCGGAAATGGGCGGAGCATGCCGGCAAGTTGTGTTTCATCATTACTTTTCAGCCAATGTTTTTCCATGTCGCGGGGAATGATAACGGGCATCCGGTGATGGATTTCGGCCATCAGTTCGTTGGGTGAGGTAGTGATGATGGAAAATGTGTGAAGGATTTCACCGTCACGGTTTTTCCATTGATCCCATATCCCCGCCATCGAAAACAGCGGACGGTCTTTCAGGAAGATGCGGTAGGGGGTCTTTTTGCCGGTGAGGGGTTCTTTTCGCCATTCGTAAAAAGCATCGGCGGGAATTAGGCATCGCCGTTGCCGGAACGAACTCCTGAAAGCACCCTTTTCCGTAATGGTTTCGGCCCGCGCATTGATCAGCCTGTTGCCGATGGCCGGGTCTTTGGCCCAAAAGGGTATCAACCCCCAGCGGAAGCGCATCATTTTCCCTGGATTCTTGTTCGTGATCACCGGTAACATTTGCGAAGGTGCACAGTTGTAGTTGGGTTCGATCTCGCCCGCATCGACAGTGATGTCGTAATGCTCGTTAACGATTTTCAGCTCGGGGGCAAATGAATATCTACCGCACATGTAAATTATGAGTTAAAATGTTTTCAAATCCTGTTCCTGTAAGAAATTGTACTTTTTGGTATATGACTGACAAAGATAAAAATATTACTTTTGCGCACCGATTTGAAAATTTATTTAAAACGCTGAAAAATGGGAAATACAGTAGTTGATACAAAATTGAAATACAAAGTTAAAGACATTTCTCTGGCCGAATGGGGGCGCAAAGAGATTGAAATTGCCGAAAAGGAGATGCCCGGATTAATGGCGATCCGCGAGAAATATTCCGGCGAAAAGCCGCTGAAAGGGGCTCGTATCAGCGGGTCGTTGCACATGACGGTTCAAACCGCAGTGCTGATTGAAACACTGGTGGCTCTTGGCGCCGATGTCAGGTGGGCAAGTTGCAACATCTTCTCTACGCAGGATCATGCTGCTGCTGCCATCGCCGAACGCGGGATTCCCGTTTTTGCATGGAAAGGCGAAACGCTGGAAGAGTACTGGTGGTGCACCAATCAGGCATTGACATTCCCCGACGGTAAAGGCCCCAACCTGGTGGTGGATGACGGCGGCGACGCCACACTTCTGATCCACAAAGGCTATGCGGCAGAAGAAAAGCCCGAGCTTTTGAAATCAACACCGGCCAACAGCGAAGAAAAAGTGATCCTTAAGCTGCTTCAGGATATTTACGTCGAAAATCCCAATAAATGGCATCAGGTTGCTGCCGAATGGAAAGGTGTTTCGGAAGAGACCACCACCGGCGTACACCGCCTCTATCAGATGAAAGAAAGGGGTGAGCTGCTCGTGCCGGCCATCAACGTCAACGACTCGGTAACCAAATCGAAGTTCGACAATCTGTACGGTTGCCGCGAATCGCTTGCCGACGGCATCAAAAGAGCTACCGATGTGATGCTGGCCGGAAAAGTAGTGGTGATCCTCGGATATGGTGATGTGGGCAAAGGCTCCGCCAAATCCATGCGCTCGTACGGCGCCAGAGTTATCGTCACCGAAATTGACCCCATTTGCGCTTTGCAGGCTGCCATGGAAGGTTTTGAAGTGACAACGATAGATGAAGCCCTGAAGGAAGGTCAGATATTTGTAACGACCACAGGGAACAAGGATGTGATCACGCTGGAGCACATGAAGCAAATGAAAGATGAAGCCATCGTTTGCAACATCGGCCATTTCGATAACGAGATACAGGTTGAAAAACTGGAAAGCGATCCCGATGTGAAGAAAGAAAATATCAAGCCGCAGGTGGATCGTTACCGTTTCGGTGACGGACATTCCATTTACCTGCTTGCCGAAGGGCGCCTCGTCAATCTGGGTTGTGCCACCGGACACCCCTCATTTGTGATGAGCAATTCGTTCTCCAATCAAACCCTGGCGCAAATCGACCTTTGGAAAAAAAGAGGTCAGTACGAAGTGGATGTGTACAGACTTCCCAAATACCTTGATGAAGAAGTTGCCCGTTTGCACCTCGATCAATTGGGTGTGAAACTTACCAAGCTGACACAGGAGCAGGCCGATTACCTTGGCGTACCGGTCGAGGGGCCATTCAAACCCGATCATTACAGGTATTAAATTACAATAAAAAAAGCATCCCAAAAGGATGCTTTTTTTTATTGGTTGAATAACTTAATTGTAAATCTGAAGCATGTTCCCGTCGTAAACGGTTTTGAAGGCATACAGCGGAATGGTTGCAGGTCCCTTGGTCACCGATCCGTCCAGCAAAAGGTATTCCGAACCTGAACAGGTGTCCACAGCAAGTATCCCCGAATCGTCAACAATGATCCTGGCACAGCTTTCGGTTGATGTGGTGGTACAGCACTGCTCGGGTTTGTATGTGGGTGTCCGTTCATAAGCCTTGAATTCGTCCTGTGTGAACCGGTAAACAATGATCCCGCGGCTTGGCGGATTGGCGTACAGATAGGCCCACCCTCCCACATTGTTCAGTTCGATGTATTCCGGGCTGTTGGGATTGATGGTGATGTTCACATAACCGGGATCAATCAGGGTGTCTTCATCCTTGTTGCATCCTTCAAGCGCAATCGCCCCTGCAAATAATACGATTGCTCCGAGAAATAATGTTCGTGTTTTCATCAATCTTTTCATTGTTGTTATTTTACAACCAAACGCCAACACAACGGGATTATTTTTTGGCACTTACATCAAAGCATTCAATATTTTCGAATGGTAAACTTCGGCTCCGGTAAGAAAAAAAGATTAATTTTGAATCAACTTTTGTTTCGGGAGATTTGATGTTTTGGTAATATTTATGAAAAAAATTCTATTGTCCGTTACTTTTGCGGTTTGTTTCGGAGTATTGGCGTTGTCGCAAAACATCGACCCGGTCAGCATGCAATTTACGCGCCTGACTTCCGAAAATCAAATCCTGCAAAGAGGCCTTTCGCAAAATACGGTTTATTGTATCATACAGGACAAAGTGGGATACATGTGGTTTGGAACATGGGACGGATTGAATAAATATGACGGATATCAGTTTACCGTTTACAAAAGACAGAATGGTTTGAGCGATGAAACCGTTCATGCACTGCTTGAAGATGAAAAAGGGAGGATTTGGATCGGTACCGAAGCAGGCCTCAACTGCCTTGACCCTGTCACGGGGAAAATCAAAGTTTTTTTGCATGACCCTGCAAGTACTTCTTCGCTTTCCGGTGACAAAATCAATTATTTGTTTCAGGATATTCCCGGGAAAGTCTGGGTTTGTACCGCTTCGGGATTGAATCTGTTAGATATTCAAACCGGAAAAGTTTTTCATTACAACAGCCGGTTTACGGGCGAGAGGAGCTCTCCTGCCAACGACATCACCTTTATTTGTAAAGACAGCCGGGGTTTTTACTGGATCGGCTCGCATTTCGGTGTGGTACGCTCCAATCCGTCAACCAGGGAGAGCGTCCGTTATCTGCATCGTCCCGGCGACGAAAGCAGTTTGTCGTGCAATCATATCACCTGTATCTTCGAGGATTCCGCACATCATATTTACATCGGTACCGAAAAAGGGTTGAATTTATTCAACGAAGAAAATGGAACCTTCCGCAGAATGCTCTACCAACAGGATGAGGCCTCAAAGGCTGAAACCTGTCATATCACAAGCATCCTTGATGATGATGAGGGTAATCTGTGGGTGACAACCGACGGCAACGGCGTGAAAATATTAAATGGTGCCGATAGTGTGTTTTCCATTCTGAATGATCCGAAAAACCGGAGATCAATAAATAACAACAGGGTTTACGACATGTTTCGCGATAAAATCGGGAATCTTTGGTTCGGTACCATGATCGGTGTGGCCAAATTGAATAAATATTCGGCCGATTTCGAGTTGTTTTTACATAACCCCAGTAGCACAAACAGCGTAAGAAACAATATCATCTGGTCGTTTTTGGAATACAAACCCGGTGTTTTCTGGGTCAGCACCGAAGATGGCATCAGTATTTACGACCGGCCTGCGGGAAGGTTCTCACGATTTGAGGACAAGTATCCGTTTGCTGCACGGTTGGTCAAAAAAAGAGTATGGGCTTTTTCCAGGGATTATACGGGGGGTGTGTGGATAGGTACTGAAAAAGAAGGGCTTTATTTTTTTGACGGGAAAAACAGGATTCTGGAGAATCACCGGCCTTCAAGTCAGGAGAAATTTACCATTAGCGGATTGAATATTCATGCCCTCTTGGAGGATAGCAACCGGCAACTTTGGGTGGGGACAAATAATGGTTTGGATGTTATTGATTTGCAAACCAAAGCCGTGAAGGTTTTCAGACACGACCCCGGCGACGACAAATCCATTGCCGGAAATACCGTTTACGACATTTTGGAAGACGAGCACGGCAATATATGGCTCGCTGCCTCCAATGGACTTTGCCGGTACGATAAAACATCGGATTCATTCGACACATATTCGGTTATGCAACAAAATAACTTTGACCTCCTCCCCGTCAGGTTCTTCAGTATTTTTGAAGATGCAAATGGCGATTTCTGGCTCGGAAGCCGCGAAAGCGGTTTGTTTATGTTTGACAAGGAAAAAAAGGTTTTCAAATCGTTTACGACGAAAGACGGATTGCCCGATAACATGGTTTACAACATTATTGAAGATGACGAAGGATTCCTGTGGCTGACTACCAATTGGGGGATTTCACGGTTCGACCGGCAAAATGATTCATTCCTTAATTTTGACGTTACCGACGGTTTGCAAAGCAACGAATTCAATTCAAATGCAAGTTTGAAAAGCAGCTCGGGCCTGATATTTTTTGGCGGGATGAAAGGATTTAATGTTTTTGACCCCGCCCGGATAAAGCTCAATACCAATGTCCCGGAAATTGTCATTACCGGTTTCAAGATTCTCAACCGGGAACAACCCGGAGAGCTTTTCCCGGGAGATACCATCAGGCTGAACCACAAAGATAATTTTTTCACCTTTGTGTTTGCGGCAATGGATTATACCAATCCCCTGAAAAATCATTTTTCCTACAAACTTGAAAATTACAACAGGGACTGGATTGATGTGACCGCAGGCCATCATTTTGCCAATTTTACAAAAGTGGAACCGGGAAATTATGTTTTTCGCGTCATCGGGTCAAACAACAACAATGTGTGGAACCGTGAAGGTACAGCAATTCACATCATCATAACCCCGCCATGGCATCAGACATGGTTTTTTAAAATCGCACTGGCAATAATTATTATCGGGGCAATTTGGCTTTTCCTTGTGTTTAGGATCAGGCATATCAGGCGCAAACACGAAATACAGAAAAAAGTTCTTCAAATCGAAAAACAACTTTTCGAGATTCAACAAAAAGCCTTGCGTCTGCAAATGAACCCCCACTTTATTTTCAATTCACTCAATTCCATCCAGAGTTACATTTTGAGCAACGATACGGACCTTGCGGTGAATTATCTGGGTCGCTTTTCGCAATTGATGCGGCTTATCCTGAGCAATTCCCGTGAATCGCTCATTCCGCTGGCCGACGAATTGCACGCATTGAAACTTTACATCGAAATCGAACAGCTCCGGTTCGAAAATAAATTTACCTACGAAATTGTTGTCGATCCCTCCATTGATGAAGAATTCACAGGTGTGCCACCCATGATCATCCAGCCGTATGTAGAAAATGCCATCATCCATGGCCTGGTTCACAAACCGGATCGGGGACACCTTAAACTACAGTTTACACAGCAAGGGCCAAATATCCTTTGCCTGATTGAAGACGATGGAATAGGGCGGGACAAAGCCACCGAAATAAAACGCAATTCAGGGATCAATACCGAATCGAAAGGCATGATGATCACAAACGAACGCATCGAGATCCTCCGGAAAAAAACGCACAAAGATTTTGATGTAAAAATTATTGACCTGAAGGACAACAAGGGGAATCCTGCCGGTACAAGAGTAGAACTGGTAATCGCAATCCAGGAAATGTAATTTCCCGCTCAACAAATTATGCCAGGCTTGTTTCCCGAAAAGAACTGCTTTCGGCGCTGGTTATGAGCACCAAATAAATAAAGGCTTATTTATAATAACTAAAAATTATCCTTCACTGTCAATTTATTGTACGACAATTAAACTATTTTGTTGATATTTGACCCTTTGTTTAATTCAAACATATCCGTTTGCTTTGGTAAAAGCTGTAATTATAGAAGATGAGAAAAAATCGCGGGATGCGCTGGTGAGCCTTTTAGGGAGGTATTGTCCCAATGTGCTGATACAGGCCGAAGCCACCGGGGTGCACGACGGCATTGAAGCCATCAGGAAAAACGAACCTGATGTGATTTTTCTCGATATTCAAATTTCCGATGGCAGCGGATTCAAATTATTGGAAGAAGTGGGATTGATTAACTTCGAGATCGTTTTTACCACGGCATTCGATCAGTATGCCATCAAGGCCATCAAATACAGCGCACTCGATTACCTGCTCAAACCGATTGTCCCCGAAGAACTGATCAACGCAGTTGAAAAAGTTGAAAAACGGAAGGCCGAGAAGGATTTCAGAATGAATGAAAATATTGAGGTTTTAATCAATAATTTGAAGCATCCGCAAAAAGAGTCGCAAAAAATCATACTTTCTACCTCCGGAAAAATCCATGTGGTTAAAGTGGATGACATCATCAGGTGCGAATCGGACAATTACTACACGCTTTTCTTTTTCGTTGACGGGAAAAAATTAATGATTTCCAGAACACTGAAAGAAAATGAAAAACTTTTGAAAGAACATGGTTTTATCCGGCCGCACAAGTCACATCTTGTCAATACAAAGTACATCAAAGAATACATAAAACAGCAGGGAGGATATATCCTGATGAGCGACGAAACGAAAGTTCCCGTTTCGAGACGCAAGAAAGAAACGGTGATTGAAATAATCAATAATTTATGAAAATGGATGATTTTTTATACGTTTTATTTATTATCGGTTGGTTGGCTTTCTCCATTTACCAGCAGAATTTAAAGAAAAAACGCAGGGAAGCACAGCGTCTTGCATCGGAAGCACACAACGGCATTTCGGAAGAAGATGCAAGCACGGAAGAAATTTTTGATGCCGAAACGCAGCAGCCTGAAGTGCAGCCTGCGGCAAAACCGGGCCTGACAGCCATGCTGGAAAAACTCCTTTCCGATGAACAGTCCCTCGAAATCATCCCTGAAGACGAAGCACAATCGTTGGAGGTGATCCCGGATGAAATCACACCTCCTTCAAAAACATTTCCCGTGCAGGATGATGAGGAGATACCATGGAAAAAAGAACATCAAAAAATGAAATCGGTGTTCGCAAAAGAAGCTTTATCCGGAGAAGACAACAAAGAAAAAGAGGACAAAAAACAAGAAAATGAATTTTTTTTGCAGGAAGATAAAAGTGATTTTTCTCAACAGGAATTTTATTTCAACCTTAGGGATGCAGTGATTTACAACGAAGTTTTAAATGCAAAATATGTTAATTAAATGTTAATTTTTTAAAAATGTAAACGCAAAAAGGTTTGGTTAATACATTTTTTTATTTGTAATTTTACCGCCCTTTAGCACAATAGTATAATCTAACGTAAAATTATATGGTATGTTAAGAAATCTACTTTTAACAATTGGAATTATACTGACCGCCAGCCTGGCTGCATTTTCCCAGTCGGGCGCATTACAGGGGAAAATCTATGATAAGGATACGAAGGAACCCATCCCCTTTGCAAATGTGGCAATACTCTCGGGAGGTCAGGTATTAACAGGAGCGACATCGGATTTTGACGGGAAATATGTGATTAAACCGTTAACCCCCGGGACGTACAATGTCAGGGCTTCTTTTGTTGGGTATCAATCCAAGGAAATTGCCGGACTGATCGTGAAAGGTGATCAGATCACCTTTCAGGATTTTGAACTGACTTCAACCACAGAAACGCTGTCAGCGGTGGAAGTTGTGAGTTATAAGGTCCCGCTGATTTCCAAAGATAAAACGGTTTCGGGAGCAACGGTTACTGCCGAGGAGATCAAGAAAATGCCGAACCGCAGTGCTTCTTCGATCGCAACAACGGTGGGAGGTGTTTATTCCAATGCCGATGGAGGAAACATCAGTATCCGTGGCCAGCGTTCCAGTGGTACCGTTTATTATATTGACGGTATGAGGGTCATTGGCTCCACAGCGTTACCGCAGTCCTCCATCGATCAGGTTTCTGTGATCCTTGGTGGTACTCCGGCTAAATATGGTGATGCAACCGGTGGTATTATCAGTATTACAACAAGAGGTCCTTCAAGGCATTTTGGAGGGGGTGTGGAACTCGAAACATCCCAGTTCCTGGATCATTACGGATACAATCGGTTAGGGATTGGTATCAACGGCCCGCTGTTCAGCAAAATGGAAAATAATACCAAAACTTCGATTTTAGGTTACTCCCTGAACGGGGATTTTATCTTTCGTAAAGACGGACGTCCTTCGGCCAAAGGTACCATCGACAAAGTGAAAGATGATTATCTGCAATTCCTGAAAGAGAATCCTCAAAGACCAACCGGAACAGGCTTCGGTTTGTACAATAATTCACTCTATACACGGATGGAGAATACAGAGACTTTAAAAAGTACGCTGAATACGGAAAGGACAGAAATTAATCTATCCGGAAAAATAGATGTGAGAACTTCACCGACAATTAATCTATCTTTTGGTGGTACCTTCAGTTATCGTGATTACAATGCCTTTGATTATTGGGGCTCACTGTTTAATTATGAAAACAATCCGCATGTACGGAATACAACATGGAGGGTTTTCGGTAGGTTCTCCCAAAGATTTCCCGATAAAAAGGAAAGCACATCATTGCTCAGGAACGTTTATTACACCATTCAGGCTGATTACAGTAAAGTTGATCAAACGGTTGAGGATGCATCTCACGGCGATAATCTGTTCAATTACGGGTATCTTGGTAAATTCGAAACTTACAAACGCAGGTCTTATGAATTGGGTACCGATACCGTTAACGGTCACGTTTACACGGATGTTTGGTTGCACAATGCATATCAGGATACGGGATTTTATTTTACTCCTTCTGATATCAACCCGGTTGTGGCTCGCTATACGGAACAATATTATGAATTTTATCCGGACAAGGGAGATTGGAGATTTCCTCAAACGGGTCATTGGCTCAATTACAATCAGGTGCAGTTGTATGGAGGGTTATTAAACGGTCAGTCTCCGGAAAGTGTTTACTCCAATAGTTTGTGGGCAAATGTGGGAGCTCAGTACAATGGCTATAGTGTTACGGATAATTCCAAGATTGGAGTTACCGTTGAAGCCTCGGGTGATATTGGGAATCATGCTATTCAATTTGGTTTCCAGTACGAACAGCGTAACGATCGCGGATATGGTTATGCCCCCGTTGGTTTATGGAACCTTATGCGTCTCATCACTAACTCGCACATCAATCAGCTTGACAAAGAATCAGCCGAACTGGTCATTGTGGATGGCGTTTTTCAGGATACCATCAATTATTCCAGACTTTACAGTGAAGTTGAACAAAGGGTTTTTGATATCAATTTGAGGAAAAAACTCGGATTGCCGCTTCAGGGTACCGATTGGGTTGATATTGATTCGTATGATATCAATACGCAAACCATCAATTACTTTGACGAAAATAATAACCTGATTAAAAATGTTCCTGTGAACGGAGGACTTACCATTGATATGTTCAGTCCCAGCGATCTGTTGAACAATGGTACACCTTACGTTTATTATTATGGTTATGATCCATATGGTAATAAGCAAAAAGATCAACCCTCATTCGACGATTTCTTTTACAATACTTACAAAGATGATTTGGGAAGAGCACAATTCACACGTGATATCGGAGCGTTCCAGCCGATTTACATGGCAGGTTATATTCAGGATAAGTTTGCTTTCGACGATTTGATTTTTAACATCGGTGTTCGTATCGACCGTTTCGATGCCAATCAGATGGTGCTAAAAGACCCGTACCTGTTTTACCCGGCATTTACGGCTGACGAGATCAAAACCATTGACGGAATACCTGTTGACCATCCGGACAATATCAGCGGCGATGCAGTGGTTTATGTTGATAACAAAGACAATCCTTCTGAAATCACGGGTTATCGCGAAGGAAGCATATGGTACAACGCACAGGGTACTGTTATTCAAAATCCCGATGTTTTGGATGCCGGAAACGGTATTACTCCATATTTAGTGAACCCGCAGCAGGAAAATGTTTCTCCGGATGTGTTCAAAGATTACGAACCGCAAATCAGTGCGATGCCGAGGATCGCTTTTTCGTTCCCCATCTCGGATGAAGCTTTGTTTTTCGCACACTATGATATTCTTACGCAAAGGCCGACAAGTTATTTGCGGATGAATCCCGTTCAGTATTACTACATTGAAAAACAAAGCAGCATCAGTAATCCGAATCTGGAACCAACCCAATCCATCGATTACGAATTGGGGTTTCAGCAGAAGGTAAGTACAACTTCATCACTCAAGATATCAACATTTTACAAAGAGATGCGTAAGCAAATCCAGTATTACAGATACACGGGAGCTTACACCGGAGGTTCTAACCTTTATTATTCCTATAATAATATTGACTTCGGTACCGTAAAAGGTTTAACGGTTACCTACGACCTTAGAAGGACCAACAATGTTAGGGCAAGGATCAGTTACACGCTTCAGTTTGCCGAAGGTACGGGTTCGACACCGACCACGGCAAGAGCGCTGGTTAATGCGGGCCTTCCGAATTTAAGGACAATTTTTCCGTTGAACTGGGACAGAAGACATGCTTTCAACATTATGCTTGATTATCACTTTGGAGAGGGGAAAGCATATAACGGTCCCACTTCTACCCGGAAAATCAAAGGAACAGATCAGGTGAAAACCACGCGTTGGCTTGAGAATTTCGGGATAAACCTTACACTTGGCGGTGGCTCGGGGACTCCCTACACACGCTCGGCAAATGTGATCGGAACGTATGCTACCGGTGGATCCCGTTTACTTGAAGGAAGTATTAACGGTTCCAGGCTGCCTTGGGAATTCAGGGTGGATATGCGTGTAGATAAAGATTTCAAATTGTCGAAAAAACCCGATTCAAGGACATCACTCAACGTTTATTTCTTGTTCCTGAATTTGTTCAATACACAAAATATCATGAGTGTTTATCCCGCAACAGGTTCCCCTACCGACGACGGGTATCTTACTGCTCCCGAATGGCAGGAAAATATCAATTCGCAGTTGGATCCTCAGGCCTACCGCGATTTATATACGTTAAGGGAAAATTCACCTTATAACTTTAGTACACCTCTACAGATCAGATTCGGTGTAATCTTTGGTTTCTAATTTCAGGAAATGATAAAAGATAATATGATAAAAGATAATCAAAAATTAATGATAAATATGAAAAACATATTACGAACTCTGCTGGTTACGCTTGGGTTGTTTTTTGTAACTCAGGGAATTTATGCAGATAAGTTACTGACAGAAAACACACACGAAACAAACGAATTGAAATCAGGCGCAGCAGGCTGTTCTGCCGGAGCAGGATTTGCCTTTCTGGATATTAACAATATCAGGTGCCGTATCAATACCGGTGGTGATATGTGGTGGAATTTCGACCGTGCACAATACTTTGTGCCGGCCAATACCGAAAAAACCTCCATGTTCTCCGCTTCACTCTGGATTGGTGGCCTTGACGTTAACGGACAATTGAAACTTGCCGGCCAGCGCTATCGTGGAAACGGTGATGACTATTGGCCGGGGCCGCTAACCATTGACGGTACTGCTGCAATAGATGCCGAAACATGTTCGCAATACGATAAATTTTTTATCATTACAAGAGCAGAAGTGGATGAATATTTGTCATGGTGGAACAGTACCAATCGTAGTGAAGAGTTCCCAAATTATTCCATTCCGCTTTCTATCCAGGATTGGCCTGCCCATGGTGATGTTGCCAAAGGCCAAAGTTATTACCTCGCTCCGTTTTACGATCAGAACGGCGATGGCGATTATGATCCTAATCAGGGAGATTATCCCTATTACGATATTGACAACAGTCTTTG
This sequence comes from Bacteroidales bacterium, assembly GCA_029934065.1. Lineage (GTDB taxonomy): Bacteria > Bacteroidota > Bacteroidia > Bacteroidales > 4484-276 > 4484-276. The sequence goes on from JAOZMX010000007.1 coordinate 17,499, forward strand.
TAAAACCCTGACGCCAACCATGGATGCTGTATATTACCATCCCAATGATCCGGAAAACTGGAAATACGGTATCCTTTCCGACCAGGTGATCAAAGGTGATAAAACACTCTGGTGGGTTTTCAATGATAAAGGAAATGTACATACCGAAACCACCGGTGCTCCCATTGGAATGGAGATCAGAGGACAGGCTTTCGGATTTGCCACCAACGATGAGATCAACAACATGACTTTTTACAGTTATGAGATCATCAACAGGTCAACTTTTACATTGACGCAAACTTATTTTAGTCAGTGGGTGGATACCGACTTAGGTTATGCCTATGACGACTACGTTGGTTGTGATGTAAAACGCGGACTCGGATATTGTTACAACGGTGTTGCTGTTGACGGGACCGGACAGCCTGAAGCATACGGCATCCAGCCTCCGGCCATTGGTGTTGACTTCTTCCAGGGCCCTTACATGGATCCCGATGGTTTGGATAACCCGAAATACACTTACGTTTATGATCCCAATAATCCAACCGTTGTCATCGACAGTATTCAGATTTGTGATGTGAGCATCAATGGGGTGAACTTTGGTGACGGGATTGTTGACAACGAACGTTTCGGGATGCGGCGTTTTGTATATCACGACAACTGTGGTGGTGGCCCGACCTGCGACCCGCAAATCGCTCCCGAATATTACAACTTCCTGCGTGGTATTTGGAAAGACAATACCAAAATGCAGTATGGCGGTAATGCTCACTTCCCGGATGCTGACGGCCCGGATTGCGACTTTATGTTCCCCGACGATACGGACCCGTGTAACTGGGGTACAGGAGGTGTTCCTCCCAATGCAGGATGGAATCAGAACGGTAAGTTCTGGAACGAAATTACTGCCAATAACAATCCGTATGACCGTCGATTCATGCAGTCGGCAGGACCATTCGACCTGTTGCCCGGAGCAGTCAACTACATTACCGTTGGTATTCCGTGGGCACGTGCCACTTCCGGTGGCCCATGGGCTTCGGTACAGTTGTTAAGGGTTGTTGACGACAAATGTCAGGCTCTGTTCGATAACTGTTTTAAAGTGCTCGACGGCCCGGATGCACCGGATCTTTCCTTCCTTGAAATGGATCGCCAGATTATTGTTTATATTTCAAATCGGAAAGGATCGAACAACTTCCGTGAATCCTACAGGGAAATTGATCCCAACATTCAAATTTCCGACACCATTCCGGAGCCAATACGCGATTCGTTAAGAACCTATTTTTTCCAGGGATATCAGATATTCCAGTTCAGAGATGCTGACATCAGTGTTGAAAACCTGCACGATCCCGATTACTCACGCCTTGTGGCCGAATTTGATGTGAAGGACGGGGTTACAAAACTGGTCAATTACTATTTCGACCAATCCATCGGCGGTAATGTTCCGGTGATAGAAGTAGTGGGAAAAGATGAAGGGATCAGCCATTCGTTCGTTCTTCAGGAAGATATGTTTGCCGAAAAGGATAAAAAACTGGTGAACAACAAGCAGTATTATTATCTGGTTGTAGCTTATGCTTACAACGAATACCAGCCTTATTCGCAGGAACCCGGTGTTGTGAATGGATTGTACGGACAAAAAAGACCCTATCTTGCAGGTCGTAAGAACATAAAGGTTTACACAGCCATTCCTCATAAGACCGTTAATGGTATGACGCTTAATTCATCCTATGGTGATGGCTTTGAAATTACGAGATTATCCGGACAGGGTAACGGTGGTATCGAACTGGAACTTAAGCAGGAATCCATTGATAAAATAATGTCAAAACCACCGGCAAGCGCTGATAATCCTATGGGAAGTGACGATTATCCTATCGATTACAATCCGGTTTATTTAAAAGATCATGGGCCGGTTAATGTTAAAGTTGTTGATCCGTTGAATGTTCAAGGGGGTACTTATACACTCAGGTTCATTAATGTTTCCACAGCATCCTCAGATAGCATTCAAATAAAAAATGCAAATTGGGTCATTACTGATGAAGATGGGAATAATTATTACTCCGACACAACCATCAACATCAGGAACGAGAAAATCATTCCCGAACTCGGGATTTCCGTACTTATCCAAAAAACACCCTATCCGGGAGATTCAAGTTCGGCTAACAACGGTCTTATCAGAGCTTCAATTAAATATGTTGACAGTTCGCAATTCTGGTTTTTCGGTGTACCTGACATTGATGTTCCGCAGGCACCTTCCAACTGGATCAGATCAGGTATTTATAAAGATGATCAAAATGCCAAATTCAATGACTGGGATATGGGAGGCAATAATCCCTGGGATGCCGGTCAGGATTATGAAAAAATGATTTTTGGAACATGGGCGCCTTATTGTTTGACTGCTGCAAGCGATCAGATCGATGTAGGGCCGGCATTTAACAAGATATCAAAAAGCACTTCGGTACTTGGTGGTCTTGCAAGTGTCAATGTGGTGATTACGGCCGATAAAACAAAATGGACACGATGCCCTGTTATCGAAATGTGTCCTGATCCTTTACAGGCACAGGGAGGAGCAACTCAATATAAGTTGAGGGTTTCGCCTTCGATAGATAAAGAGGGCAATTTTGCAGCACCCGATGCCGTGGCAAGCGATAGCCCGGACGACCCTGCTTACATTAGCCCGACGGGTATGGGGTGGTTCCCGGGATATGTTATCAATGTAGAAACCGGTGAACGCCTTAATGTCATGTATGCTGAAAATTCATGGCTTGGTGGTCAGAACGGCCGGGATATGCAGTGGAATCCTACTTCAAAAATATATGATCAGCAATTTAATCCTATTTTTGGAGGAATGCATTACCTGTACATCATGAAGCATATTGATCTGAAGTACGGGGCCAATGTTTACCATTTTCCTGCTTACGATGCCGGTAAAACGATTCATGATTCCATTGATGGTACATTACCTGATATTTTGAATCTTACGGCACTCTATTCCAGTGCAATGTATGTAAACATTCCGCTTGCGGGAAATGATTCGGTTTGGTTGCCCGAGGGTAATCCCGTAACCATTAAAATACGGATTGCAAAACCTTACGAACGCTATTACTCAACAGCATTGGATTCACTGAGTGATAAAAATGTGAATGATTTCAATCCGATGTATTCGTTTTCGAGTTCAGATTATGAATCGGTGGAATACTCTGACCAGAAGAGCGATTCGGATCTTGATCTGATAAATGTGGTTCCCAATCCGTATTATGCTTTTGCAAATGGGCCGGGCTACGAACGAAACCAACTGGATACAAGGGTTAAGATCACTAATCTGCCACAGAAATGCACTGTTACAATTTATACCATTAACGGTGTGTTGATCAGACAATACAATGTGGATAAATCAGGAATTTCGAATCCAAGAGCCTCAATCAATGGCAACGAAACCGAAGCCCTGACATCCATTGATTGGGATTTGAAGAATTTTGCCGGAATTCCCATCGCAGGTGGTATGTACCTGATACATGTTAAAGAGACAGGAGGACGTGGCGGAGAAAGAGTAATCAAATGGTTTGGTGCTATGCGGCCAATTGACCTGAATACCTTCTAGTAAATCCTTAAATGAAATTATGATTCAAACTATAAAATCAGAGAGTATGAAAAATATTTATAGCTATATCATCGCAATTTTCTTAACAGGATTAATGATGGTCCCGATAGAAAACGTTGAAGCAGGAAATAAGGACAGGTCGGGTCAGGCCGGTGCTATGGAGTTGTTGATCAACCCGTGGGCAAGAAGCTCAGGGTGGGGAGGAGTAAATGTAGCATGCGCACGCGGTTTGGAATCTGTTTTCACCAATATTGCAGGAACAGCTTTTACACCACATACCGAAATTATCTTTGCAAATACAAATTACCTTTCCGGTGCTGATATTCATCTCAATGCATTCGGGTTGACACAGCATGTCGGTGAAACAGGGGCATTAACGCTTGCCATCGTGGCGATGAATTTCGGAGATATTGAGATCACGACCATTGATAATCCTGATCCGTCCGATGGGAGTATCGGAACATTCTCGCCCACATTGTTGAATATTAACATCGGATATGCCAAAGCATTTTCCAATAGTATTTACGGTGGTTTTAATTTGAAGATCATTTCGGAATCCATTTACGACCTGAGTGCCATGGGAGTTGCCATTGATGCCGGGATACAATATGTTACCGGTGAGATGGAAAACATCAAGTTCGGTATTGCCCTGAAAAATATCGGCCCTCCCATGAAATTCTCCGGAGACGGTCTGTCGTTCAGAGGGTTTTACACGCAGTTTTCAAAAACATCGCCTACGTTCGAACAGCGTTCGGAAAGTTTTGAACTTCCGGCAATGCTTGTTATCGGGATGGCTTATGATTTCCTCTTTGGTGGAGACAGCCGGTTTACATTGGCTGGTGATTTCAAATCCAACTCGTTTGGTAAAGACCAATTTACCATTGGGGGTGAATTTTCGCTGAAAAAATATCTTATGCTGAGAGGTGCATATACTTATGAGGACGGAATTACCAATTCAGCCGATAGAACCACGGTTTACACCGGGCCAAGTGCCGGGATGACTGTACAGGTTCCCATCAGTAAGAAAAGAGAATCTACATTATCAATTGACTATTCCTATCGTGCAACCAATCCGTTCAACGGAGTTCATACATTTGGTGTGCGCATTAACTTATAAAAATTAGCAACATACAAAAATATTTGTATCTTTGCATCAAAAATTAAGACCCTTTTCCGGAAGGGTCTTTTCTATTATTATGTTTCAAAATAAAACCAATTATAGTTATGCCAGGAGTTCAGTATTACAGTAAAGAAGGAATAAAAAGATTAAAAGATGAATTAAACAGGCTGGTTACGGTTGACAGGCCTGCCATCTCACGGCAAATTGCCGAAGCCCGCGATAAAGGTGATCTGTCGGAAAATGCAGAATATGATGCAGCAAAAGAGGCCCAGGGATTACTTGAGCTGAAAATTTCGAAATTGCAGGAAACCATCATCAATGCAAGAATTCTTGACGAATCAAAACTGGATACTTCCAAAGTGTTGCTGCTGTCAAAGGTTAAGATCAAAAACCTGAAAAACAACAGTGTAATGGAATATACAATTGTTCCCGAAAGTGAGGCTGACCTGAAGTCTTCGAAAATATCCGTTAGTTCTCCAATCGCCAAAGGACTGCTTGGCAAAAAAATAGGGGATAAGGCTGAGATCAAGGTGCCTGCCGGAGTGATCGAATTTGAAATCATTGAAATAACAAGATGATCCGACGGTGAAATAAATGTGAAATAGCATCAAAGGGCATCACTGATAAAAGACTTCCATTGCCCTGAACGAAAATGTGAATATGAAAGTGCTAAATAGTTTATGAAGACTATTTGGCATTTTTTTTTGGAGAATTATTAACTTTGTTAACTGAAATTAAATCAAGTAATAAAATGAGCACAATTTTTACTAAGATCATCAGGGGTGAAATACCCTCCTACAAAATTGCCGAAGATGAGAACTATTATGCTTTTCTCGACATCAACCCGTTGGCAAAAGGACATACGCTTGTCATCCCGAAGCAGGAAGTGGATTATATTTTCGACCTCGACAGCAAAACACTGGAAGGTTTGTTTTCTTTTGCACAAAAGGTAGCCAAAGGAATTGAGAAAGTGGTTGAGTGCAAAAGAATAGGAATTGCGGTACTGGGACTTGAGGTTCCCCATGCCCATGTGCATCTGATCCCCATCAACGGAATTTACGACATTGATTTCAGCAAGCCGAAACTGAAATTTACGGCGGAAGAATTTAATGAAATTGCCGAATCCATCCGGAAGCAGTTGATCTGACTTTCGGTAAATAAAGACAAATGAGAAAAAAAGTTGATTTTTTGGTTATCGGAACCGGCATTGCCGGTTTGAGCTATGCACTGAAGGTTGCAGAGCATGGCAGTGTGTGCATCGTTACCAAAGCAGTGATGGACGAAACGGCAACACGTTATGCTCAGGGGGGCATAGCTGCCGTAATGTATCACCCCGATACCTACGAAAAACATATTCGTGATACGCTCATTGCCGGAGACGGCCTCAACAATGAAAAAATTGTAAGAATAACAATTACCGAATCAACGGAAAGGATCAAAGAATTAATTGCCTGGGGGGCCGAATTCGACAGGACTTCTACGGGGAAATATGATCTTGGCAAAGAAGGCGGACATTCCGAATACAGGGTTTTGCATCATAAAGACAATACGGGTTTTGAGATACAAAGGGCTTTGATCTCTCAAATTGCCGCCCATCCCAATATCGAAGTGCTTGAACATACCTTTGCCCTTGACATCATCACGCAGCATCACCTTGGCGAGGAAGTGACCCGGCATCGCAACGACATTGAGTGTTATGGTGCCTATGTGCTTGAGATACCGACAAACACCATACATACGATTCTTGCCAAAACCACCATGATCGCCACCGGAGGTGCCGGGAACGTCTATGCCGTGACGACCAATCCTACCGTAGCTACGGGCGACGGAATAGCAATGATCTACAGGGCAAAGGGGATCATCGAGAACATGGAATTTATCCAGTTTCACCCCACGGCGTTGTACAACCCGGGGGAAAAACCCTCGTTTCTGATCACCGAAGCATTGCGTGGTTTCGGCGCTGTTTTGAAAAATGCCGAAGGCGAGGAGTTCATGCATAAGTATGACAAAAGGCTTTCGCTCGCCCCGCGCGACATCGTTGCAAGAGCCATTGACAATGAACTGAAATTAAGCGGAAGTGAATTTGTTTACCTCGATTGCCGTCATCTTGACAAAAACGAGCTTATTACCGGTTTTCCAACCATTTATGCCAAATGCTTGAGTATCGGTATTGATATCACAAGAGACATGATTCCTGTGGTTCCGGCGGCGCATTACACTTGTGGCGGGATCAAGGTTGACGAATATGCCAGAAGTTCCATCACCCGCCTTTATGCCAGCGGCGAATGTGCTTCCACAGGTTTGCACGGCGCCAACCGGCTGGCTTCAAATTCGCTGCTTGAATCGGTGGTTTTCTCGCACCGTGCTTTTGTTGATGCCATTGAAAAGATCAAAACCGTCGAATTCAGGGAGGATGTTCCCGAATGGAATGCCGAAGGGATGGTGCTGAATGAAGAGATGATCCTTATCACACAGAGTTTGAAAGACCTGCAATCCATCATGAGCAGTTATGTGGGAATTGTCCGCTCCAACCTAAGGCTGAAGCGTGCACTCGACAGGTTGGAAATCCTATACCGCGAAACCGAGGATCTGTACAATAAATCCATCCTTACCGTGAAATTGTGTGAACTGCGAAATATGATCAATGTGGCTTATCTGATCATCAAAATGGCACAGCAGCGCAAAGAGAGCCGCGGGTTGCATTATTCGCTGGATTATCCCGAGGCAAATGCCGGAAAAAACGGAAATAAAATAGGCAACTGATATGAATCAAAAACATTTTCTTTCACTCGTCAATCATCCTGAAAAACTCAAGCAGGGAGATTCGCAAAAGATCATTGATCTTTTGGATCAGTTTCCTTACTGCCAATCGGCGCAAGTGTTGTATCTGTTGTCGTTGCTGAACGAAAATGACATTCGCTCGGCTGCACGGCTGAAAGTTACAGCAGCATACGCAGGCAACAGGGCCGTGTTGAAAGACCATGTTGACCGGTTTTATATGATTCGCAAAAAAGAAACTGTTGTTGCCGAAAAGACAAAAATTGAACGTGAACATCGCATCGAATCCGGTGGGGAGTCCAAAACCGGAACCGGACAAAAGGATCGGGGTAAAAAGATTGAGGCCAAAAGCCGACACGAAAAAACACCTGAAAACAAGCATTTTCCAAAAAAAACCGTTCCGGAAGGATTTGAAGCTTTAAAAGCGGAACTGGAAAAAATCAGACGTGAAGTAGAATCGTTGGAAAAGCTGATCGAAGAAACCGGGGAAAAAATTAAAAAACGAAAACCGGAAACCGTTGAAACGAAAACCGGACAAAAGGAAGAGCCCGTTGTAGAAAAGGATGCCGAAGAGAAAAGGGTTGAACAACAACAGGAACAAGGGAAATCAGAAGAAAAAATGCAGCCGGAAATATTGCAACAAACCGAACCTGCCGAAGAAACACCACAGGAGAAGAAGTTCAAAAGCTCCAAATCGGAAATTATTGATCAGTTTATCAGAAATGCACCGCGCATCACCCGTTCCAAAAAAGATTTCTTCAACCCCGTTGACTGGGCAAAGAACAGTGCTGTGGATAATGAGGAAATTGTTAGCGAAACATTGGCGGGAATCTATTACAATCAGGGCAATACGGAAAAAGCAATAAAAATTTATCAAAAATTAAGTTTGAAATATCCGGAAAAAAGTAGTTACTTTGCAGCCCTTATTCAAAAAATAGAGTCTGAAAATAATCTAAATCATTGATACTATGGGAGTTTTCGTGTTAGTTACCGTATTGATCCTGATCATTGCAGTACTGATTGTACTGGTAGTTTTGGTGCAAAATTCAAAAGGCGGAGGACTTGCTTCCAATTTTGCCGGTTCAAACCAGTACATGGGTGTGAGAAAAACTGCAGATTTCCTTGAAAAAGCAACCTGGGGTCTGGCAATTGCCATGTTGTTTTTTGTATTGATATCGTCAAAAATAATCCCCAAATACGAGGTAAAAACAGAGGTTGTTAATTCGGAAGTCAATGTTGAAGATATTCCGATCCAAACGGTACCGTTTGAGCCGGGTCAGAATGCTACACAGGATAACCCGGGAGATACGGCGAAATAAATTTTCATTTTTACCAAAAAACAAATGTCAGAATGTCATAGATGTTCTGACATTTTTTTTGCCCTGACAAATCCACATGGTGCTAAAACGGCAAATAAATGACAAAAGGTGCTTTGGCATATAATGTGATAAGGGCTCGGATACTAATTTGAGTTAGCAAAAACATATTCATTCATTAAAATTAAAAAGGAAAGATATGGCAAAAATAAACATCAAACCGTTAGCCGACAGGGTTGTGATCAAACCTTCGGAAGCTGAAGAGAAAACAGCAGGCGGACTAATTATTCCCGATACCGCAAAAGAAAAACCGCAAAGGGGTACCGTTGTGGCGGTAGGCCCCGGGAAAAACAATGAACCCCTTACTGTTAAGGAAGGTGATGTTGTGCTCTACGGCAAATATGCCGGGACGGAAATTACCATTGATGGTGATGATTATTTGATCATGCGCGAGTCTGATCTGGTAGCGATCATTTAAGGATAAAAAGAAGTAAAATAATTTGTAAAACATAAAAAACTTAAAAAAATGGCAAAGGATATTATTTTTGATCTTGAAGCAAGAGAAGCGTTGAAAAAGGGTGTTGATGCCCTTGCTGATGCAGTAAAAGTGACGCTTGGTCCCAAAGGAAGAAATGTAATTATCGAAAAATCTTTCGGTGCTCCTACGGTAACCAAGGATGGCGTTACCGTGGCTAAAGAAATAGAACTTACGGAACCTGTTGAAAACATTGGAGCACAAATGGTGAAGGAAGTTGCTTCCAAAACCAACGACATAGCCGGTGACGGTACAACGACGGCAACCGTATTGGCTCAGGCTATTGTTACGGCAGGCTTGAAAAACGTAACGGCAGGTGCCAACCCGATGGATCTGAAAAGAGGAATCGACAAAGCTACGGCCAAGGTAATTGAAGGCCTGAAAAAACAAACCAAAGAGATTGGCGACAGCAGCGAAAAGATCGAACAGGTTGCTGCCATTTCGGCCAACAACGACAATACGGTGGGCAAACTGATTGCCGATGCAATGGGCAAAGTAAAAAAAGAAGGTGTGATCACCATCGAAGAAGCCAAAGGAATTGAAACCTACGTGGATGTTGTTGAAGGGATGCAGTTCGACAGGGGATACATCTCACCTTATTTTGTTACCGATACCGAAAAGATGGAAGCGGTTTACGAGAATCCTTACATCCTGATCCACGACAAGAAAATCTCCGTGATGAAAGACCTGCTCCCAATCCTTGAAAAGGTTGCCCAAAGCGGACGCCCGATGTTGATCATTGCCGAGGATGTGGAAACCGAAGCACTGGCTACTTTGGTAGTGAACAAGCTGAGAGGCGGACTGAAAGTGGTTGCCGTGAAAGCTCCCGGTTTCGGCGACAGAAGAAAAGAGATGCTTGAGGACATTGCTATCCTCACCGGCGGTACCGTGATCTCCGAAGAAAAAGGCTATAAGTTGGAAGATGCTACCGTTGATTATTTAGGCGAAGCCGAAAAAATTACCGTTGACAAGGAAAACACAACCATCGTTAGCGGCAAAGGCAACAAAGAAGATATTGACGGTCGCGTGGCACAGATCAAAAAACAGATCGAAACAACCACTTCGGATTACGACAAAGAAAAACTTCAGGAACGTCTGGCCAAACTGGCAGGTGGTGTAGCCGTTATTTACGTAGGGGCTGCCAGCGAAGTGGAAATGAAAGCCAAAAAAGACCTGTTTGAAGATGCTTTGCATGCAACACGTGCAGCCATCGAAGAGGGGATCATTCCCGGAGGTGGTGTGGCCTATCTGCGTACCCTGGATTTGCTCAACGGCATGAAAGGCGAAAATGAAGATGAAACAACAGGTATTGCCATTATGAAACGTGCCCTCGAAGAGCCGCTCCGTCAGATTGTGGAAAATGCAGGGATGGAAGGATCGATCGTTGTGAACAAAGTGAAAGAAGGTAAAGACGATTACGGGTTCAACGCCAGATCAGAGGTTTACGAAAACCTGATGAACGCCGGAGTTATCGATCCTACGAAAGTAGTTCGCGTAGCACTTGAAAATGCTGCATCCATTGCCGGTATGCTGCTCACCACCGAGTGCGTACTTGCCGAGCACAAAGAAGAAAATCCTGCTCCTGCCATGCCGGCCGGAATGCCTCCGGGTGGCGGAATGGGCGGTATGTATTAATAGAAAAAAACCGTTTCGAAATATTAAAGCTCTCCTGCGGGAGGGCTTTTTTTATGCCAGACGTACGACTTTTGAACCGGATGAAAAGACCGCTTGATCTTCCGGTATGTTTGTGATCAGGTTGATGCCCGGTGTTTTTCCCGCCTCGAAGCTGCCGAACCGGTTGTCGATGCCGAGAAATTTCGCACCGTTCAGGGTGCCCCATTCGATGAGCTCACCGATATGGATGCCGGGGAAAGCACGGTTGATGGTTTTTATTTCTTTCCAAACCGACAAATCATCGTTTGAGGCCAGACTGTCGGTACCGATGGTCAGTTTTTGGGTTTTGCTTTTAAGCAATGGAATGTCGGGAAGGCGGTCTTCGATGTACAGGTTGGCGTTGGGACAAAGTGAAAAGTGGACATTCACGAATGTTTCCAGTGCAAAATCCATCTCCCCGGGCGAGGCAAAAGTGTTGTGCACCAACAACAGCCTGTTTCCTGCGGGAAGCCCATCGGCGATGGATTCAAGCGGCGGTTTTCCGGTGGGTTTGAACCATGAATAATCCACTCCCAGTTTTTTCATGTTTTCCACAATCCATCCCGTCTTATTAAGGAACAACAGGCTTTCGTCCCTTGTTTCCTGATGATGAATGCTCAAAATGGAATGTGTGGTTTCGGCATGTTGCCGGATCAGTTTAAAAAGCGGTTGGGAAACCGAATAGGTGGCATGGGGCGTGATGGAACCCGGCAACAAATACTCCCGGGTCAGTTGATCCCACAGTGCTTTTGCCCGGATGAATTTTTCTTCGGCCATTTCAGGGATGGAACCGTAAATTTCGATAAACGTATGGTAATGAATATTGCTTGATCGTTTTACACGGAACGAAATGTTTGTGTTGGAAATATCGCCTGCAGCCACAATTCCGCTTTCGTACATTTTCCTGTCGGCATCAATTACGGCTTGATGTATCTCCTCATCCACTGTTTCTCTTTTGGCTTTTTGCACTGCAATCACAAATTCGCTCAAACCGGTTTTTTCGGGAATTTTGCCTTTCAACCACGAAAGCTCAAGATGGCAGTGGGTATTGACAAATCCCGGGCAGAGTATCCCCTTGAACTTTTCGATCGCTCCGGGAATGTTTTCAGCCTTCGAAGGATCAAGTAAGTCAAGGATTTTTCCTTTTTGATCAAAAATCAATATCCCGTTTTCGACCGGAGGTGATGAAACCGGAAAAACCCAATCGGCGGATATTTTTCTTGATGCTGACATGAACAAAACGATTATTGGCGAATGAGATGAACAACCACAATGCCGGTAACAATCGCGATGATGAAACTGATCATGGTGCCGATGAGAATAAATTCCGCACTTTTCCGGTTATCGGGATTTTTAACGTCTCCAAAACGGAGTACCGATTTTGCAGCAATAAGAAATCCGATCGCAGCATATTGGTTTACGAGTACAAAGGTGAGGATAAGCACTCTTTCGAATATTCCGATCCATCGTCCTGCATCCTGAAGCCCTTTTACATCTCCCAACTGATCCTGCCAGTGTTTGGTAAATTTTGTGATCATGTATCCCGATGGCCAGATAATGAAAATGTATGCCGTGATCAGAATGAGAAAATTCCGGTTGTTGCCAAGTTCATAAAGAAAATCACCCGTATGAAATTCGGGATAAACATAAAAATACCACGCAATAAGAATGGTTGCAAAATGAATCAGTTGATCGGACAAAAATACCAGTATGTTATCGCGGCGATAAGATTTCCACAGATCGGTTAAAAAATGCAATACAATCAATGCCGCGGGAATCAGGAAGTTGTGATAGTAACCCGAAAACAAATAGGTCAGCCCACCGATGATCAATACGTGAACATATAACGACGGTGCTTTTGCATGTAATTTCTGCCGTTGAAGGATCCAGCTTTTGCGCTGAAGTAAAAAATCACCGATCAAATGAGCGATCAGCAACCTTAACAAAAGTAAAAAATCATTACCGGTAAAAAATTCATTCATGATCGTAAAGATTTTAGCCAATGAAAAATCAATTATAACCCCACAAGGTTATAATCACAAATAATAACCCCACAAGGTTATAAAAGCATATTATAACCCCACAGGGTTATATTTATGGTGAATTAATTGTTCAAATCGCGTCAGGGTCATTTCAATTTCGTCAATATTTGCCTTTTCAATTCTTTTTCTGACGCCGGGTTGCGAAATGTTCAGGTTTTCAGCAATTTGTTGTTGTGTTAATCCTTCAAAATGCATGAGCAATACTTCGGCCTGTTCGATGGACCATCGCGAGATGATCACATCCAGCAGCGCACATTCGACATTCAATTCCCGGTTGACCTCTTCCCATGGGGTTTTTACCACAAGAAGCCTGTTCTTTTTTTCCATCATGTCGAGCTCCGGCCCGGAATTCCGGTAAGCTTCTCCGTCGCCTTCGCCACTGCTTTTGTCCGGAAACAGAGAGATGCTGCCGATTCCGACGGCAATCCTTGCATCGAAGGCATTTTTGAGGGTTGTCTTAAAACTGCTTCTTATGGTTGCCCGGATGATGACCGATGCTTTCAATGCCGATTCGGGGACTTTTAAAACCCCCTGAAAACTATCGCCCCGGAATATCTCAAACGGATAAGCCATTACACTTTTCCCAAGTAGTTTTTCAACGTTCCCGAAGGATCTTTTCAAGTTATTGAGCAATTTGATCCGTTGCTCTCCTTGCAAACGCGAAGAACCTGCAATATCTCCCGTGATTACGGCGAATAAATTTTGATTTTCTTTATCTGACATGGTGGTTGCGATTTTAAAGTTCACTTCACTTTCGGCCGGACTCAATCGTTTTTCAGTTTTTTATATCTGATCCTTTTGGGTCCTTCGTCGCCGAGGCGTTTTCTTTTGTTTTCTTCATATTCGGTGTAGCTTCCTTCGAAATAATAAACCTGCGAATTGCCCTCGAAAGCCAGAATGTGTGTGGCTACACGGTCGAGAAACCAGCGGTCGTGCGAAATGATTACCGCACAGCCGGCAAAATTTTCAAGCCCTTCTTCGAGTGCTCTCAGGGTGTTTACGTCAATGTCGTTGGTGGGTTCGTCGAGCAGCAGTACGTTGGCTTCCTGCCTGAGTGTCATGGCAAGATGCAGTCTGTTGCGTTCGCCCCCGGAAAGGACACCGGTCTTTTTGCCCTGATCTGCTCCGCTAAAATTGAATCGTGCAACGTAGGCTCTCGAATTCATCAGCCGGTTGCCGAGACGAATGGTGTCGTGTCCTTGCGAGATCACTTCCCAAACGGTTTTTTCGGGGTCAATTTCAGCATGGGCCTGATCAACGTAACCGATCTTTACCGTTTCGCCGATCTTAAACTCCCCTTCGTCGGGTTTTTCTTCGCCCATGATCATTCTGAAAAGGGTGGTTTTCCCTGCGCCGTTGGGGCCTATTACCCCCACAATCCCTGCAGGCGGCAGGCTGAAGTTCAGGTTCTCGAAAAGTAATTTTTCATCAAAAGCTTTTTTAACGTTCACGGATTCAATCACCTTGTTACCCAATCGCGGTCCGTTGGGAATAAAAATCTCCAGTCGTTCTTCTTTTTGTTTTACATCTTCGTTGAGCATCTTCTCGTAGGCCGACAGTCGGGCTTTGGCTTTGGCGTGTCGGGCTTTTGGAGCCATCCGTACCCATTCGAGCTCCCGTTCCAGTGTTTTGTGGCGTTTGCTTTCCGATTTTTCTTCCATTTCAAGCCGCCGGGTTTTTTGTTCCAGCCACGACGAATAATTTCCTTTCCAGGGAATCCCCTCACCGCGGTCGAGTTCCAGTATCCAGCCGGCGACATTGTCGAGGAAATAACGGTCGTGCGTAACGGCAATAACGGTTCCTTTGTATTGCCGGAGATGCTGTTCGAGCCATTCCACCGACTCCGCATCCAGATGATTGGTCGGCTCGTCCAGCAGCAAAATGTCGGGCTCTTTCAGCAGCAGGCGGCACAAGGCCACACGCCGCCGTTCACCGCCCGACAGGATACGGACCGGAGTGCCGGGTTCGGGACACCGCAAGGCATCCATGGCACGTTCCAGTTTCGAGTCCAGCTCCCATGCATCCTGTTGATCGATCATCTCGGTGAGCTTTCCCTGTCTGTCGATCAGGGCGGCCATCTCTTCGTCGCTCATGGGCTCTGCAAACTTTTCGTTGATTGCCTCGTATTCCTTCAGCAAATCAACTATCCCCTGAACACCCTCTTCCACAATTTCTTTTACGGTTTTGTTCTCGTCGAGGTGCGGCTCCTGTTCCAGTAAGCCGATTTCGTAGCCGGGTGAAAAGGTCACTTTTCCCTGATAAGATTGCTCCTTTCCGGCAATGATATTCAGCAATGTGGATTTCCCCGAGCCGTTCAGTCCGATGATACCGATTTTGGCACCGTAATAAAAAGAGAGGTAAATGTCTTTCAATACCTGTTTGTTGGGAGGATAGAGCTTGCCTACTCCGATCATCGAGAATATTATTTGCTTATCATCAGCCATGATTTAATGCTTTTAGTATTTCAGGGATATGTTTTTCGGTTTCTTCGGCACCTATTTTAAACAAAGCCTCGTCGTCTTTTTTGTTGAACAATCCGTGGTGTGCCGATTTTTTGGGTTGGATAACAAAATCACATTGCTCCAGCTGGTGTTTGGATTTTTCCCAAAGCGAAAGACTTACCGCACGGTCGAATACTTCTCTCCATGTTGAGAATTTTTCCGGATCTTGCATGGCATCATGCGAATGGACATAAACTCCGATGAGAATATCAACATGCGGCCTTACGGGTTCAACAGGCATGTTGTTCAGGATGCTGGCATCCACGTATTTGTATCCGTTGATCTGCTGCGGCTCAAAAATCAGCGGCACTGCAGAAGATGCCATTACCGGTTTAGTGAGCTCTCCCGTATTGAAAATATCAAGTTTTCCCGTGTTGAGATTGGTTGCTGCCACAAAGAATTTTTTTTTCAATTCTTCGAAAGTTCCGGCCCGGAGGTGTTTTTTGAGTAAGGATTCCAAATAATTCAAATTGCTGATCCCCTGAAATTTCAACGACGGAGTAAAAATCTTGATCATCGTGCTTTGTTTGGAAATTTCCAAAATCTCTTCCGGTGAAAATCCGTCGGCATAAAATGCGCCGATAATGGCTCCGATGCTGGAACCGGAAACATAATCCGGAGAAATGCCCGCTTTTTCAAGAATATGCAATACGCCGATCTGACTCAATCCTCTAACACCGCCGCCACAAAGTGTAATCCCAACCGTTTTTGCCATCGTATTTTCGTTTAATTTGATAACAAAGATAAAAAATCTTCCGACGGTTGATAAATGCCGGACAATTTGGGAACAAAAAAGAATTGCGTGTTCGTAAGATTAAGGGAATACGATCGAGCCGTCCGCGGTGGTTTTAACAAAATATGCTTTGCCGGGTTCTAACCATTCTAAAGTGTAAATGTTTTTTGACGGCCAATAAATTTTATTTCCGGCAACCTCTTTTACAATGATCAATGTATTTTGCATATTTTCGAACAAACCGGAAACGGAAATATTATTTCGGTGTAATACCGGGATCAGATTCCATCCGGTGGCAAGAGCAATTTCTTTCGAAACCGGCATGGCTCCATCGATTTCCAAAGTTATGCCGGTGTTGGTTTTAATGCTGTAACCTTCAAAAGTATTCCATTCTCCTATGGTATTCGTGCCGGATTCGGGATAGAAAAACCCGTTTGAATTTTCGAGGATGATCATGTTGTTGATGACATTTTGAAACACAATGGTTAAATCTGTATTTTCAGGGATCAGATACCCCGAAAGCCCGCTCCATCCCGGCGGGATGATGATGGTTTGGGTTTCGGGTAAAACGGTAATATAATCTTCTTTGGTTACGGTGGATGTGGTTGCTCCTGAAGTAACGGTTAACGAAACATCGAAAGTTCCGTAGGAGTTATAGGTTATTAAAGGATTTTCGGAGGTTGATGAGGCAGGATTTCCACCTTCGAATGTCCATTGGAATGATTCGGGATTTCCTGTGGAGTTATCAAAAAACTGAATGTTTTCTCCCATCGGAATTGTTGTAGCCCCTGCAATGAAATCGGCTGACAGATTTTGCTGTACCTTGAGAATATTGAATCCGTAAATCCCCCATGAATAATTATTTGACAAGCCTCTCCACTGATACCAGTGAATTGATTGATCCCACGTATCGTAAATGGCATAAAGCATATTATCTTCATCGTATCCGATGCCCGTCACAAAATGATCGGTGTATCCGTTGCCGTCGCTGTCAACAAGAAGAACAACCGGCCGGTTGTGGTCAATCTCGTTGATGTATTTGCTCCAGCTAAAAGAATTGAACCAGACAAAATTGGTGTTGATGATGTATTCGTCGTTCCTCATCTGGATGTACTGTTCAAATGCAGGGCCGATATCGGAGCTCCAGCTCCATCCCCAAAAGTTGTTCCTGCTGCTCCATGATGTGTTCATGAAATCGGCGATGCAATTGGAAACATGTGCTCCGCCCAGTTCCGATTTGTCCTGCAAGAGATTCGGGTAATAGTCGAGTGGCAAAGAATAATCATTGTAATGTTCGTCGTTGGCAATGGCGTTGTTTACATTGCTGTTCTGCACCGAAGCATTGCCCGGAATCAGATCGGGAAACCCGTGTGTATCGTAATAACCGATGACCATGCCCAAAGCTGTCGGGCCACAACCGTATCGCCATAAATAGGACGGTACGCCACTGATCAGTGTGGCGCTTTCCGGATTGATGTTTTTAATCCCTTTGTCAACTCCTTCCGGTCTGACAGGGCCGGTGGTGCTCTGCTGTGCAAAAACTTGTTTTTCACCAATCAGCATCAATATCAAGACTAAAAGAACAAAAGGCATTATTTTTAAAAACTGTTTCATGTTTGTATCAAGTTTAATATGTTTTGAGAAATATGACCGAAAAGCAATTTTTCCGGTTCGTTGTTTTACTTTGTAAAATTAATAAGTTACGGAAACTTCAAAGATAAAGGAGCAGTTTATTTTTCCATGAAGGGACATAATACGTTTTTAGTTTCAGTCCGTCAATGCTTTCCCTTCATCACCCTTTCGAGTTCTGCCGTTGCACTTTCCCAGTCGTAATTGTTG
>JAOZMX010000007.1:35680-41572 GCA_029934065.1 Bacteroidales bacterium
TCCCTTCATCACCCTTTCGAGTTCTGCCGTTGCACTTTCCCAGTCGTAATTGTTGATCACGAACCGGTAGCCTGCTTCTGCGATTTTGCGGGCATAAGTTTTATCTTCAAGCAGTTTCAAAATATGTCCGGCATACTCCGCAGGATTGTTGCCCACAAGGATCTCTTCGCCCTCTTTGGCGCGGAGCGCGCTGTTGGCCAACGGCGAGGTAATGCTGGGGATTTTCATGGCCATGGCTTCCAGCAGTTTGTTTTGCAAGCCCGTCCCGATTTGCATGGGGGCGATGAATATTTTGGCCCGTGCGTATCCGTCCCTGATGTCGTCCATCCATCCGGTAACCGTAACCGATCCGGACTGCAAGGCCAACACGCGTTTGTCGGGAGTGGCCCCTGCGAGAAGTAATTTTGCCTGTGGCTTTGATTTTTTTACAATGGGCAAAATCTCCCGGGCAAGGTATTCGGCGGCGTTCACATTGGGAGGATAGGCCATGTTGCCGATAAAAACCAGCTCATAATCCTTTTCCCGCTCCATGGGTTTGAAAAAATCGGTGTCAACACCGTTGGGGATGATATGGATTTGCTCTTTTTGCGGATGGGGGATCAGATCGCGGTCGGGACGCGAAATGATGGTTTTGTTGTCGAATATTTCAAAAACTTCGTGTTCATATCTGATCAGCCGACGGTATTCCATTTTGAAAACAGGGCGCAGATAAAACGGCGACTTGGCGATCCTCCGCTCGATACCTTTCGAAAAAACATCCTGATAATCTATTGTTTTGGGAATGGGTTGTCCTTTCAGGTATTCGGCAACACGAACCAACTGGCAAAAAATATGGTCGGGTTTTTCTTCGGCAATGATGTCGTTAATTTTTTGCTGTATGCGGCTGTTGTAAAAATATCCCGTTTGAAAAGGGATTCCCCTGAAAAATGCTTTTAGCAGATTGACGGCAATGCCGGGTTTTGAAATGTTGAAAATATGGATTGACCTGCAAAAAGGCTGCAGTTGTTTGACCGCTTCCGGGTGGATCTGTGTATCGTTGATGGCACACAGGATGATCTCGTTGTTTTTCGACAAAAACCGGATGTGATTGTATGCGCGCAGTTTATCCCCTTTTTCGAGGGGATACGGTACACGTGGAAGCAAAACCAAAATTTTCATGGGGCAAAAATAGAATTTCCCTTTATTTATCAACCAATTATTTCGTTGTAAAACATTTCGAGTTTTTTGATGAGTTTCCGGTTGTCGTGGTCCTGTTCGATAAGTTTTCTGGCGTTTTCACCCAGAGTTTGACAAAGTGTCTTGTCCGAAACAACTCTTTTCACTGCACCGGCAAACTCTTCCGGCGTATCGGCGATCAGGATGTTTTTGCCGCTTTCCACATTGATGCCTTCGGCGCCGATGGTGGTCGAAACGATGGCTTTCCCGGCGGCCATCCCTTCGATGATTTTGATGCGAATACCGCTGCCCGAAAACAGGGGAACGATCTCAACGGCTTTGGAATACATAAACGCAAAAGCATCGTCAACCTCTCCGGTTACGATCACATTGGGTAATTTTGTCTGAACAAGCCACTGTGGCATGTTCCTGCCGGCCACATAAAATTTTAAATCCGGAAAAGCCTGATGTACCCGGGGCCATACTTCGTCGAGGAACCAGCGAATCCCTTCCTGGTTGGGCATCCAGTTCATGGAACCGAGATGGAACAGCGACGGAAATTCCGGCTCGATACCCGGATTTTTTTTAAATCCCGAAAGGTCAATGCCGAAGGGGATTGCAATGAGCGGTATTTTGCATCCGAGACTGCGCAAGGTCTCCCCGTCTTTTTTAGTAATTGTGGCAATGCCGTCGTAGCGGTTGAGCATCCCCAGTTCGTAGTTCTTAAGCGTTTTGGCCAGATGTTTCAGGTAAAGTTTTTTCAGCGGATTCCGGGTGATGGCGGCCACGCGTTCCCAGATCAGGTGCTCGATGTTATGCGAGCGCAGTACGATCCTGGCGTTGGAGTATTTTCTGATCAGATCAACATAAGGGCTCATGTAGAGCGTTTCCAACTGAACAATGTCGTAATGTTCTTTCAGAAGGATTTCCGTTAATTTTGATTCAAGATCCTTGCTGATAAATCTTTCGACGTGGTATGATTTTCCGGAGAACAAATTCACCAATGCCTTGTGCGGTTGAACCGAAAGGTTGATGAACACCGTCTCGATCTTTGTTTTTTTTCGATAGGCTTCGGGTATCTCCTCGGGGCGGATGTTGTATTTGTTGCTGTTAACGGCCAGAACCTTTACATCATGACCAGCCCGGTACAAACCTTCAATGATGGCATTCATGGCAATCGGCCCGCCTTCTTTGGGGGGGTAAGGTGTTTTATTGCAGAGGATCAGGATTTTCATTTGGTGTTGGTTTGGTATGTTCCGTTTCTTTTATTCATTTTGAACAGTTTAAACAATTTGTTCCATGAGTCGGCGTCCAGCAACGGCGAATCGGTGGTTGCTTTATAGGTGAGAAAGATTCCCACGGGCAGCAGTACGGCCGATGCCAGCCACATGGCAACATAGGGTTGCAGTATCCCGGCACGGGCATATTTCTCGCCGGTGATGGAGATGATATGAAAAATGACGAAAAAGAATATGGAAACCACCACCGGCATGCCGATACCACCTTTGCGGATGATGGCACCCAATGGTGCACCGATGAAGAACAGGATCAAACAGGCTATGGAAAGTGTGAATTTGCGATGCCATTCGATTTCGTGTTTTCGGATGCGCTCTTCCCGTTTTTTGAAATCATTGTTGTTGTTGATGATGGTATTTTCGATTGATCGTGTTGTTTGAAGGGCAAAATCAAAAATGACTTTTTGTTTTGCTTTATTCTGTTTGCGCATTATCCAAGGCAGTGCCGCTGCAATCGTATCCTGAGCACCGGATAAAGTGTCGGCATTTGCGGTGGAAGTGTTTATTGTATCGGGCGGGACTTGGCCGGAAAAGAGCAAAGTGTCAACACTGCGATAAAAATTATATTTATTGTCAATACTCCTCCTCATCCTTTTTTTACGGATGTCGAGTTCCTGCAGAAGCGAATCTTTGGAGGTCTTGAGTTGCATCAGGTTCATCATTTGGTAATTTTTCCTGAAAAGGTTTTCATCCGTGCGGTTCATACCGAAATCCAGTCCACTGAATCTTTTTACTTCTTCCCTGAATTGGATTCGCTGGAATGGTCTTGTGACCTTGTAATTTTTGCGGTTGGTGATCTCCTCGTAGGTGTATCCGTCATAAAGAGTGAAGATGAGGGTTGATTTGTCGGGGGCCAGTTCCATTTTCCCCCATTTGGCAATGGTTACCTGCGTGTTGCCCATCCGTTTGGTATGGTTGTAGATCATCACGTCCCGGATGATGTTTTTGTTTTGATCTTTGCTGCCGATGCGGATGGTAAATCCGTCAATGCCGTTATAAAATACGCCTTCTTTGATGTTTAATGCCAGTTTTTTTTGTCTGACGTCGTAAAGCAGCGAATGGAATTTCAGATTGGCGATGGGCAATACATAATTGGAAAACAAAAAAGCCATGATGCTGATGACGATGGATAAAATAACCAGCGGCTTCATGATCTTGCGCAACGAAATGCCCGCAGCCTTCATGGCAACCAGCTCATAATTTTCACCGAGATTACCGAACGTCATGATGGAAGAAAGCAGGATGGCCAGCGGCAGTGCCAGCGGCACAAATGTTGACGAAGCGTAAAACAGCAATTGCGCAATGATATGCCATTCCAGCCCTTTGCCCACCAAATCGTCAACGTATTTCCACAAAAACTGCATCACCAGGATGAAGAGGGCAATAAAAAACGTCAGTACCAGCGGGCCGATGTAAGACTTTAATATGAAGATATAGAGTTTTTTCAATCGTTCCTGAAAATTTATTGCAAAGATAAAACAGATTTGCCTTGAAATTATTACAAATTCAAAAGCTTGCACAAATGATGATTTTCAATAACTTTGTAAACACAGATATCAGGCATATTAATTATTGATCCGGTTCAATGAAAATAATAAAATCATCAGGAGTTTCTTTTGTCGTGGTCATGGCTCTGCTGATGATCGTAACGGGCCCGTTGCTTGTTATCCTTTTCCGGCTTTTACGTCCGCTTTTCGGGTGTGATTTTTCCGCTTATGCGATGCTGACAGACCGGCGCATCGTCATGCTTTTTGCCGGAAGTTTGTTTCTTGCCTTGTGTGTCGTGGTAGTTACTCTGCTTGTTGCCTTTCCGTTGGCGTATCTCATCAGCCGGTATCATTTCCGGGCAAAAGGTTTTGTGATGCTGTTAATTTTGATCCCTTTCTTTATTCCGCCTTATCTTTCGGCTGTTTCGTGGTTGTATGCACTGGGCGGCGAAGGATGGCTCGGTGGATTCTTGCAAAGCTATCTGCATTGGCACGTATCGGCATTTTCCATAACCGGTTTTTGGGGGACGCTGTTTGTTCTTTCTTTCTGGCTGTATCCCTTAATGGTACTTTTCATGTACCATGCCCTTCAGATCGGTAAACCGTATCTTGACGCTGCAAGGCTGTATCGCAATGGCTGGCCGCGGGTAAGGCTGATCACGGTTTTGCTGGCAAAATACGGAATACTGACGGGAGCAGCCCTGATATTTGTGCTGGCTTTTACCAATTTCAGTGTGCCCGGTGCATTGCAGTACAATGTTTTCCCCACGGAGATATTTGCACAGTTCGGTGCATTTTACGACGAGCAACAAGCCGCCGTATTGTCGCTGCCCAATCTGGTGATAGCGATCTTGATATCGTTTTGGATCATCAGATATTTCGGGAGGCAAAAACGATTTGCACTGACCGGAAATAAAAGTGGGTTAAAAAGCCTTACAGGCGCGGGAGCCCGGGGCGTTGCCGTACTGCTTTTTTTGTTTTTTTTCGTGGTGTTGGGATTTCCGCTGATATCGTTGATCCACAGGACAGGAAGCCTCCCTCTTTTTATCCGGTCTTTTACTTCAACTTTTCCTCAATGGGTCAATTCGTTTCTGTTTGCAATGGCAGGAGCTGTGATCACAACGGGAGCTGCTTTGTTTATGGTACTCTATTCGCGCCACAGGCCCAAAACGGCAAAAGTATTGATGGCGGTAACCTTGCTGCCGTTGTTGCTGTCGGGCGGTCTTTACGGCATCGGGATGATCGAGCTGTGGAATCAGCCTTTTTTCGGGGGAAGTGTTTACGGTACGCCGCTGATGGTCATTTTGAGCTATTTCAGATTTTTGCCGGTGGCGTATCTGATCATTTCCGTTAGTCTTGTAAGGGTGCCGGTGCAATACGAAGAGGCCGGTTTGTTGAGCGGCAGGTCACAACAGGCTGTTTTTTTCAGGATCATCTTCCCGATGATAAAAAAAGGTGTATTCGGTGCTTTGCTGCTGACCTTCATCTTTTCTTTTTCGGAACTGGATACGGCGGTGCTGATCTATCCGCCGGGAATGGAAACCATTCCGGTAAGGATATTTTCGTTGCTTCACTACGGGGCACATCAGTCTGTGGCAGCACTTTCGTTGTGGCAGATCATTGTTATTGTTGTAAGTGTGCCGTTTTTTTTGGGAATATTCGGGAAGAAGAGCGAATAGTTCAAAAACAACACCCTGAAGATGTAAAACAAACCTTGAGGTAATTTTATTCGGATTTGAGTTTTTTGATTTCAGGTATGGATAAACCCGTCTCCGATGCAATTTCTTCAATGGATTCGCCGTATTTCAGCATTTTTCTTGCAAGTTTTATTTTTGTTTCTTTTTCCCTTTCCAAAGCGCTTTCTCGGCAATCCGTTCTTTCAGTTTCAACTCTTCCAGTATTTCATCCTCTATTTCCATTGTTTCGCGTACTTTTTCATCTTGCATAGCTTTCAA
>JAOZMX010000084.1 GCA_029934065.1 Bacteroidales bacterium
TCCGCTTTGGGTTCCTCAGCCTTGGATTCTTCGGCCTTGGGTTCTTCGGCTACAGGTTGTTCCTCCGCTTCAGTTTTGGCTTCGGTTGCTTCCTGTGATGTTACTTCATCAGTTTCTTTTGCAGCTTCTTCCGTTACATTTTCTTCAACCGTTGATGTGGTTTCGGCAGTAACCTGTTCCTGCTGTTTTTTACCGGAGCCGCCTCTTCTTCTCCTGCGTTTAGCTGCCGGTTTCGCAGAATCTTTTGTCTCGCCAAGGAGATATTCGTTGTAATCAACCAGTTCGATGAGGCACATTTCGGCATTATCACCCAAACGATTTCCCATCTTGATAATCCTGGTATATCCACCCGGTCTGTCGGCCACCTTTGTGGAGACTTCTCTGAAAAGCTCACTAACTGCCTCCTTGCTTCTGAGATAGCTGAAAACAACTCTCCGCGAATGGGTGGTGTCTTCTTTGGACTTTGTAATGAGCGGTTCGATATAGGTCCTTAAGGCTTTGGCCTTTGTAACCGTTGTAGTGATGCGTTTATGCAGGATCAACGAAGTTGCCATATTCGACAGCATTGCCTTCCTGTGCGCACTTGTTCTGCTTAAATGATTGAATTTCTTACGATGTCTCATTTTTCAATTATTCCTATTCCTTATCTAATTTGTATTTCGAAACATTCATCCCAAACTCCAGATTTTTGGCCTTCACCAGTTCTTCAAGCTCGGTCAATGATTTTTTTCCAAAGTTCCTGAATTTTAAAAGGTCATTTTTGTTGAAAGCCACCAGGTCGCCCAATGTTTCAACGTCAGCCGCTTTCAGGCAGTTGAGTGCCCTTACGGAGAGGTCAAGATCCACCAGCTTGGTTTTCAATAATTGTCTGACGTGGAGTGAATTTTCATCAAACTCGTCCGTGACATTTTTCTCTTCCGTTTCGAGCGTTATTTTCTCGTCGGAGAAGAGCATAAAATGATGGATCAGTATTTTAGCCGCTTCTTTCAGCGCATCCTTCGGATGAATCGAACCGTCGCTCTGAATTTCGAAAATCAGTTTTTCGTAGTCGGTTTTTTGTTCCACCCTGAAATTCTCCACGTAATATTTCACATTCTTGATTGGTGTGTGAATGGAGTCGATGGCGATGGTTCCCAGCGGGTCGTTGGGCGACTTGTTCTCTTCTGCCGGAACATATCCCCTGCCTTTGCTGATGGTAATATCCATTGAAAGCTTGACCGAAGGTTCCATATTGCAGATGACATGCTCGGGATTGAGCACCTGAAAAACAGACAGGTATTTATTGATGTCACCGGCTTTGAACACTTCCTGATCGCTGATCTCGATATGGACTTTTTCGTTGGCCTCTTCCTCAACCAGTTTTTTAAAACGAATGGGTTTGAGGTTCAGCAAAATTTCCGCCACATCCTCAACAATGCCTTTAAGGGTCGAAAATTCCTGTTCCACTCCGTCAATCCTTACCGATGTAATAGCATAGCCTTCCAAAGACGAAAGAAGAATCCGGCGCAAGGCATTGCCAATGGTTATTCCGAATCCGGGCTCAAGAGGACGAAATTCAAACGTTCCCTTGTATTCATCGGACTCGATCATTATCACTTTGTCAGGCTTCTGAAATGCTAATATTGCCATAATTTAAACCTTTAGGTTTTTAATGTTAATATAAAATCTGGAATTTTACTTGGAGTACAATTCAACAATGAGTTGCTCATTGATGTTCTCGGGAATTTCTTCTCTTTCCGGATAATTCAGGAATTTCCCGGCCATTTTCTCTTCGTCCCATTCCAGCCATGAAAATGCGTTTGATCTTGAAGCCAGTGAATTGGTAATCACCAAAAGCGATTTTGATCTTTCGCGAACACTAACTACGTCGCCCGGGCGAATGGCAAACGACGGAATATTTACCAATGTGCCGTTGACCATGATGTGGCGGTGCGAAACCAACTGGCGTGCAGCCGAACGCGTAGGAGCAATACCGAGACGGAAAACCACATTATCGAGACGTGCTTCAATAAGCTGAAGCAATACTTCACCTGTCACGCCTTTTTTGTGGGTTGCTTTCTCGAAAGTATTACGAAACTGTTTTTCAAGAATTCCGTAAGTATATTTGGCTTTTTGCTTTTCAGCCAACTGAATACCGTACTCCGAAGTTTTTTTCCTTCTTTTGTTCAATCCGTGTTGTCCCGGAGGGTAATTTTTCTTCTCGAAATATTTGTCCGGTCCGAACAAGGGTTGTCCGAACTTCCTTGAGATCTTTGTTTTTGGCCCTGTGTATCTTGCCATTTTTCTCTATAAATTAAATTGATATCTGAATTTCAAAAAAAATAAAATATTAAACTCTTCTCCGTTTGGGAGGGCGGCATCCGTTGTGAGGCAATGGTGTAACATCGTTGATTTCCATTACTTCGATACCTGCCGAATGGATGGTACGGATGGCTGATTCGCGTCCCGAACCGGGTCCTTTAACATAAACTTTCACTTTGCGCAAGCCGAGGTCGTAAGCAGTCTTGGCACAATCTTCAGCTGCCATCTGGGCGGCGTAGGGGGTATTTTTTTTCGAGCCCCTGAATCCCATTTTCCCTGAAGAGGACCACGAGATCACCTGACCGGCACTATTGGTCAGTGTTACGATAATATTGTTGAATGAAGCGCTGATATAGGCTCTTCCGTAAGGGTCAACCTTAACAACCCGTTTTTTTGCACTTCTGCCTTTCGTTGTTTTTGCCATATTAATTTATTCTTTCTTGGATTTCTTCAACTATTAGAATTGATTGGATAAAACCATTAACCTTTCGGTGCTTTCTTTTTGTTAGCAACGGTTTTTTTCCTGCCTTTACGTGTACGTGCATTGTTTTTTGTACCCTGACCGCGCACGGGCAAACCGATACGGTGACGAATACCACGATAGGTTCCAATATCCATCAAACGTTTGATGTTCATCTGAACTTCCGACCTTAAAGCCCCTTCAACGGTATATTCGTCGTTGATGATCTGCCTGATCTTGGTTTGTTCTTCGTCTGTCCAGTCCTGAACTTTTTTGTCGGGATCAACCCCGGCTTTGGTCAAAATTTCATAGGAAATGTTCTTTCCAATGCCGTAAACATAGGTTAATCCTATGACGCCTCTTTTATTTTTCGGTAAATCGATACCTGCAATACGTGCCATAATTTATCTTAAATTTATTAATTAACCCTGCCTTTGTTTGAATTTAGGATTCTTCTTGTTAATCACATACAACCGGCCTTTGCGACGAACGATCTTGCAGTCCGGTGTTCTCTTCTTTAATGATGCTCTTACTTTCATATCGTTTTTTATTACTTGTATCTGAAGGTTATTCTTCCTTTTGACAAATCGTACGGTGACATGGCTATCTTAACGCGATCGCCGGGTAAAATCTTGATGTAATGCATGCGCATTTTTCCGGAAATATGTGCTGTAATCACATGCTCGTTTTCCAATTCCACCCTGAACATTGCGTTACCCAATGATTCGATGACGGTACCATCCTGTTCGATTATCGGTTGTTTAGCCATTCTGATAACTCTTTAATTTTCAAAATATCTGTGTTATGATAAAACTTCTTCAATAAAATCAAATGTTGATAAAATCTCCGCCTTTCCTTTGCGCACCACAATATCGTGTTCGAAGTGAGCACTCGGCATTCTGTCTGCCGTACGAATGGTCCATCCGTCCCTGTCCTGCACCACCTCTTTTACTCCAAGGTTGATCATCGGCTCGATGGCCAACACCATTCCCGGCTTAAGTTCTTTTCCATGCCCGCGGCGTCCGAAATTCGGCACTTCGGGCTTTTCGTGTAAATTGCTTCCCAAACCATGTCCCACCAGGTCGCGCACCACCGAATAGCCGAAACTTTCAACATAGGACTGGACGGCAAAGCCGATATCTCCAACCCTTTTCCCGGCAACGGCGTTTTCGATGCCCTTGTAAAGGGATTCCCTGGTACGCTGCATCAGCAGGAGCACCTCTTCTTTTACTTCGCCAACCGGAAAAGTAAAAGCCGAATCGCCGTAAAAACCGTTTTTCTTCACCCCGCAATCCACCGAAACAATATCGCCATCCATCAACTCGCGTTTTCCGGGAATTCCGTGTACCACCTCGTCATTGACGGAGATGCACAATGTAGCCGGAAATCCGTTGTATCCCTTAAATCCCGGGATGGCATCCTGTGAACGGATGAACTCTTCGGCAATCCGGTCGAGTTTTTCGGTCTTTACACCGGGGGCAATATGTTTTGCCACCTCAGCTAAAGTTTTACCAACAAGTAAAGAACTTTCTCTTAATAATTCAATCTCTTCTTCGCTCTTAATCAGTCCCATCTTCAGAACCTTGCCTTTCTGCTTACATTCCAAATGAAGACGATGACCTGCCCTTGATCCTGCCGGACTTGGTCAATCCGTCGTAGTGACGCATCAACAGGTGGCTCTCGATTTGCTGTAACGTGTCGAGCACAACACCCACAAGGATCAACAAAGAGGTGCCTCCGAAAAATTGTGCAAACTGCTGGTTTACGCCCACCAGACGGACAAATGCCGGCATGATGGCCACAAACCCCAGGAACAATGATCCCGGAAATGTGATCCGAGACATTACGGTATCGATAAATTCAGCCGTTTTCCGCCCGGGTTTAACACCGGGAATAAATCCTCCGTTCTTTTTCATATCGTCGGCCATCTGGTTTGGATTTACCGTGATGGCGGTATAGAAATAGGTGAAAAGAACGATGAGGATGAAAAAGGTGAAATTGTACCAAAATCCGTTGATGTTTGTAAATGTAGCCGCAAATCCCGTCAGCGAATCCGATTGTGCATATTGCGCAACGGTAAGCGGGAGGAACATGATAGCCTGTGCAAAAATGATGGGCATCACACCAGCTGCATTCACCTTGAGCGGAATGTACTGCCGTACTCCGCCATATTGTTTGTTGCCTACGATACGTTTGGCATACTGCACCGGAATACGACGCGTACCCTGTACCAGCAAAATGGTCAGCAAAACAACGCCGACAAGAACGATGATCTCAACCATGAACACGACCAAACCGCCACCTTGTTCTTCGAGTCTTGAAACAAACTCACCAAACAATGCGAAGGGCAACCGTGCAATGATACCGATCATAATGATCAGCGAAATACCGTTTCCGATTCCTTTGTCGGTAATTTTTTCACCGAGCCACATGATGAACATCGAACCGGCGGTAAGCATCACAATGGATGAAATGCCAAAGAACGAGAATATCGAGTGCGTGGTCACATTCGGATCGAACGGATAAATTGCTTCGGGCGGCAATTGTGCCGCAATGTTAGCAATGTAAGCAGGTGACTGGAAAATAAGAATGATAACCGTAAGGTAACGGGTGATCTGATTGATCTTTTTCCTGCCGCTTTCACCCTCTTTCTGCAAACGCTGGAAATAAGGAATGGCCATTCCCAGCAACTGTACTACAATCGAAGCAGAGATGTACGGCATAATTCCCAATGCGAAAATAGAAGCATTGGAGAACGCACCTCCCGAAAACATATTCAACAAACCGAGCAATCCGCTGGAAGTTTGCTGCTGCAAGGCATCCAACATTTGAGGATCGACACCGGGAAGAACAATGTACGACCCCAAACGATACAACAGGATGATTCCAAGAGTAAAGGATATCCTGTTTCTCAGATCCTCGATTTTGTAAATATTACGTATGGTTTCTATAAACTTTTTCATCAATTATTAGATTTTTGTTGCAACACCACCTTGAGCTTCAATTGCTGCTATTGCCGACTTGGAAAATGCGTGAGCCGTGACCTCGATCTTTGCTTTCAGTTCGCCACGACCCAGAATTTTTATCAGGTCGTTTTTTTGAGCGAGGCCGTGTTCGATAAGCACTTCCTGGTTGATGACATCAATATTGTTCTCTTCTGCAAGTTTTTGCAACGCATCAATATTAATTCCGCGATATTCTTTGCGATTGATATTTTTAAATCCACCTTTAGGTACGCGGCGATAGAGCGGCATCTGGCCACCTTCGAAACCCATTTTTTGCTTGTAGCCTGATCTCGATTTAGCGCCTTTATGTCCTCTTGTAGAAGTTCCGCCTCTACCGGAACCCTGTCCGCGGCCAATTCTTTTTTTCGACTTTATCGATCCTTCTGCCGGTTTAAGATTACTTAAATCCATCTCTTTTAATTGTATTTAGATAAAATTATACTTCTTCTACCTGGAGTAAATGTTTTACTTTTTCAACCATGCCGATGATCTGTGGAGTAGCCTCCACTTCAATCTCATGGTTCATTCTTCTGAGCCCGAGAGCCTGCAACGTTCTTTTTTGCCTCAAGGGGCGACCGATGCCGCTTCTCACCTGTTTGATCCTTAATTTTTTCATATCAGTATCTTGCTTTTTAATGCCGTATTAACCATTGAATACTTTTGCCATATCCACGCCACGCATTTGCGCAACAGTGTACGGGTCGCGCATTTTTGTCAACGCTGCGATCGTCGCTTTCACCACACTGTGCGGGTTGGACGAACCTTTCGACTTGGCCAGCACATCCTTAATTCCGACACTCTCGAACACGGCACGCATGGCACCGCCTGCAATCACACCCGTACCGGGAGCAGCCGGTTTCATAAACACATAAGCGCCGCTGTATTTTCCGTAACCCTCGTGGGGCAGTGTGCCGTTGAGTACCGGAACTTTAACGAGGTTTTTCTTGGCATCGTCAATCCCTTTGGCAATGGCCGAAGTTACCTCTTTTGCTTTTCCAAGGCCGTAGCCCACAACGCCGTTTTCGTTACCTACGACCACAATGGCTGAAAAGCTAAAGGTACGTCCACCTTTGGTCACCTTGGTTACTCTCTGGATGCTGACAAGCTTATCTTTAAATTCGATCTCGCTTGATTTTACTCTTTTTACATTCACGTTTGCCATAATTCCTTAAAATTTTAGACCTTCTTTTCTTGCTGCTTCAGCCAGCGATTTAACCCTGCCATGATACAAATAACCGTTGCGGTCGAATACGATTCCTTCGATACCGGCATCTTTTGCCTTGCGGGCAATCTCTTTACCCACATGCTCTGCCTGTACTTTCTTCGTCATTTTTTCCTTTGGGAAATCTTTGTTTCTCGAGGAAGCAGCAACTAAAGTTTTGCCGTTGAGGTCGTCGATGATCTGCGCATAAATCTCCTTATTACTTCTGAACACCGTCAGTCTGGGACGCTCGGGTGTGCCGGAAATAATCTTCCTTATCCGCTGCTTGATTCTGAACCTTCTGTATTGTTTTCTGTTTTTTATTGCCATTTTATCAATGGATTTTAATATTACCTGCGTTATGAATAACTATTAACTGGCTGCAGCTTTACCTGCTTTACGTTTAACGATTTCTCCCTTGTAAAGAACACCCTTGCCTTTGTATGGTTCGGGTTTACGCAACGAACGAATTTTTGCCGCGATCTGACCCACCAGTTGCTTGTCGGCAGAGGTGAGGTTGATGATCGGGTTTCTACCACGTTCGGTAACGGTTTCAACTTTAATCTCAGGAGGCATCACAAAAATGATGTTGTGCGAATACCCGAGTGAAAGCTCAAGTTTCTGTCCGGTGGCATTTGCTTTATAACCTACGCCTACCAGTTCCTGGGTGATGGTGAATCCCTCGGAAACACCTTTCACCATATTATTGATCAACGAACGGTAAAGTCCGTGCATTGATTTATGCCTTTTTTGCTCCGTAGGCCTTTCAAGAGTAATGGTGCCGTTATCAATGTTCAGTTTGATATCCGGATCAACTTGTTGTTCCAGTGTTCCTTTGGGGCCTTTAACAGTAATCAGATTTTTGTCCGATACTTTTATTTCGACGCCTTTGGGAATACTTACGGGTAATTTTCCTATACGTGACATTTTATCAATCTCCTATTTTTAGCTGACGTAACATAAAACTTCGCCACCAACATTAGCTTTCCGTGCTTCCTTATCCGTCATCAATCCGTGTGAAGTACTAAGGATGGCTATCCCGA
Source organism: Bacteroidales bacterium (assembly GCA_029934065.1). Classification (GTDB taxonomy): domain Bacteria; phylum Bacteroidota; class Bacteroidia; order Bacteroidales; family 4484-276; genus 4484-276. The sequence goes on from JAOZMX010000084.1 coordinate 8,011, forward strand.
GACCATTGAGCACTCTGGGTAATTCTCTGGCATTGGCATATTTTCTCAAACCTGGCTTACTCACCCTTTCGAGGCTTGTAATGGCCGAGAGTTTTGATACCGGATGATACTTCAGAGCGATCTTGATGTTCTTCGGAAATTTATCATCTTCAAATTTGTAATTCAGAATGTACCCTTTGTCGAAAAGGATCTTTGTGATCTCCTTTTTCATTTTCGAGGAGGGTATCTCCACAATCCTGTGGTTTGCCATGATGGCATTCCTGAGTCTTGTAATATAATCTGCAATCGGGTCGGTTACCATATCTTAACTGCGCTTTTAATGATTCAAATAAATTTTACCAACTTGCTTTTTTCACTCCGGGGATCAATCCCTGCAAAGCCATTTCCCTGAAGTTGATCCGGGATAATCCGAACTGCCTCATGTAACCTTTCGGACGTCCCGAAAGCTGACAGCGGTTGTGGATTCTGACTTTGGACGAGTTTTTGGGCAATTTTTGCAAAGCCACATAATCGCCTGCTGCTTTCAGTGCAGCGCGTTTTTCTGCATATTTGTCAACGAGTTTTGCCCGTTTGACTTCTCTTGCTTTCATTGACTCTTTAGCCATACTGCTTAATCGGTTTATTTCTGATTTTTAAATGGAATTCCAAATTCTTTCAACAGTGCATGTGCTTCCTTGTCGGTATTGGCACTGGTAACAAAGGTGATGTCCATACCTGAAATCTTGTTCACCTTGTCGATATTGATCTCGGGAAAAACGATCTGCTCGGTAATTCCCATGGTAAAGTTTCCGCGGCCGTCGAAGCCTTTGTCGTTCACACCCCTGAAGTCCCTGATACGGGGAATGGCAACGGCAATAAGCCTGTCGAGGAATTCGTACATTCTGTCGCCTCGCAGCGTAACTCTGACACCTACGGCCATCCCTCTTCTGAGTTTAAAGTTCGAGATGTCCTTTTTTGATTTTGTAGGAACAGCTTTTTGTCCTGCAATCAGTGTCATTTCGTTGACGCCGAAATCGATGAGTTTTTTATCGGCAATGGCGTCGCCCAGCCCTTGATTGATAGCGATCTTTTTGAGCCTGGGTACCTGCATGGGGCTTTTGTAGCCGAATTGTTTCATCAATGCAGGATGTATCTCCTTTTGATACTTTTCTTTAATTCTTGGTACGTAACTCATTATTTAATGACCTCCCCTGTCTTTTTTGAATAGCGAACCAGTTTACCGGATTTTTCGTCTTTTTTGCGTCCCACACGCGTGGCATTACCTGCCCCGTCAATCACCATGATATTGGAAATATGAACCGGAGCTTCTTTTTTGATGATGCCCCCGTCGGGATATTCGGCACTGGGTTTCGAATGTTTAGTAACTAAATTGATACCTTCGATAATGACTTTTTGTTTCTTGGAATCCACCACAAGCACTTTGCCTTGCTGGCCTTTCGATTCCCCGGCAATGATCATTACGTTATCGCCTTTTTTTACAAATAGTTTCTTTCTGTTAATCATGATTCAATTCCTCTTTTAAATTAAAGTACTTCGGGTGCCAACGAAACGATTTTCATGTATTGTTTTTCACGCAATTCGCGGGCAACGGGTCCGAAAATACGGGTACCGATCATTTCGTTCGTCGTATTGAGCAATACAACGGCATTGTCGTCGAACCGAATGTACGAGCCGTCGTTGCGCCGGATCTCTTTTTTGGTTCTGACCACAACGGCTTTTGATACGGTTCCCTTTTTGATGTTCCCCGACGGAAGTGCATTTTTCACGGTTACAACAATGGTATCGCCGATGGATGCATATTTCTTGCGTGTACCCCCCAACACATTGATGCAAAGCACTTCTTTTGCACCACTGTTATCAGCAACGGCCAGTCTGGTTTCTTTCTGTATCATGATTATTTAGCTCTTTCAATTATTTCAACTAATCTCCAACATTTGTTTTTGCTAATCGGTCGTGTTTCCATAATACGAACGGTATCGCCGATATTGCAATCGTTTTTATCGTCGTGTGCCGAAAACTTGGTAGCTTTTTTCACGAATTTCCCGTATTTCGGGTGTTTCATTTTACGCTCAACACGCACAACAATGGTTTTGTCCATTTTGTTGCTTACTACCACACCAATTCGTTCTTTTCTTAACGGTCTTGTTGCTTTGGTTTCCATTTACTATGCTTTCTTATTTAATTTACCTTCAAGCTGTCTTTTACGGATCTCGGTCTTCAGTCTTGCAACCGTTTTGCGATAGTCCGTAATTTTATGTGGATTTTCAAGCGGAGAAACGGCATGGTTGAGTCTGAGCCTCACCAGTTGTTTTTCTTCCTCTTCCAACCTTTCGAGCAAATCGTCGTTTGACAATTCTATAATTACACTCTGTTTCATTTTTCAGCGATTATTTTTCTTCAACGTAATCTCTTCTTACAACAAATTTTGTCGTTACCGGAAGTTTCTGAGCGGCAAGGCGCATGGCTTCTTTGGCAATTTCCAAAGGAACACCCTCTGCTTCAAAAAGAATACGTCCCGGAGTAACTCTTGCCACAAAATATTCGGGAGCACCTTTACCTTTACCCATCCTTACTTCGGCAGGTTTTTTGGTCACAGGTTTATCCGGAAAGATTTTGATCCATATCTGACCTTCACGTTTCATGTAACGGGTGACGGCCTGACGGGCAGCTTCAATCTGTCTTCCGGTGAGCCATGCCGATTCAAGGCTTTTGATCCCGAAAGAGCCGAACGCCAGTTGGTTTCCGCGCATGGAATTGCCTTTCATCCTGCCTTTTTGCTGCCTTCTAAATTTTGTTTTCTTTGGCTGTAACATTATCCTGAGTTATTATTATTGTTTCAAAAATATTTTGTCCTTATCGTCTCGGCTGGCGTGCTCTGACGCGCGGTTTTTTGCCGCCGCCCATTCCGCCTTTTTGCCTTTTATCTCCTGTTGACATGGGGACGATCTCGGGTTTTCCGTAAATCTCACCTTTACAAATCCAAACTTTAATTCCGATCCGTCCGTAAGTGGTGCGAGCTTCAGCCTTGGCATAATCAATATCAGCCCTCAGCGTATGAAGCGGGGTTCTGCCCTCTTTGTACATTTCACTTCTCGCCATTTCGGCACCACCCAAACGACCCGATATCAATACTTTGATCCCTTCGGCACCAATTCGCATCGTGCTGGCAATGGAAGTTTTGATGGCCCGGCGGAATGATATTCTGCCTTCGATCTGCCGTGCTATCGTATTGGCCACGAGAAATGCATCTAATTCAGGTCTTTTGATCTCGGTAATGTTGATTTGAATCTCTTTGCCCGTCAGTTTTTTCAATTCTTCTTTCAGCTTGTCAACCTCCTGACCGCCTTTTCCGATGATAATACCCGGACGTGCGGTGTTGATGGTAACAGTGACGAGTTTAAGCGTACGTTCGATGTAAATTTTAGAAATGCCGGCTTTGGACAATCGTGCATGCAAATATTGCCTGATTTTATCGTCCTCAATCAGCTTTTCCTTGAAATTCTTTCCGCCGTACCAGTTCGAATCCCATCCCTTAATGATTCCTAACCTAAGACCTATTGGATTTGTTTTTTGTCCCATTCGGTAATGAAATATTTATTGATTATTGTTTTGCTGTATTAATTTTATTCTACGGTTTCCACCATTTCTTCCTGACGCGTACCCAATACCAATGTAATGTGATTCGACCGCTTTCTGATCCGGTGTGCCCGGCCCTGCGGAGCAGGTCTGATACGCTTGAGTTGTCTGGCGCTGTCAACCATCACGGATTTTACATACAGGTTATGATCTTCCATTCTGAGCCCTTCGTTTTTCTCCTGCCAGTTGGCAATGGCCGAAAGCAACAGTTTGTACATTCTGCCGGCGGCTTCCTTGGGTGTGTGCTTCAAAATGTTCAATGCAATTTCAACATCTCTGCCTCTGACCAGATCGGCTACCAGCCTCATTTTTCTTGGCGAAGTCGGACAATTCCTTAATTTGGCGTAATACAACGACTTTTTAGCCTCTTTAATTCTTACCGCTCTATTATGTTTACGTGCTCCCATTTTTTTTACTTCCTCTGTTTATTACTTTCTTTTGTTTCCAGCATGACCCCTGAACTGACGTGTCGGGGCAAATTCTCCGAGTTTGTGTCCCACCATGTTTTCGGTGATGTAAACCGGAATAAATTTATTCCCGTTGTGAACAGCAATCGTCAACCCGACGAAATCAGGTGAGATCACCGAAGCTCTCGACCAGGTTTTGATAACGGATTTCCGGCTTGATGCCTGACTTTCGAGAACCTTTTTCTCAAGCTTATAATGAATAAACGGACCTTTTTTAAGCGAACGACTCATTTTATCTTCTATTTACTGCGTTATTTTTTTCTTCTTTCAATGATATACTTGCTTGAAGCTTTTTTCTTCGATCTGGTTTTATAGCCTTTTGCGGGCAAACCTTTTCTTGATCTCGGCAAACCGCCCGAAGCTCTTCCTTCGCCACCACCCATGGGGTGATCAACAGGATTCATCACAACACCTCTGACTCGCGGACGACGTCCCAGCCAGCGTGATCGACCGGCCTTGCCGGAAGTTTCGAGGCTGTGATCCATATTGGATACAATGCCGATGGTGGCTTTGCACTTTTGCAGGATCATCCGTGTCTCACCCGAAGGGAGCTTAAGGATCGCAAACTTTCCGTCCCTCGACATCAACTGGGCATACGACCCGGCGCTGCGTGCCATCTTGCCGCCTTGTCCCGGACGAAGCTCAATGTTGTGGATCAACGTACCAAAAGGAATTTCGCTCAGGTAAAGGGTGTTCCCCACATCCGGCGAAACGCCTTTTCCCGACTGAATGGTTTGTCCAACCTTGATCCCCTTGGGCGCAATGATGTACCTTTTTTCGCCGTCGGCGTAATACACCAGTGCGATGCGGGCACTACGGTTGGGATCGTATTCCACGGTTTTGATAACGGCAGGAATACCGTCCTTATCCCGTTTGAAATCGATGATCCTATATTTTTTCTTATGACCGCCACCCATGTAGCGCATGGTCATTTTTCCTTCGTTATTCCTTCCACCGCTTCTCTTTTGCGTATCGAGCAAACTCTTTTCCGGTTTGTCGGTGGTTATCTCATCAAACGCACTAATCACTTTAAAGCGCTGACTCGATGTTGTCGGTTTGAATTTTTTTAGAGCCATTTATTTTTAAATATTGCTGTAAAAATCAATTGTTTCACCCTCGGCCAATGTGATAATGGCCTTTTTATAAGCTTTTGTCCTTCCGCCGATGACACCGGTTTTGGTAAATCTCGACTTTGCTTTCCCTGAATATCTCATGGTATTCACTTCGCGTACATCCACTCCGTAAAGCTTCTCAACGGCTTCCTTGATCTGAAGCTTGTTGGCCTCTTTGTGCACAATAAAGCCATACCTGTTGAGCGTCTCTCCGAGGTGCGTCATTTTTTCGGTTATGATCGGCTTAATCAAAATATTCATGATACCTTATGTATTTTGGTTTTTTACTGCCTGTTAATTGTTAAACATTTCATCAATATCCTTCAGCGAACTTTCAACAATTAAGATCCGTTGCGCTTTCATGATATCAAATGTGTTGATGCTCTTGGAATTGAGGAACAATACTTCCTGTAGATTCCGCGCCGACAATACCACATTTTGGTCGGTCGAGGGCATCATTATCATGGTTTTTTTACCGTTAAGGTCGAAATTCTTCAACAGCTCAACAAAGTTTTTTGTTTTGGGCGTATCGAAGGTAAAATCCTCAAGCACGGTAATTTTGTTTTCGGCAGCTTTGTACGATAGGGCCGATTTGCGGGCCAGTCTTTTCACCTTTTTGTTCAGTTTAAAAGAATAGCTGCGCGGGCGGGGCCCGAAAACACGTCCACCACCTCTGAATATCGGGTTCTTGATATCGCCGGCACGGGCAGTACCTGTACCTTTCTGGCGTTTGATCTTTCGCGTACTTCCAGCAACATCGCCTCTTTCCTTCGATTTGTGCGTACCCTGACGCTTGTTGGCCAGTATCTGCTTTACATCAAGGTAAATGGCATGGTCATTGGGCTCGATGCCGAAAATTGCATCGTCTAACGAAACAGTACGTCCTGTTTCCTGTCCGTTGATATTATAAACTGCTAACTCCATCTTTCAACAATTACGTATGATCCATTTGGTCCTGGTACCGAACCTTTAACAACAATTAAATTCTTTTCGGGAACGATTTTGAGGATTTGAAGATTGATCATCTTCACCCTTTTGTTTCCCATCTGACCGGCCATGCGCATTCCTTTGAAAACACGTGATGGCCACGAGGATGCTCCGATCGATCCGGGAGCTCTGAGCCGGTTGTGCTGACCGTGGGTTTTGTCGCCTACGCCCTTAAATCCGTGACGCTTGACCACACCCTGAAAGCCTTTTCCTTTGGAGGTGCCTACCACATCAATGTATTCGCCCTCTTCGAAGATGGAAACATCAATGATATCACCGAATTTCTTCTGGTGTCCCTTCTCAAACCTGGTGAACTCCCTGATGACTTTCCGCGGCGTAACACCGGCCTTGTCAAAGTGCCCTTTCAGCGCTTTGGTCGTATGCTTTTCTTTCCTTTCACCGTAAGACAACTGAATGGCTTCGTAACCGTCAGTCTCTTTGGTTTTGACCTGGGTAACCACACATGGGCCTGCCTCTATTACAGTGCAGGGAAGATTTTTCCCATCCTCACTGTACATACTGGTCATCCCGATTTTTTTACCTATAATTCCAGACATTATTAATAATGTTTAATTTTTTT
>JAOZMX010000085.1:0-4319 GCA_029934065.1 Bacteroidales bacterium
TAATTCTTTTTCCATTTTGCAAAGATAATCCAGCGCATCAAAATGAGAAATAGCCAAGATAAACTTGAGCTTTAGGGGTTTACTTCAAATGATTCTTTTATGTTGTAAGTCCTTTCTGTAAAAAGCCGGACATTATCTTCCGCAAAAGAGAGTAATGGCTTGTATATCGCATAATTTATCCCGCAATAATTTCGTATTCCGGTATTCCGGAGAAATTTATTGAACGATCACCTCATCGGTGAATATCCACGCTTTTCCTCCTGCTCCGGGATGCCATGGCGGACAGGTACCGATGCTTGTTGCTTTGATCCGGATAAACCGGGCATTTTGATCATTGAGGGATGCAACAAATTCGTTGACTTTAGCCTGTTCCTGTTTTTGTGCCGCATTGATGTTGAAAACCTTAACACTCTTGTACCGGTCTCCGTCCGGCGACAGTTCAATGCTTACCTTTACGGGATTGAAAATCCATGCCTTTTGGTTTTCGAGTGTACGAAAAACAATGCGGTGCATCGGCAAAGTTTCTCCCATGTCGATGAGTACCTCAATATCCTGTCCCTGAAATCCCAGCCACTCCCCGTCGGAAAAATCCAAAGAGCCAACCACGCCGTCTGTCAATGTTTTGTTGCCGTGGGCTTCGTAATCTATTCCTGCGACACCGGAAATTTTCACTTTTTTTCCTTTGGCCATATTTTTAACTTTCGAGCGTTCAACCGGAATCCTTCCGGGCGGACGAACACCCTTGCCTTTTTGATTCCGAAGCCTGTCGCCGAGATCAACCCTCGCCGAATCGGCAATTTTCTCCAGTTCCTTTACGACTTCGGGATGCAATGCTGCAACATCGGTGGTTTCGCTGATGTCATTTTCCAGATCGTAGAGCTCCTCTTTGGTGACGGTAAAGGTGTTGTACGGCCCCGGCATGCCGTTTTTTCCGGGTTTTACTCCCCGGTAACTTCTCCCCGTATGGGGAAAGACCAGTTTCCATTTTCCTTTCCTGACGGCGATCAAACTTTTTCCGTAATAATAATAAAATATATCTCTCGGATTGGCCTCTTTTTGCCCTTCAAGAAGCGGAAGAATGCTTACACCGTCAATTTTATTTTCGGGCAGCGGCGCACCGGTAATATCGGCTAATGTAGGTAAAACATCAATGGTTGATGCCATTTTTCGGCAAACCGCACCTTGCGGTATCTTGCCGGGCCATCGCCACAAGCCGACGACCCTCGGGCCGCCTTCCCACATCGTCCCTTTCCCTTCGCGCAGGGGATAGGCCGACCCGGCATAATCGCCGAAATTGAGCCACGGGCCGTTGTCGCTGGTAAAGATCACCAAAGTGTTCCGGTCAAGCCCTTCTTCCTGCAAAGTCTTCAGGATTTGACCCACCGACCAGTCCAGTTCAAGCATCACATCGGCAAACATGCCTTGGCCGCTTTTCCCTTTGAACCGGTCTGAAACCGCCAGCGGTACATGTACCATGGTATACGGCATGTACAGGAAAAAAGGCCTGTCTTTGTGGCTTTTGATAAAACGAACCGCCTGTTGGGTATAGCGCGTGGTCAGCGTGCCCATTTCATCAAGGGTGGTGATGGTATCGATCACCGTGTTGTCTTTGATCAAAGGCAGGGGAGGATATTTTGCCTTCCGGTGATTGGTTTGGGCCAGGGATGTGCCGTCGTAGTTATAAGGCCACATGTCGTTGGAATACGGCAAGCCGAGATATTCGTCGAATCCCTGTTGCAACGGCAAAAACTGCTCCGGACGGCCAAGGTGCCATTTGCCGAAGGCGGCCGTGGCATAACCTTTCCGTTTCAACATCTCGGCGATGGTGGTTTCATTGGGGTTGAGTCCGGTTTTTGCAAAGGGGTTCAATGCGCCCGAAATGCCTACCCGTTCGGCATAACAACCTGTTAACAACGATGCCCGGGAGGCACTGCATACAGCCTGCGAGGCATAAAAATCGGTAAATTTCATCCCTTCTTCCGCCAGACGGTCAATGTTTGGTGTCTGATATTTCTTTGCCCCGTAGCAGCTAACATCGGCATATCCCATATCATCAATAAAGATCAGAACGATATTGGGCGGACTTTCCGGAGATTTTTCTTTTGAAGTTTGATCACACGCCGTTATCAATGCCAACAAAGCCAACAGCAGCAATCCTTTTCCCGTGAGTAGTGTGTTTTTCATAATCAGATTATTTTATGATGATCTCATCCGCAAACAGCCATGCATTATATCCCACGCCTTTATGCCACAGGGGTAACTTGCCGTAATTTTTAGCAACCACCCTGACATATTGTGTTTTTACGGGATCGAACCGGCTTTGGAAAAGATGGATTTCCTTTTGATTCGGTTTTACCGGAATGACATTTTTCAAAGAAGCTATTGGTGTAAAATGCTCCCCGTCGTCCGAAACGAAGACATCAATTTCCACCGGGAAAACGATCCATGAATTCACCACCTGCAAACAATTGACCCCAACCGATGAAATTGTTTCCGGCTGCTCAAGATCAATGATCACATCCAGGTTTTTCCCGCTGAAGCCCTGCCATTTTCCATCCCTAAAATTCTGGGAGCCGAACATGCTGTTGACCAATGCAAAATCTCCACCCCCCGAATATCTTTCCGCATATTGCTCGTTGTAATAAACTTTTTTACCCGTTGCCAGGTGTTTTTCAATCCGCAATTCGGAAGTCAGCAACGAGGGATTGTGATCAATAAAAACCCTAGAACGAACTACGGCATCTTCCGTCAACACAAATGGTGCGGTATATTTTTTTGATTCCATACCGGGTTCGGAACCGTCGGTGGTATATCGGATATCCCATCCCTCTTCCGGTTCAATTGAAATAATAAGGGCTTTTTGATCCTCGTCAAATTTTCCCGTAACAGGCGCTTTGGCAGTGATGATCTTCCAGTCGTCAGTCCTGAAAGTAGAAGCAGGCAATCCTTCACTATTAAAGAGATTCGGCTCATCGCCATTGTGAAAAGCAAAACGGACGGCAACCGGGTTTTTTACTTTTTTTGAAAAGACCACTACCGTATTTCCGTCAATCTGTGCATCGGCAGGATAAAACACCTTGTCTTCCCCGGCAATCTCGAAACAGGTCGGTTTTTCACCCGTACAAATCAGTCCGCTGCCGGTATGATCAAAATAGAGATGTATTTTGTTTTTTTCCGTTTTCATGGAACGATACAGCGGCCCGCTGTAAACCAGATCACTTTCGCCGTAAGTTTTAGCCCTTGCCCAAAGTGCCAGACGATGACCGACATCCTTTTTGTTTTTCGGATGAACATCGTCGGGATTTCCAATGTCGAGCGTTACGGCCATACCCGTGTTCGGTACGGCAAGGGTTCGGCGCTGCGCATCCCTCAATGCGGCGCCCACGATTTGATCATCGTAATCAAAAGGTGCAATCTGCACAAAATAAAACGGGAAGTCTCCCTCGCCCCATTCACCGCGCCAGTCCGTGATCATCGTATTCATCAGACCGGCATAAAGCGCATGTTCCTTTGTATTGGCCTCTCCCTGGTACCAGATCGCTCCGCGAATACCGTAAGGGATCAGGGGTTTGAGCATGCCGTTGTAAAGTGAAGCGGGTGATTGCTGGTCCCGAGGATTGATACCCGGACGTACGGAAGCAACTTTGTTACGGTATTTTTCGATGTAGTACCGACCTTCGGGAGTATTTTTCAAGACATTGTAGTTTACCCACGCCTGGGCTGACGACCCTCCCCAGCTAACATGAATCAAACCCACGGGAATCTTCAGACGTTGCTGAATCTCCTTCCCGAAATAATAAGCCACGGCACTGAATGATCCGGCACTTTCCGGTGTGCACTCTTCCCATCGGCCATAGCAATTATCATTGGGTTCATCCGCATTGTCACGGGCTACATAAAACAGGCGCAACTCCGGTAAAACGGCATTTTCTATTTCCGCTTTGGTGGCCGAATCCTGTGTGTCCGACAAGGCAAACTGCATGTTCGACTGTCCCGAACAAATCCAGACTTCACCGATCATCACATTTTTCAGCGTGTCGTTGTTGATCGTCACAAAATAGGGCCCGCCTGCTTCGGGCGTCGGAAGTTTCAGCATCCATTTGCCATGGTCATCCGTAATGGTCATCACTGCAATGTTGTTCCAACTGCCTTTAACGGCAACTATTTCTCCCGGTTCGGCCCACCCCCAGAAAGGCGCTTCAAATTCCCGTTGCAATACCATGTTGTCGCAAAACAAGGCAGGTAATTGGAGACGGGAAAATACGGGTAATGAAAGAAAAATAAACAGGGTGATTGAAAAAACGGTTTTCATGTGTTTA
>JAOZMX010000085.1:4419-14755 GCA_029934065.1 Bacteroidales bacterium
GTTAATGTATTGTCATTTTCCTGTGATGCCGAAATGTGTTTTATCAGTTTCTCTTTGTCCAGATCGGGATCACCGATTGTTATGGTGTAAAAGCCCGGTTTCAATACTTTGGGCTGATACCTGTCTTCGTTGATGCGTAAAGTAGAAACGATTTCATGATTTGATTCGTCAATCACACTGATCACAGGATTGCTCATACCTTTTACTTCAATTTCGGGGAGGAACCATTTCGGGTTTTCGAGGAAAATATCCTGCTGGTGAATGATAACCGGCCAGCCTTTGTATTGCACATCCGTTTCGGGGTTGATGTGCCGTGGCCAGCATTCAATGGTAATGATCCGTGCATTTTTTTTGAAACGGACAATGCCGTAGCCCGTAGCGCGGTCGTATAATTTTGAGGGCTTGATCCCGGTATAAACCGGGTTTGATACGGCATACACAGTGATCTTATTCCCGAACCCGTCGAGGAAATCACCGGTATATTTCGGGCTGTCGGGTTTACGGTTTTTTCCCTCCGTGGAAGGGTACCAACGCCGCGGCCAAACATTGGAGATGGAGGGGACACAGAAGGCAAAACCGGCATCCCGCCAGTGGTCGATGCCATACTGAATGGTACTGCCGAGATGCTGGTCGCCGGCGATATGCAATGCAAAAGCTTTTCGCATGATCCGCAAAGCTTTGTTGCGTCCGGTTTGCGGCCAGCCGTCGCTGTCGAAATCGGCCACCGGAACATCATCCGGCGGGTATTCGCCGTTTCTTAATATCCGCAGTTGAGGAACAATATTGTCCGAATGACTCTCCGCTTTGGGAAGGGTGGCCACATTTGCAAAGATCGTTTGCGAGAGCACCACTTTCATCCAGGTGTGATCCGACCAGTCGGCACTCCAATGCTCCAGAAAATCCAACTGACGCTGCCCCAGCAGCACGGCACCTTTGACATCACTTTCCTTTTGGGCATCGAAGTCAAGATTTTGAGCCCAGCCGTTAATGATCTTCGCTTGAGGTAAAAGGGGTTTAGGCGCGGATTTGAACTTCCGGTCTTCAACCACGGCAAAGCTGATGCCGGCATAATTGATATCGGTGTAGTAAACGCCAATACCCTGGGCAACAGGCGCCGGGTCGTACGGGTCGGGAAGGTGTGAAGTTTGTGTTCGCTGCACCATGTTCACCCATGCAGCAGGCATTTTGTAACCGCCCATGTCTTGTGCAGCGGCACCGGTCAAACCTTTTGGAGTGGCAATGCCACCGGCTCCCCAGATGTTTCCGTGATAAACGTCATGGTCATCGGGGATGGCCACCGAGGGACGGTTACGCAACAAATCACCATAGGCCCAGCCGAACAGGTACCACTTGCGCAGGTAATCCAGACAGGCTTTGTCCAGCGGAGCACGCTGCGTACCGTAACCTCCGACACCTTCATAAATCTGGTCGCCCGAGAAAAATAAAAAATCGGGATCATGGTATTTTACATTCCTGACGATGTCCGAATTGGGGAACCCCAGATCATTGTTGCCCGTAAATGCCGCCACAACGATCTCTTCTTTGTTCACCGGCTCTTTGCGAATGATCCCTTCGTAATAATCATCCTTCAACCGGTTTCCGGAAGCAATAAACCTGTACCAAATCCGGTAATTTACATCCCCGTTTGCATTCCAGTTTTCAATTTTAAACGTTGCCGTACGTGCAAGGGAATCCATCGGCACTTCGGATAAAGTTTCCCATTTTTCGCCCTGTCTGATCTGAAATGCAACTGTCCGGCCATCATCCTTTCCCACCGGAGGAAGTTGAGCCGTTAATTTTAAAATACCTTTGCTGAGGGTATATTGGGTAAATAAAACAGGGCCGAAAGCCCTTTCGGGAAAGGCAATAATTTTTTCTCCCCTGATCTTTATCTTTGAAAAACCGAAACGGACATTTCCGCCGCGACGGGTCTTCGGATTGTATCCCCACACGGAAAAATCCTTTTCCCAGCGGTGATCCGGAAATTCGTACAGCGGGCCACTGTGACAAACAACGGCAATGCCACCTTCGATCCACGACCGGTGGACATCCTGCCGCACAAGTTCCGACTTTAAAGCATTATTATTTTCCTGATTTTCGGCTTGTACCGTTAGCCGGATGGTATAATTTCCGTTGCTTTGTTGTTGCGCCGACAAATGAAACACGAAAGGAACGTGTAAAATCTGCGGAACGGGGTTTTGCGTGGAATCGATCTTCCCGATAAACAACCGTCCGCCGGTGGTGATCCCTGCAGGGAAGCCGTTACCCCGGACAGCCGCACTGCGGTAGTCTTCAAACTCACCGAGTATCCCCGTTTCAAACCCTATCCATCCCCCGAATAAGGTATCATCGGGATGGAGATTTTCAGCCGTAAATTCAAGATCAAAATTGCCGTCACCGGTATCTGTTTCTCTGGTCAGAAAAAATATTTTCCGCATTCCGCCGCCACCCGTACATTCCATCCTGCCATTGTGAAGACGCCAGTCCTGCAATGGATTCGCCCAGTATTCCGGGCCGATCCAGGTCCGTGTGATGCCGTCAGGCAGTGGTGGCAGTTCCCCTGTTTGTGTCTTGGTCCGGCAGGATGAAAAAAACAATAAGGAACCGATGATTAACATTACAGGAAAGGCGGAGGTTTTAAAATGAATCATATTGAAAAATATTATGCAATGCCCTGCTTTATTTCATTCAAAGAAATTCAACATAAAATTTTGAGAGCCAAAAGTAAAAAGATTTCTTTAGCCAACTGCACAATGATTTGCAATCAAACATCATCTATTCATCCCCGAGAGGTTTCAGCTTAAATCGTTCCACGGTAGACGGGGTGTGTTCTTTCCGCATGATCGTTTCCATTTGTTTTACGATCTCCGGGTGATGCTCCGCCACATCATGTTCTTCACGGATATCATTTTCCATGTCGTACAATTCGATCTTCATGTTTCCTTTTTTGATATCTTTTCTCACAGCTTTCCATTTTCCCATTCTCACGGCCTGCTGTCCGTTATAACCGGCAAACTCCCAGTAAAGATAAGGATGTTGCTTTTGGCTTTCCCCCTTTAGTTCAGGTAAAAAGCTGATCCCGTCGGTACGGTTTGGCGGTGCGGCTCCGGCAACATCACACAAAGTAGGCATCACATCCCAGAAGGCGGAGATCAGTTCCGACTGCGTTCCCGGTTTGATAACGTCCGGCCACGAAGCGATCATCGGCACCCTGATACCTCCTTCATAAACATGGCCTTTCATCCTGTCGGTTTCACACTGAAAAGGTTTGGCGCTTTCAAACCATTTGGTGTCGGCATCAATGTATGTGGGTCCGTTGTCGCTGCTGAAAATGATCAGCGTACGATCATAAATCCCCAGTGCTTTAAGCGTATCAACCAGTTGTCCCACCTGCTTATCCAGATATGTGATCATGGCCGCATAAGTGGCATGCGGATAGCGGCAAGGAAAATAGGCTGCTTTTGCAAGGGGTGGTTCGTCACCGAATTTATCAACGTAATGCTTCACTTCATCCTGTGGAGCCTGCAACGGAAGATGCGGAAGCGTGGTGGCATAGTAAAGGAAAAAGGGCTTGTCCTTGTTGGATTCGATAAAATTGATCGCCTTCTGCTGCATCAGGTCAGGAGAATATACGCCGGTTGTAAATCGCTCATAGCTTTTTTCATCCAGCGGGTCGGCATCTTTGGCCAACCCGGCATGCGGAGCAACGGTATCGTTATTGAGCGGAACACGATGCTCGTTTTCCCACATGAACACCGGAAAATAAGTATGGGCTATACGCTGACAGTTGTATCCGTAAAAATAATCAAAACCCATTTTGTTGGGAATGCTGTTGGTGTGTGGCGCCCCCAGGCCCCACTTACCGATCATCCCGGTGGCATATCCGGCCTGTTGCAACAATTTTGCAACGGTTACCGTAGTATCGGGCATCGGATACTGTCCTTCCAGTGTCGAGTCTTTGATCATTGCTTTATAGCTCCAGACATTTCCCCTGCTGTTCCATTCAAAATTCCCACGCACAAAAGCATGACCCGGGTGAAGTCCCGTCAGCAAATTGCAGCGCGCCGGAGCACATACGGGCGAACCGGAATAATGCTGCGTAAAACGCATTCCCGATTCGGCCAGTCTGTCCAGATTCGGTGTCTCGATCTTCTCCTGTCCGTAACAACCCAATTCGCCGTAGCCAAGATCGTCGGCAAGAAGGTAAATGATGTTGGGCCTGATATTTTCTTCACTTTTGGGATGCTGGCGGCATGCTGTAACAGCAAATACAAAAAACGTCGGGAAAATAAGGAATCGAAACAAATTCATAAACCGGCTCATAACAACAATGTTTTGATTAAAAAGGCAAAGATAGGGAAGTGAAATCAATTCTGACGAAAACGGATTAAAAAAGAGAAAAAAAACCGTTATGCATCCATTGCACCGGTGTCATAGAGATAAATACTTTCGAGATGGACATCCATGCCTTTGTAGTTAATCACATCAGGCTTAACGGTTTTCAATAAACAAATTGCTTTGTCGGCAGCAAATTTGCGGGAAAATAAAAACAGATTCTTCAATTCATTGGGCTTGATTTCCGTTTTGTATTTTACTTCAACAGGGATGGCCTTTTCGCCTTTTATTGCTATGAAATCAACTTCATTTTTATATGCATCTCTCCAGAAAAACCGGTATTTGCTTTGTGATAACACTGCATTTTCGGCCATAAAACCGGCATTTGAATAATCCGACAATGCCTTTGCAAATGAAACCGAAGAAAGATAAACGCGTTTCATTTTCTTTTCGGTCGTCAATAAATTTTTTGAAAAATTGTACAATACATCAATCAGGTAAGCATCCTCCAAAAGAGTAAAATATTTGCTTATGGTTTTGGATGAAATTTTCAAATCTAAAGCAAGGTTTTCATAATTAAGGTATAAGCCCGGATAACCGGCCAAAATTTTCATCAATCTGTACAAAATTTCAGGATGCTCAATGGTCGCAATGGAGGGAATATCCTCAAAAATAATTTTTCGTAAAATGGTGTCATAATAATGATTCCGATCATTCTGATCCTTCATATTAACAGTTTCGATAAACTGACATGACCAGTATTTTTCATATTCATTCATTAACTCCGATTCAAAAATCGCAGGCTGCTCCAACAGGTTCTCTTTTTCGATAAAGCCCAGATATTCACTAAAAGACAATACAGGCAAAAAAACCGGTAATATTCTTCCGGCAAGGCTTTCACCGGATCTCTTTTTTATAAATAAGGAAGTGGACCCACTAATAAAAAATTTCAGGTTGGGATACAAATCATAAAAAACCTTGATCTGAAGTTCAAAATTCTTCAGTTTCTGTATTTCATCCAAAAAAATATAAATCTTATCACTTTGTATTGAAAACCCGGTTTTAACTTCAAACTGACTGAAAAGCAATTCCAAATCCTGTTCCTCAAGGTCAAATGTATAATACCATATCTTAAAGGGATTAACGCCTTGATCGAGTAAATGATTAATGGTTTGCAAATACAAAGTTGTTTTTCCGGTTCGTCGCAAACCGGTCAATTGTGTAATTTGGGGTTTATGGATATGGTCAATCAGTATTTTTAACTGTTTCCGTGCAAAAGGAAACTGATATCTGAAGTTTGGTTGCCAGTGTCTGTTGATTTTTAACAAATCCATATTTCCGATATTTTATTAAAATAACGGAACTGTACTTCCGATATTTTATTAAAATACAGGAATTATTTGTTTAATATCAACACAACACGGATAAACAGCAGCCAAACCGGTAGCTTTTTTTCACATTCCAAATGAGGAGAGTGAAAAAATGGAGGGATGATGAGACGAGAGAACGATAGAATGATAACGCTTAACCTTTTAAAACTTAACATAAGCCACTGTTAAACGAAACTTACCTGTGCGAACCGTTTCAAACCGTTGAATCCGCTTTTTTCAATTCTTTTTTTCCGGAGAGTTTTTCAACCCACCATACCCACATCATAAAGATGACCACGTAGAAAAACGGGCGGAAAATATAGTCGTGGCTGAATTTCCATTGTTCGGGAACAGTGGTGAGCACTATCGAGAGCCCGGTGATGCGAAACAGATTTGTAAGATGTACGATAAAGGCACCCATGGGGATGAACCATAATTTCTTTTTCCACGGTCCCGGAAAAACCATCATCAGGATTACAAACTGCATGATCTGTTTCATCCCCGAGCAACTTCTGTTGATGGACATGTATCCCTGATTGTCGAAGACCATCTTGCGGATGTCGTCAAACAGGGTAACGTGTATCCCCAGCAAGTGCTGAATGGCCCATGTGCTTTGCCTGTAAACAATGCCCGCCATGCGGTATTCCAGATTGTACATCAAATCGTGGATGGGCGCAAAATGGAGCTGATTGGCCCAGAAACGCCATGAATAATGAATGATCAACGTGATGATGATGAACAAGGCCACATCTTTGAGCGATTGCAAATGATGCTCCCTGATAAAATGGTTTGTTTTTTCTTTGATGCTGTGATACGTTTGCCTCACCTGAATTAATTTTTTAAAATGAGCGGCTAAAATAAACATTATTCATTGACTTGTTTCACAGCACCGGATTAATGCTGCCAAACGGAAAGAGAAATAATATCCAATTCAAAATAACGAAAACGGGCTTTCGTCCGAATCTAAAAATAATCATGGAAATCATCAAATGTATTTGATAACCTCTTCCGGGGATTTGCGGTCTTTAACACCTTTGCGAACAAAATTTTTCGGGGGATAACCCAGCGGGGTGATGGCAAAGACTTTTTCGTCCGGTTCGATGATCCCGGTATGTTTGATCATTTCGGGGTCGAAGGCAATAACCCAGCAGGTGGCCACTCCCTCGGCATCGGCGGCAAGGATCATGTGATCCATGGCAATGGCAAGATCGGTTTCCAAGGTATTGTATCCGTCGCTGCGGCGGACATAAGCTTCGGCATACCGCCCGGCCACAACCAAAATGTGGGGCGCATTGCAAAACCATTCACGGGGATAGCAGCGGCACAACCTTTTTCTGTATCCGGCATCCGACACAAGATAAAACCGCCAGGGCTGTCTGTTGGCCGCCGACGGAGCAATCCTTCCGGCTTCGAGAATCCGTTGCAGTTTCTCTTTTTCAACCGGCCTTTCGGGATCATATTCCCTGATGCTTTCGCGATGGCGGATCAATTCGTGAAATGTCATCATAGGTTAAATTTTTTCGTAAAAGTAAAATTTTTCCTATTTTTAGCGGCAATATGAAAAAATTATGGTGCAAATGAAAAATAATCTTGTTTTTGTATTTGCCGTGCTCTTCCTGTTTTTGTTGTTTTCGTGCAGCAGACAAAACGATAAAATAGCCAAGAAAAAAAAGGTACAAACCGTTGATAATTCCCTCAAAACCATTCTTGAGAGAGGGACTTTGATTGCCACTACCGATTACAACTCAACCAATTATTTTATTTACCGCGGCGAACCTGCAGGATACCAGTACGAGTTGCTGAAAGCGTATGCCAAATATCTCGGCGTGGAACTGGAGATCGTTGTGAACAATGACCTTGACAAAGCTTTTGACGATCTTTTGAACGGAGAAGTTGATCTTATTGCCATCGGGTTGACCATTACGGGTAAACGGAACAAAATGGTGGATTTCACCATTCCCATGACGCAAACACGCCAGGTGCTGGTACAGCGCAAGCCCAAAAACTGGCGGAAAATGAAAACCTACGATGAGGTTGAATCGCATCTGATAAGGAATCCGCTGGAACTTGCCGGAAAGATGATCTATGTTCCCTTCAACTCCTCTTTTGTTGCCCGGCTGAAAAATCTTCAGGAAGAGATCGGTGACACGATCCTGATCGTGGAATTTCCGCGCGACTCCGAAAAACTCATCGAAATGGTGGCCAACGGCGACATTGACTATACCATTGCCGACGAGCACATCGCCAAAGTCAATCAAAAATACTACCCCGACATTGATGTATCCACAGCGGTAAGTTTCCCGCAAAATATCGCCTGGGCGGTGAAAAAAGGTGCCGACAGCTTGCGAATCAGCATCAACAACTGGTTTTCGGAATTTAAAAACAGCAGAATAGCCCGTTTTACCTACGACAAATATTTTGTCAATCCCCGGTCGATCCAGTACGCCCATAAATATTATTCCATACGCAGCGGCAACATCTCGGCATGGGACGAACTGCTGAAAAAGAAAAGCAAAGAGCTCGACTGGGACTGGCGGCTGCTGGCCTCAATGATCTATCAGGAATCAAGGTTTCAGCCCGATGCAATGTCGTGGATGGGCGCAACGGGGTTGATGCAGCTTATGCCCGGAACAGCCGAAACCTACGGCTTCGACGACATTTCTTCTCCCGAAGAAAACATCGAAGCGGGCATCCGGCACCTGAAAGCGCTTGACGAACGTTTCAAAGACCTGATAAAAGACCCCAACGAAAGGATCAAATTCGTACTTGCCGCATACAATGTCGGCATCGCCCATGTTTTTGACGCGCGGCGGCTGGCCGAGAAATACGGAAAAGACCCCAACGTATGGGACAATAATGTGGATTATTTTCTCCGGAACAAATCCGACCCGAAATATTACAAGGACTCGGTGGTGTATTACGGCTACTGCCGCGGAGAAGAGCCGTACAAATATGTGCACGACATTCTGGAACGGTACGAACATTACAAAAACATGATCAATTGACCGTAACGAGGTAAAATTTCTTTTTCCCACGCTGTACCAGAATAAAACGATCCTGCAACAGTGCTTTTTCGGTTACCGTAAAATCATCTTTTACCTTGGTGCCGTTGATGGAGATGGCATTATTTTTCAAAAACTCGCGTGCTTCACGGTTGGAAGCGGCAGCTTTGGCAATGCCCGTCAGAAATCCGATCACCGGAATGCCGGCTTCAATTTCGCTGCGTGCCACCTGCGATTGCGGAACGCCTTCGAAGATGGATAAAATCATGTCGGCACTCAACTTTGTCAGCGTTTCGGTGGTGGCTTTGCCAAACAGTATTTGCGAAGCCTCTTCGGCGGCCCGGTAATCGGCTTCGGAATGGATCATCGTGGTGACCTCTTTGGCCAGGCGTTTTTGCAGCAATCTCAAATGCGGTGCCTGCCGATGCTCTTCGATCAAAGCCTCCACTTCCTCCTTGGATAACAGCGTAAAAATCTTGATGTACCGTTCCGCATCGTCATCGGAGGTGTTCAGCCAAAACTGGTAAAACTTATAAGGTGATGTTTTTTCAGGGTCAAGCCAGACGTTGCCCTCTTCGGTTTTCCCGAATTTCCCGCCGTCGGCTTTGGTGATCAGCGGACAGGTAAGCGCAAAGGTCTCTTTGTCGTGCCCCAGCTTTCGCCTGATCAACTCGGTGCCGGTAACGATGTTGCCCCACTGATCCGAACCGCCCATCTGGAGTTTGCAGTTGTGGGTTTCGTAAAGCGTAAGAAAATCCGTTCCCTGAACAAGCTGATACGAAAATTCCGTGAACGACATTCCTTCGCCCGAGTCGGAAGCCAGCCGGCTTTTTACCGAATCTTTCGACATCATGTAATTGACGGTGATGTGTTTTCCGATCTCGCGGATGAACCGCAGAAAACTGTAATCCTTCATCCAGTCGTAGTTGTTGACCATCACCGCAACGTTGGGCTTGTCCGTATCGAAATCCAAAAAGCGGGAAAGCTGGCTTTTCAGACATTCCTGATTATGCCGCAGGGCTTTTTCGTCGAGAAGATTGCGTTCTTTGGACTTTCCCGATGGATCGCCGATCATTCCCGTGGCTCCGCCCACCAGAACGATGGGCCGGTGACCACTTACCTGAAAATGCTTCAGCATCATGACGGAAACCAGGTGACCAATATGCAATGAATCGGCCGTGGGGTCAATGCCCACATATGCCGTCGTCATCTCTTTTTCAAGTTGCTTTTCCAACCCAGGGGTCATATCGTGGATCATCCCCCGCCACTTTAACTCTTCAATAAAATTCATAGGTGTCAAATTTTTTGCAAATAAAGGAAAAGTTAACCAAATGAAAGAGAATAATGAGGTGATGAAATAATCAATGACATTTACCGGACCGGCTCCCGAATACATATTTCTATTTACTGTCGTCACCAATAATTTTCCAGTGACCTCCCTTGTCGGGCCCTTTGCGTATAAGCATTCCTTTTTCTTTTAATTTTTTTATGTTATAATCAATGCCGTCAATGGTCATTCCTAAATTATCTGCTAATTCCTGTCTTGTAATAAAATGATTGCTTTTTATTAACTCAAGTATTTTCACCGTAGTTTTCACCGTAGTTTTCACCGTAGTTTTCACCGTAGTT
>JAOZMX010000086.1 GCA_029934065.1 Bacteroidales bacterium
CAGTCCAAAAATATCGGATATTTTTGGAGTAGTACTCCAAAAAAAACCATTCATTCGGTTATTTCATTAAAAATAGAATTCGGGACGGCGGTCGTTGAAAATGTGGTTGCGCGGGGTTGCCATCTTGTTCCGCGATTTTTCCGTATCAACATCCGCAAACAACACTTCTTCGCTTGCGGGAGAAGCCGAAGCAATGACATTTCCTTCGGGATCGGCGATGATGCTGTTGCCTGTAAAAGTGAGGTTGCCTTCGGTTCCGGTACGATTGGCCGTAGCAATGTAAACCCTGTTCATCATGGCCTGAACGGGAACGGCTTTCTGGGCTTTGCCGGGCAGCACCAGGTTGGACGGATGACAGATCAGGTCAACGCCCTTTAACGCCAGTGCGCGCCACAGCTCGGGAAATATCCAGTCGAAACAGATGAGCAGTCCGAATCTGACGCCGGCTGTTTCATAAACTTCGGGTTTCAGATCGCCCGGGAGAAAAATATCTTTCTCGTTCCAAAAGAGATGGATTTTACGGTATTTGCCAATGATTCCGTTGCCGTTGATCACCAACGCCGAATTGTAAAGGTCGTTCCCGGCTCTTTCGTTGAATCCCGTAACAACCGTATTGTTGTTGGCCGCTGCATAACCGGCAAGGAAATCAACGAACAGGCTGTTTTGCGGGTCTTCCGAAAATTCCAGCGCCTGTTTCCTGTCGCGGAAATTATATCCCGAGTTGGCCAGTTCGGGCAAAACGACGAGATCGGCTTCTTTGGCTTTGTCGAGCAACGGCTTCAGCGATGCGATGTTTTTTTTCACATCCCCGAGAGCCGGACAAAATTGTACGGTTGCAAGTTTTATGGTCATGATGTTGTTCTGTTGATACGATTCATTTCACAAAAATATTAAAAAACAGGTATTTTTATACTTTTGCGCCAAACTGAAAAAAATTGAACCCACTTAAAAGATTAGCCGGGCAAACGGCGGTTTACGGCTTGAGCAGCATCATCGGCAGATTACTGAACTATCTGCTTGTTCCGCTCTACACCCGGGTTTTGATCACTTCGGAATACGGGGTGGTCACCGAGATGTACGCCTATGTTTCCATCCTGTGGGTCATGCTCACCTACGGCATGGAAACCACGTTCTTCCGGTTTTCCGAAAGCGAGAAAGACAAATCCACCGTTTACGGTACGGCTTTCACATCGTTGGTGGTCAGTTCGGTGGTTTTTGCCGTGCTGGTTTTGTTCAATGCACAAGCCATTGCCAACTGGCTGGGTTATCCCGGTCACCGGAATTACGTGGTCTGGTTCGGGCTTATTCTGGCTTTCGACGCCGTTGCGGCCATTCCTTTTGCCCGTTTGCGGCAGCAAAACCGTCCGGTACGTTTTGCGGTGATCAAGCTGATCAACATCGGGCTGAATATCGGGTTGAACCTGTTTTTCATCCTGTTTTGTCCGTGGGTGCTCAATACTTTTCCCGAAAGTTTTGTCAGTGAGCTCATCCGTCATTTTTTCAATCCCGGCATGCTGGTGGGTTACATTTTCATCTCCAACCTCATTGCCTCGGCGGTGACACTTTTGCTGCTGTTTCCCCAGTTGCCCATACGGCATTTCGGGTTCAGCATTGCACTGCTGAAAAAGATGCTGACCTACACCTGGCCGTTGCTTGTTGTTGCCATTGCCGGGTCGGTCAATCTCTCCATGGATAAAATCCTGCTTCCCAAGCTGCTCCCGGCAGGCACCGATGTAATGGGTCAGGTGGGAATTTATGGTGCCTGCTACAAGGTATCCATCATCATGACACTGTTTATCCAGACATTTCGCTACGCTGCCGACCCGTTTTTCTTTGCCGAATCCCGGAAATCGGATTCCAAAAAAACGTATGCCGACGTGCTCAATTATTTCACCATCGCCGTGGCATTCATCTTTCTGTCCGTCACCCTCTACCTCGACATTGTCATCAAAT
Organism: Bacteroidales bacterium; assembly: GCA_029934065.1. Lineage (GTDB taxonomy): Bacteria > Bacteroidota > Bacteroidia > Bacteroidales > 4484-276 > 4484-276. The sequence goes on from JAOZMX010000086.1 coordinate 1,954, forward strand.
TCATCGGGCCTGCCTACCGCGAAGGAGCCGGCGTAATTCCCATTCTGTTGATGGGCAATCTTTTTCTCGGCATTTTCTACAATCTTTCGTTCTGGTACAAACTGACCAACAAAACCGTTTACGGAGCCGTACTTTCCACTGCCGGTGCCATCATCAACATCATTCTCAACTTCCTGCTGATTCCCCGTATGGGATACTTCGGCTCGGCGTGGGCGGTATTTTTCGCCTACCTCGTTATGATGGTCTCCTCTTATCTGCTCGGCAGAAAACATTTTTACATTCCTTACAATTTGCCGAAATTTTTCCTCTACCTCGGCCTGTCCGTGGTACTTTATTTTATCGCGGCATCTATCCCGTATCCGTCAAATTCCATCAGGATGACGATCAATACGGTACTATTGCTGATTTACATTGCGGTGGTATATTTTTCGGAAAGAAATTCGATGAAAAAGCTTGTTCCGTAAGCGAATGCATCGCCCCTTTTCACATTTTGCCAAGGCGATCGTACAGGCTTTTGAGAAACTCAAAATTACGCATTTCATACTGTCTGATCTTCCGTGCGGTAAAGTATGCAACGAAAAGGCCGATGACGGCTCCCACGATCAAACCGGCGAGGGATTCTCCGGTGGAAAGAACTTCGGTAAATGTTTTTCCTTCGAAATAAACATGAATGGATAATACCGTTAAGACGTAAATCACCGGTATGATGAAGATGTAAAGTTTGCTTTGCTTTCCGGTCAGCCAGCCCGACAACAGTTTGATCCTTTTTCCCAGCCATTCTTTCAACGGCCGGTCGTAGGGCGTATTTGCAAGTTGATACCATGAATACACACCTGAAAACAGCGCCGTCAATGTGATCAATCCGAGCGCCAGGTTGTTGACGACATAAAAAAGGTCGGTGTGCCGTCTTATGGATGTAAAAGTTAAAAAGACAATCAATGCAAGACTTACGGCAATTGATGTTCCGATAATGATCAGATATTTGTTGAAGGTTTGCCGTGTCTTTGATGCCAGCAACAAATCCAGTTCTTCTTTCGATTTATGGAAAGCATCCGTATTGATGCTGTTCCAGATTTTTTTTAATTCATCGTTTTCCATGATCTTTATTTTTTCAGGTTTTTTCTTAATATTTCTTTAATTCTGTTGATGCGGACGCCAACGTTGGATTTTGAAATCCCGATGATCTCCGCGATCTCGTCGTATGATTTTTCCTCAAGGTACAACAGGATGACCGACCGGTTGATCTCGTCGAGACGATGAATGGCGTCAAGCAACGATTGCAACGATTCATCCAATTCGATCCGTCGGACAAAATCGGCCCGGTCGGGTATTTCGGGGATTTTGTCCGTGTATTCGATCCGCGACTGTTTTTTGAGCCGTGCTATGGATGTATTGATCGAAACGGCGTAGATCCATGAACCGATGCTGTTTTTGTTTTTCAAACCCGGATAGGATTTCCAAAGCTGGTAGATGATCTCCTGAATATTTTCTTCCCGGTCGGCGTTGTTTTTAAAATAAATCAAACTCACCTTGTGCAGGATGCCCTGATAATCGGACAGCATTTCAAGAAATTCTTCTTTGAGTGATTTCATCGTTTGATGTTTGTTCTTGTTTCTTATAAAGTATTGTTTGTGCTCAATTTATTACAAAAACACAAAGTTTTTTTTCTCCGCAGGGTTTGCAGGCTCACAATTCCTTATCAATTAATTTAAGTATTTTTGCACGCTTTTAAAATGTTAAAGATGAAAATCAAAATAGTCAACCGATCGAAGCACCAACTGCCCGCCTACGAAACGGAGGCATCGGCAGGGATGGACCTGCGTGCAAACTTAAGCAAAGATATCATTTTGAAGCCACTGGAAAGATACCTTGTCCCCACGGGATTGTTCATTGAACTACCCGTCGGCTATGAGGCCCAGATCAGGCCCCGCAGCGGACTGGCCGTAAAACACGGCATTTCTTTGCTGAACACACCCGGAACCATTGACGCCGATTACCGGGGGGAAATAAAAATTATTCTGGTGAATCTTTCGAACGAGGATTTTGTTGTTAAAGACGGTGAACGTATTGCCCAGATGATCATCTCCAAAGTGGAAAAAGCCCGGTGGGTCGAAGTGGAAGAGTTGCAGGAAACCCAAAGAGGTGCGGGCGGTTTCGGACATACGGGGACAAAATAACAGCAGACAACCAGCCGGCCAACGATTGTTAAAATTTTAAAACAAAGCAATTATAAACAGCAAGTTAATGTTTTTGAATCTTGATAGAAATGATTTGAACGTAATGATGATAAAAAAACATACAGGGTATCTTCTGGTGATCATTTTGTTTGTGACGGGTTTATTGTTGTCCGCTAATGTCTGTGCTCAAAACAAAAATTCGAAAAAAGACAAAGAACTGTCGGAACAGCAGATCAGAAAGCGCACGAACTTTTTTATGGAAGGCAACAAGCAACGCATTCTCGACAACATTGACAAAGCCGAAGAATACTACAAAAAAGCACTCGAAATTGATCCCGATCACGATGCTTCGCTTTATGAGCTGGCAAGGATCTACATGTGGCAGGATCGTGCTGATGATGCCATTTTGCTGATGAACAAAGCCGTTGCCGTCAACCCTGAAAATGTGTGGTACAAACTGTTTCAGGCCGAATTGTACAAAAGAACCATGCAATTTGATAAAGTGGTGGAAACGTATGAGAGCCTGGTGGAAGCACATCCCGAAAACATCGACTATCAATACGACCTGGCATTATCCTACATCATCAACGGAGATTACAAAAAAGCACTTGAAGCTTATGACCATCTTGAGGAGCTGATCGGCGTTAACGAAGAGTTGTCCCTTAAAAAACAGAAACTTTATCTTTCGCTGAACAAACCCAAAAAGGCGCTTGATGAGATTGAAAAACTGGTGGCCAAAAACCCAAACAATACCCGTTATCTGGAAATCCTCGCCGAGAGTTTCATTAATGTTGGAAAAGATGATAAAGCGCTTGAAACCTACCGCAAAATTGCGCAACTCGATCCCGACAATCCTTACATCAGGATATCTCTTTCGGATTTTTACCGTAAAAAAGGAGAAGATCAGAAAGCTTTCGAAGAGCTGAAACTCGGTTTTGCCAATCCGAATCTGGAGCTTAAGACCAAACTTCAGATACTGCTTTCCTACTACAGTATCAACCAGTTTTACGACGATAACAACGAACAGGCCTTCGAGCTGGCAAAGATACTTGCCGAAACGCACCCCGAAAATGCAAATGCGCTGGCCATATACGGCGATCTGCTTTACCGTAAGGGCAAAACGGAGGAAGCCTATGAGGTATTCAGTCGTGCGATTGAACACGACCAGAGCAACTACGGGATTTACGAACAACTTCTTTTCATCCAGAACGAACTCTCGAAAACCGACGAGCTGGAAAAAACCAGCAGCGAAACCATGGAGCTTTTCCCCATGCAGCCTTTGCCCTATCTGTTCAACGGTTTTGCAAACACCAGAAAGAAAAACTACGATAAAGCGGTTAAATCGCTGGAAGCGGGGTCGAAGCTGGTGGTTGACAACGACAAATTGCTGGCACAGTTTTACAGTTCGCTCGGTGATGTGTATCACGAATTGAAAAATGATGAAGAATCCGATGCATATTACGAAAAAGCCCTGGCCATCATCCCCAACGATCCTTTTGTGTTGAACAACTACGCATATTACCTTTCGCTACGCAACGAAAACCTCGAAAAAGCCGGTAAAATGGCCCGGAAAGCCAATGACCTTGACCCCGAAAATCCCTCTTTTCAGGATACTTACGGCTGGGTACTTTACAAATTGGGCATGTACGAGCAAGCGGAAAAGTGGATCAAAAAAGCGCTGGACAACGAAGAAAAAGACAGTGCCGTCCTTTTGGAACATTATGGCGATGTACTCTTCCGGCTCGGACGAACAGACGAAGCTTTGCAATACTGGCAAAAAGCCAAAGATACCGGAGAAAAAGCTTCCGACTTTTTGGATCAAAAAATTAGAGATCACCAACTTTACGAATAGATTTTGAAAAAGAATAAAACAGCAAAGGCAGGCATAAGGAAGGGTACCTATTTTTTTCTCATGCTTTTGATGATCGCGGCGTTTTCGTCCTGCAAGACCAAGCGTGGCGCCATGAAGGCTCCCGTGAAGGAAGAAGGTCCGGAATATTTGTTCGCGAAAATGAAAGAACATGAATTCAGGTACCATACTTTTTCGGCAAAATTTACCGTAGAATACAAGGCCAACAGGAAATATTTCGATTTCAAAGGTCAGGTACGCATCGTCAAGGACAGCATCATCTGGCTTACGCTGGGGCAGGACCTGGGCATGGAGCTGGCAAGGCTGATGCTTACCCGCGACAGTGTGAAATACCTCGACCGCATTCATAAAACCTATTTTCTCGGCGATTACAAATTTGTCAGCGATTTTCTCAAAACGAACATTGATTTCGGAATTCTGCAATCCATTTTGTTGGGCAACGATTTTGAATATTACGAAGATGCCGAATTCAAAGCCTCTGTTGATGGCGGTGAATACCGGTTAACCACCTCGGGGCGGAGCAAGCTGAAAAAATATGTGCGCAGCAATGCCGATGCACAACGTGTTTTTTTGCAGTCCATCTGGCTCAATCCCGAAACTTTCAAGATCACCCGCATCAAGATCAAAGAACTGACAGCCGACAGTAAAAAACTGTGTGCTTCCTACAGCCAGTTTCAGGAGATCAACGGCAGTTTGTTTCCGGCAAAAACGGATTATGAAATTGATGCCGAAACGCCGGTGAAACTCAAGGTGAAATACTCCAAAGTAACGGTTGATCAACCGCTGAAGTTCAACTTTAAGATCCCGTCGAAATATCAGCCGGCCAATTAACAGGATATTTATATCTTTGGGCCATGAGCCGGTTTGATAAAAACATCTGTTTTCGGTTTTTTATACTTTCCCTTTTGCTGGTACCCCTGACGGCTGTTGCACAGGATAAAATGAAACAGCTTGAAAACCATCGTATCCGGCTTGAAAAATCCATAGAATACAATCAGGTGCTGCTCAACGAAACACGCGCCGGCAAAAATGCATCACTGGAAGAACTCGCCATTCTGAACGAGCAGATCGAAAAGCGACAAAAACTTATCGAGAACTATACCGAAGAGCGCAATGCGCGAACCGATACGATATTCGGTCTTTTGTTCAGAATTGATAAAATGGCTGCCGAAGTGGAAACGCTCAAAAAAGAATATGCCGCAATGATTTACAGCGCTTACAAAAACAACAATACTTTGCAACGCATGCTCTATGTGCTGGCAGCGGAAGATTTCAATCAGGCCCGGCGCAGGCTGGCATATTACAGGGTCTATGCCTCAAAACGAAAACAGCAGGCGGAACTGATCAAAGAAGCAGAGCAAAACTACCTTGCCCGCGTGGACAGCATCGAACAAAAGGTGAATCAAACCGAAATATTGCTCGCACGACTCGAAACCGAACAAACGCAACTGCAACACGAAAAAGACCTGAAAGCCCTTGCGGTAAACAATTTGCAGAAACAGGAAAAAGAGTTGATCAAAAAACAAAACCGCCATAAAAAAAGAGCCGAAGAGCTGAAAAAGGAAATTGAACAGATGGTTGCCGATCACCTTGCCGTCCAAACAAGCCCGGGCAATGAAAGACTTGACGAATTGATCGAGCCCACACCGGAAGACGAAACCACAACCAACAACTTTGCGGACAACAAGGGTCACCTTCCCTGGCCGGTGGAGAAGGGCGTGGTTTCGGCATGGTTCGGCGAACACAAACATCCCGACCTGAAAGATATCAAAGTGCGCAATAACGGCATCAACATCATCTCGCAGCAGGGCGCCGAAGCAAGAACCGTCTTCAACGGAGAGGTAACCCGCGTGATGACCATGCCTGGTTTCAACCGCATTGTCATCATCAGACATGAGAACTTTCTCACCGTGTACACCAACCTTGACGAGGTTTTTGTTGAACCCGGATCGAAGGTAAAAACCAAAGAACCCATCGGTGTGATCCATACCGATCCCGATAATTTGAAAACCGAATTGCATTTCGAAATCTGGAAAGGCAAAACCCTGTTAGACCCGAAAAAATGGCTGGCATCCGACAGATCATCAGCAATGATAAAAGCGCAAAATTTAAAGTGAAATGGGGACGTACGATGGAATGATGGAACGATAGAACGATAGAACGATGGGCCGATGACGCCTAACTCATAATTTCCCACCATGAACGAGCCACAGCCAAACAGGGGGGTGCGTATGTGCGGAATTAAACAATAAACTTTTGCCGGATCATGCAAAAATATTTTTGAAATAAAACCAAAGATTATTCAAATCTTGATCACTTATGAAATCTTAACGTTTTCATTTATGCCGGAGCGGCTTTGCATATGGTTTGTTAAACTTTTAAACCTCAATATTTTATACCGTTATGATTTTTGGATATTCAATAAATTTCATCTTACAATAGCTTTCGGATATATTTTAACCCATTATTGCTCTTGACTTTGGGGCAAAATGGTATTACCTTTGCGCACCTTTTTCATATAAAGAGATGAAAGAAATCAAATGACAAATATGAAATTATCACAATTCAGGTATTACCTGCCTCCCGAATTGATTGCAACACATCCTGCGGAAAACAGAGATGATTGCAGACTGATGGTGCTGCACAGGAAAGATCAGAAAATCGAACATCGGAAATTCACGGATATTCTGGACTACTTCAAGGATGGCGATGTCTTCGTGATCAACAACACCAAGGTTTTTCCGGCAAGGTTGTACGGCACCAAAGAAAAAACAGGCGCCAAAATTGAAGTCTTCCTTTTGCGGGAATTGAATCAGGAAACGCGCCTGTGGGATGTGCTGGTTGACCCTGCCCGGAAGATCAGGATTGGTAACAAACTTTATTTCGGCGAAGACAACGCACTTGTTGCCGAAGTGATCGACAATACCACCTCCCGCGGGAGAACATTGAGATTTTTGTTCGACGGCCCCTATTCGGAGTTCAAAAAAACGTTGCAAGAGCTGGGGAAAACCCCGCTGCCCAAGATCATCAACCGTGAAATCCTGCCCGAAGACGAAGATTGGTATCAAACCATTTATGCCAAGCACGAGGGTGCCGTAGCGGCGCCTACCGCCGGGCTTCATTTCAGCCGCGAACTAATGAAAAGGCTTGAACTGCTCGGGGTAGAATTTGCAGAGATTACCCTGCATGCCGGCCTCGGCAATTTCCGGCAAATCGAAGTGGAAGACCTGTCGAAACATAAAATGGATTCGGAGGAGCTCTTTGTGGATGAAAAATGTGTGGAGATCGTCAACCGTGCCAAAGATTCGAAACATAAGGTTTGTGCCGTGGGAACCACTTCCATGAAAGCCATCGAATCGTCGCTGACCATTTCCAAACGGATGAAACCTTACGAAGGGTGGACCAATAAGTTTATCTTTCCACCTTATAAATTCGGCCTTGCCGACGCCATGATCACCAATTTCCACCTCCCCATGTCGAGCATGATGATGGTGGCAGCCGCCTATGCAGGATACGATTTTCTGATGAAATCCTACGAAGTGGCCATCAAGGAAAAATATAAATTCTTCACCTATGGTGATGCCATGCTCATCATCTGATAAAGAAAATGTAACTTTAAGGCCGCATAAAAAAAATGCGGCCTTTTTTAATTGATCACCGGAAGATGAAAAAAGCAGTAGTTATGGTGGCCGGCGGGGCCGGGAAACGAATGGGCACCTCAGGCCCCAAGCAGTTTATCGAGATTGCCGGCAAACCGTTGTTGATGCATACGATCATGCGGTTTTACGATTATGATCCTGCGGTAAAGATTATTTTGGTATTGCCGCTTCATCATATCGAAACATGGGACCGATTGTGTGCCCGGCATAGGTTTGCCATTGCCCACCGGTATGTTTCCGGGGGAGAGGAGCGATACTTTTCCGTAAAAAATGGTCTGGCCGAAGTTGATGACGACATGCTGGTGGCGATACACGACGGCGTTCGCCCGTTGGTGAGCGAACAGGTAATTGACAATGCCTTCCGCACGGCAGCCAAACACGGCAGTGCGATTCCGGTAATCCGTCCTTCGGAATCGCTCCGTTATCAGGAAGGCAATAAAAACCTGCCCGTCGATCGCGATCACTATTTTCTCGTGCAAACCCCACAGGTCTTTCATGCCGGACGGCTGAAAAAAGCTTACGAAACTCCATTTAAGGAAACATTTACCGATGATGCCACCGTATTTGAAGCGGCGGGTTATTCCCTCCGGTTCATCGAAGGTAACACCGAAAATATCAAAATCACGCGGCCGGCCGATTTGCGATTTGCCGAATGTTTGCTCGGAAAATAAAAGAATTAATGTACATTTGTTGCAATGACACCATCGGAATCCAACAGAATCATTCTCGGTATTGACCCCGGCACAACCGTCATGGGATACGGACTGATCGCAGACAATGGCAAAGAGATCAGGCTGATCACCCTCGGTGTGATCAAACTGGCAAAGCTTTCGGGGCAGGCTTTAAAACTGAAAAAAATCTTTGAACGAACCCTTTCGCTGGTGGAAGAATACAAACCGGACGAGCTGGCCATCGAAGCGCCCTTTTACGGCAAGAACGTTCAATCAATGCTCAAGCTGGGACGTGCACAGGGCGTAGCCATGGCGGCTGCCCTCTTTCGCGAAATACCCATCTTCGAATACACTCCGCGGCAGATCAAAAAATCAATTACCGGCAACGGCAATTCCTCCAAAGAACAGGTGGCGGCCATGCTCGAAAACCTGTTGAATTTCAAGGAAACCTCGTCCTATCTTGATGCTACCGACGGTTTGGCTGCCGCCGTATGTCACTATTTCAAAAAAGGACATTCCCCCAGTACGAAATCCTATTCCGGCTGGAAGAGTTTCATCACCGAAAATCCCAACAGGGTTGAAAAACCATAGTTAACAATTTCTTTAAATGTTGTTTTAGCTGAAAATGATTCATGAAGACAGATCAAATTTCTTTCCACCCGCAACCGTTTCCCACCAATGCCAAATTCTCCGTTCTCATTCCGTCATGGAACAATTTGCCTTATCTGAAACTTTGTATCGAAAGCATTTTAAAAAACAGCCGTTTCAACCACGAGATCATCATCCACCTCAATGACGGTTCCGACGGCTCAAAGGAATGGGTCAGGAAACAAGGATTTTCTTACAGTCATTCATCCGGAAATGTCGGTGTTTGTTATGCCTTTAATGCTGCGGCCTCATTAGCACATTCCGATTTTCTGTTGCTGATTGATGACGACAATTACGTTTTGCCCGATTGGGATTACCACCTTTACCGGGAGATAGAAAAGATCGGACACCGGTATTTTGCCGTTTCCGGGACAAAGATCGAACCCCGAAAAACATTCAATCCGTGCGTGATTGCACCACAGGATTTTGGCTCCGGGCCAGACAATTTTCGTGAAGAAAAACTTCTGGGAAAATATAAGACATTTGAGTTTGCCGACTGGAACGGCAGCAGTTGGTATCCGCTGCTGGTACACCAAAAGATGTGGGCGCTAGTGGGCGGCCTCAGCACCGAGTTTACTCCGGGCATATACTCCGACCCCGATTTTATGATGAAGTTCTGGCAGGCGGGAGTCAGGTATTTTAAAGGCGTTTCGGCAAGCCGAAGTTACCATTTTATCTCCAAAAGTGTCCGTCGGATAAAGAAAAACAACGGACGTAAACAATTTTTAAAAAAATGGAGCATCAGCAACTCTACCTTCAGGAAATATTATTTGAGAATGGGAACATCTTTTAAGGGGGAGCTCTCCGAACCGGAAGCAACACCGGCTTTCAGAATACGTTTGTTGCGCGATAAGCTGAAACTATTGTTTGCGTGACTGCCGGCCGAGATGCCATGCTTTGATGTATTTCAAAAACGTTTCGTTGGCCGTGATCTGGCAAATGATAAAACCGTAGTAACCGTCCAAAAAACCGAGATGTAAAAAATAATTTCGGATAAACTTGGCAACCGGATTGATCAAAGCCTTGTAAAACCGGGGGTTTTTACCTTTATTAACCAATTCCTGTGCAGCAATACTACTGAATTTATCGGCTTGTAAAACATGCTCCCGGATGGTGTAGTAGGTATAATGTAAAATATCGCCGTCGAGTTTGCCCTCCGAACTTCCTTTATCCAATTCAAATCTGTCGTGGGGGTCCATCCCGCTCCACCGGCCCTTACGCGAATCGTAAAGGCGCAATTTCGTGTCGGGATACCAGCCACTGTGTCTGATCCACTTCCCGCAATAATTCGAAAGGCGGTTCATCCGATAGCCGTCATACTGCCAGTTGTTTTTCACCTTTTTTATCGCTGCTTTCAGTTCATCCGACAATGCCTCGTCGGCATCCAGCGAAAGCTGATGGGGATAAGAAGCCTGACCAGCGGCAAAATTCTTTTGTTTGATATGTCCCTCGAAGGCATGCCCGATAAATCTGACACCATAGCTTTCGCAAATGGATTTGGTCTTGTCGGTCGAAAAAGAATCCACCACAACAATTTCGTCGGCAATATCTTTTACCGATTCCAGGCAGCGACCGATGTTCCGCTCCTCGTTGTAAGTAATGATGACCACCGAAAGTTTTGGCATGACAAAATGAATATTGGACTGCAAAGTAAGTAAAATGATTTGTTATCCGCCCCTTTTCGGCGGAAGGATTTTCCGGAAAGGCAAACATTTATTTTTCGTTTGCTCATTTTTTATAATTTCGCCCGATTAATAAAAACAAAAATAAATCATGTTGAGAACACATACTTGTGGGGAATTGAACATCAATAACGTTCATCAAAATGTAACATTAACGGGCTGGGTACAAAAGATCAGGGATAAAGGCGGCCTGATATGGATTGACCTGCGGGATCGTTACGGAATAACACAACTGGTGATGGAGGAGGGAGTCACGTTACCCGAGGTGATCACTGTTTCGAAAACCCTGGGACGTGAATTTGTAATCAGGGTCGAAGGTGAAGTGATCGAGCGGATTTCGAAAAATCCGAAACTGCCTACCGGTGATATTGAAATACGGGTGGCGGAAATAGAAGTGCTGAATCCGTCCAAAACCCCGCCGTTTACCATTGAAGACCAAACTGACGGGGGAGAAGAGCTCCGGATGAAATACCGTTACCTGGACCTGCGGCGCAATCCGGTGAAAAGCAATCTCCTGCTGCGCCACCGCATGGCAATGGAAACAAGAAAATACCTTGACAGCATTCGTTTTGTGGAAATAGAAACGCCGGTGCTGATCAAATCAACTCCCGAAGGAGCACGCGATTTTGTGGTGCCTTCGAGGATGAACAAAGGCCGGTTTTATGCGTTGCCGCAATCGCCGCAAACCTTCAAGCAGTTGCTGATGGTGGCCGGCTACGACCGTTACTATCAAATCGTAAAATGTTTCCGCGACGAAGACCTCCGTGCCGACCGCCAGCCGGAATTTACGCAAATAGATTGTGAAATGTCGTTTGTGGAACAGGAGGATATTTTGAACGCTTTCGAAGGGTTGACAAAATATTTATTCAAAGAGGTAAAAAATATCGAGGTGAACGACTTCCCGAGGATGTCGTACGATGATGCAATGCGCTTTTACGGTTCCGATAAGCCCGACATCCGTTTCGGGATGCGGTTTGTGGAGCTGAACGATGTTGCCAAAAACAAAGGCTTTGTTGTTTTCGACAGTGCCGAACTGGTGGTGGGTATCGCCGCTCCGGGCTGTGCCGGATACACCCGCAAGCAACTGGACAAGCTGACCGAGTTTGTGAAAAAACCGCAAATCGGCGCAAAGGGACTGGTATATGTAAAATACAACGAAGACGGGACTTTCAAATCGTCGGTGGATAAATTCTTCGATCAGGAATCATTGAAAAACTGGGCGGAGAAATCCGGCGCCGCACCGGGCGACCTGCTGTTGGTACTGGCCGGTGAAGCCACACCAACACGCAAAGCCCTCAACGAGCTTCGGCTTGAAATGGGTAACCGCCTCGGCCTGCGCAACCCCGATGTTTTTGCTCCGCTGTGGGTCGTGGATTTTCCTTTGCTGGAATGGGACGACGAAACGCAACGCTACCATGCCATGCACCATCCGTTTACCTCTCCCAAGCCCGAAGACATTCCGCTGCTGGATGAAAATCCGGGAAAAGTAAGGGCCAATGCCTACGACCTGGTGATCAACGGGGTTGAAATAGGCGGCGGATCCATCAGGATACACAACAAGGCTTTACAGCAAAAGATGTTTTCTGTGCTCGGTTTCTCGGAAGATGAAGCGCAGGCGCAATTCGGCTTTCTGATGAACGCCTTTGAATACGGTGCTCCTCCCCACGGTGGAATTGCTCTTGGGTTCGACCGTCTGGTTTCGCTCTTCGGAGGCTCCGATTCCATCCGCGATTTTATCGCTTTCCCGAAAAACAATGCCGGCCGTGATGTCATGATTGATTCTCCTTCGGAAATCGCACCGGAACAACTTGACGAACTGGGGCTGAAATTAGCGGAAGACAAAGAATAAATGGCTAATATGCTATCTGCCCACATGGCCATCCCACACCCGCTACGACTTCACCTTGTTTCGGCCGGGCAGGCAAGATTTTCGGGCCACCGCACAAATAAATGTTGACGCATTTATAATGATTAGTCGGTTATGTCATGGCTATTAACGGTTTAGAAAAAAATCAGTTAGTACGAAGGCCGCATTCGATGGTTTTGCTTACAACGCATTCCGAAGCATCATGTGCG
>JAOZMX010000087.1 GCA_029934065.1 Bacteroidales bacterium
ACTCCTTCCTCGGCCGTACGGACAAGGATCAGCGCACAAGGCTCGTCGTTATCATCGAGGCGCTTGTAATCAGCCCGCCGTGCCAGCAGGTTGTTCGCATCATGCGTAAAGGACGTGACAACAAATTCAGGACTTTGGGCTTTGAGATCAAAAACAAATAAAAATACAGCAAAAACGGTCAGCAGAAGGTATTTGCGACGATCCATTTATCAACACTTTTTACAAAGCAAAAACCAAATTTACCATAAGGTTAGTTATCGAAAACCAGCGGATAAATCCTGTTGATATCTCCACCCATTTCATTGATGGAGATGTATTTACTGTAACGGCGAAATTCTTTGCCTTCGAAAAACACAATAATGGAGGGGTTGGCAAAAACACCGAAATGTGCCGTTGTTTCCGGATGGTTTTCGGAATTAACAAGAATGAGCTTCATTCCGGGGAAATCCTCTTCAACCATCTGCTTCACCTTGGGGCGCAAGCTGACACAGGGGGCACATCTATCGCTGTAAAAGTATGAGATCACACCTTTTTCTCCGGCGATTTGCTGTTTTAATGTTTCTGTCATCGTGAATCGAATTTTTTAAATTGAGGCGCAAAAGTAAAATTATTTTCAAAAGCAGTTGAAAATGTAAGAATTTGAAAATATTCATCATCATTTTCGTATGTAACCGAAAATTATTATAATATATTTCGTATTAATACGAAATTTATTACCTTTGCAAAAAGAAAAAAATGATAGCGAGAATATTAGAATCAAAGATCAAAAAAGATTTATCCTTAAAAAAAACAATTATCATTTTAGGAGCTCGTCAAGTTGGGAAGACAACCTTGTTGAATGAAATTGTGAAAAACGAAAAGAAAGTCCTCGTTTTTAACGGCGACGAACCCGATACCAAAACGCTTTTAAGCGAGGTTACAACTTTGCAGCTAAAAAACCTTCTTTCAAATGCCCAAACGATTATCATAGATGAAGCACAATTAATTCCCAATATCGGGATAACTTTAAAATTGATCTCCGATAACATCAAAAGTATCCGGTTGTTTGTCTCCGGTTCATCATCCATTGACCTTGCCAATAAAATTAACGAACCATTAACAGGCAGAAAACTGGAGTATTTTCTTTTCCCTCTATCATTCAAAGAAATGGTTGATCATCATGGTTTGCTTAATGAAAAAAGATTGCTGACCGTCAGACTGATATATGGTTATTATCCCGAAATAGTTACCACACCCGGCCATGAAATACCGCTCCTGAAAAATCTTGCAGGCAGTTATCTTTACAAAGACATCCTTTCTTTCGGTTTGATTAAAAAACCTGTTGTTTTGGACAAACTATTAAAGGCTTTGGCACTTCAATTGGGCAGTGAAGTTTCTTATAATGAATTATCTCAACTTGTCGGAGTTGACAAAGAAACCGTGGAAAGGTATATTGACTTACTCGAAAAGGCTTTTATTATTTTTAGGTTGTCGGCATTAAGCAGAAACGTTAGAAATGAAATTAAAAAAAGCAAAAAAATATATTTTTATGACAATGGCATTCGTAATGCACTTATCGGAGATTTCAGACCATTTGACGTCAGAACTGACAAAGGCGGCCTTTGGGAAAACTTTATTATCAGCGAAAGAATAAAACACCTGCGCCATAACGATTTTTACGGTCATTATTATTTTTGGCGAACAGCCCAACGGCAAGAGATTGATTTTGTGGAAGAAATAGATGGGAATTTCTCCGCATTCGAATTTAAAACAAATGCAAGAAAAACAATGAGGCTCCCCCTTACATTTTCCAAAGCTTACCCCATAAAAACCTTTAAATTAATTACTCCGGAAAATATAGAAGAGTTTTTACTTTAACCTTAAATCTGCAAATATCTTTCAAGAATGCATACTTTTGCACTGAAATCATTAAACGCAAAAGGATGAAAACACATTATATCAGCAGCAAATTGCTGAATTTCGAAGACATTGAAAAGATCATTGACGGCGGCTATCGCCTTGAACTGTCGAAGGAGGCCACCGGTAAAATCGAACATTGCAGGCAATACCTCGACCGCAAGATCGCCGGAAGCGACACCCCGATATACGGCATCAATACCGGCTTTGGGGCGCTGGCCGATGTGAGGGTTTCCAAAAAGGACCTGAACAAACTTCAGGAAAACCTGGTGATGTCGCATGCCTGCGGCACGGGTGAAGAGGTTCCGCAGGAGATCGTAAAGCTGATGTTGCTGCTCAAGGCGCATGCATTGTCGTACGGCCATTCGGGCGTACAGGTCTCCACCGTGCAGCGGCTCATTGATTTTTTCAACCACGACATTATTCCGGTGGTTTACCAGCAAGGATCGCTGGGTGCGTCGGGCGATCTGGCGCCTCTGGCACACATGAGCCTGCCGCTGATCGGCAAAGGCGAAGTGTATTACAAAGGCAAAAAACAAGCTGCCGCCGATGTGCTGGAAATTATGGGCTGGCAGCCCGTCCACCTGCGCTCCAAAGAAGGGCTTGCACTGCTCAACGGTACGCAGTTTATGAGTGCCTACGGCATTCATCTCTGTTTACGCATCTTCAAGTTGTCGCGTCTTGCCGACATCATCGGAGCACTGTCGCTGGAAGCCTTCGACGGCCGCATCGAGCCGTTCCACGACCTGATACAACAAATCAGACATCATAAAGGACAGATCAGAACCGCCGCACGGATTCGTCACATTCTCGAGGGCAGCCAACTCATCAGCAGACCCAAAAAGCACGTTCAGGACCCCTATTCGTTCCGTTGCATCCCGCAGGTTCATGGTGCCACGAAAGATTCCATTGCTTATGTTTCCTATGTTTTCAGGATGGAGATCAACGCCGTCACCGACAACCCGACGATTTTCCCCGATGAAGATCTGATCATCTCCGCGGGCAATTTCCACGGACAACCGCTGGCGCTGGCACTCGACAACCTCAGTATCGCCATGTCGGAACTGGGCAACATCTCCGAGCGGCGCATTTTCCAATTACTTGAAGGCAAGCGCGGTTTGCCGCACTTTCTCGTGGCCAACCCCGGGCTCAACTCCGGTTTTATGATCCCGCAATACACCGCCGCCTCCATTGTCAACCAAAACAAAACACTCTGCACACCTTCGTCGGTTGACTCCATCCAGTCGTCGCAAGGCCAGGAAGACCACGTCAGCATGGGCGCCAATGCCGCCACCAAGGCGTGGCGGGTGTTGCAAAACCTGGAGCGCATCCTTGCCATCGAGCTCTTCACTGCGGCGCAGGCCATCCAGTTCCGCCGCCCCGCCGAAACATCGCCTTACCTTGAAAACTTCCTCGCGCAGTACCGCAAGCAGGTGAAATTTGTTGAAAACGACCAGGTGATGTACGAATCCATCAACCGTTCGGTGGAATTTTTGCGCGATATCCGGTTCGAACTGCCCGGCGAGGATGTAAGCAAATACGAGCTGTAACCCTGAAAGCCGGTTCTCTGTCAACGATTAAGATAAAAGATATTTTTTTGGGCGCCCGGGCGGGCTATCCGCTCTATTTCCCATGCCGGACGGCTGTGTGTCCGTAGGCGGTGCGTGGGCTTCCTCTGTTCGCCAAAACACTGGCGAAGGCGAAATCTGTCAGCCTCCGCCCGCCAACGGTCACATCAGCCGCCGGCACGGGAAGATGCCGCTCCTATCCCTGGCGCAGCACAACAAGATGTACAAGACAAACGAGTTGTCAAACAACAACCGTAAAAAAAAAAGCGCTCCGTTACGAAGCGCTTTTTTTATGTCTCATAAAACAGACTTTACTTTTTCTTTTTCTTATCCTTTTTAGCCTGTTTTTCTTTGATCACAGCCTGTGCGGCAGCAAGGCGGGCAATCGGTACCCTGAAGGGTGAGCAACTCACATAGTTGAATCCAAGCGTGTTGCAAAATTCAATGGAAGAGGGCTCACCGCCATGTTCGCCACAAATGCCGATCTTGATGTTTTTGCGTGTCTTGCGGCCTTTCTTCACGGCAATCTTCAGCAATTGCCCAACGCCGGTACGATCCAGTACCTGGAACGGGTCATGCTCCAGCAAACCTTTTTCAAGGTAGATGGGCAGGAATTTGCCGATATCATCGCGAGAGTAACCGAAAGTCATTTGCGTAAGGTCGTTGGTGCCGAAGGAGAAAAACTCGGCCGACTGTGCAATTTCGTCGGCAGTAAGTGCAGCACGCGGCACCTCGATCATCGTTCCCACAAGGTAATCCATCTTGTCGTTGCGTTCTTCGAAAACCTTTTTGATGGTAGAACGAACAATCTCTTCCTGCATTTTCATCTCTTTGAGCGTACCCGTCAGCGGGATCATGATCTCCGGTTTTGCGGTGATGCCGCGCTGTTTCAGGTTAAGCGCCGCTTCGATGATGGCACGTGCCTGCATTTCCGAAATCTCGGGATAGGTGTTTCCGAGGCGGCAGCCGCGGTGACCCAGCATGGGGTTCACTTCCGAAAGCTCTTCCACTTTTTCTTTGATGTGCTCAAGGCTCACGCCCATCACATCGGCCATCTCCTGCTGGCCTTTATCATCGTGTGGCACAAACTCGTGCAACGGCGGGTCAAGCAAACGTACCGTAACGGGAAGATCGTGCATGGCTTCGAAAATGCCTTCGAAATCGGCACGCTGCATGGGCAGCAGTTTATCCAGAGCTTTGCGCCGGCCTTCTTCGTCTTCGGCAAGGATCATTTCACGCATGGCAATGATGCGTTCACCTTCGAAAAACATGTGTTCGGTACGTGTAAGCCCGATCCCTTTAGCACCGAAATCACGTGCAACAGCGGCATCGTGCGGTGTATCGGCATTGGTTCTCACATTCATTTTGGCAAACGTGTCGGCAAGATCCATCAGCTCGGCAAAATCACCGCTCACCTGCGGGTCAATGGTCTTGATCTTTCCTTCGTAAACCTCACCGGTGGTTCCGTTGAGCGAAATCCAGTCGCCTTCTTTAAATACTTTGCCGCCGGCTTCGAGGGTTCTTTCTTTGTAATCGATTTTGATGGAGCCTGCTCCCGAAACACAGCATTTTCCCATACCGCGTGCCACAACAGCGGCGTGCGAGGTCATTCCGCCGCGTGCCGTAAGGATACCCTCCGCAACATGCATCCCCGACAGGTCTTCGGGCGATGTTTCAATACGAACGAGCATTACCTTTTTACCTTGTTCGGCCCATTCTTCGGCTTCGTCGGCGTGAAAAACAATCTGGCCTGTGGCTGCTCCCGGTGATGCCGGAAGACCCTGTGCCACGGTAACCGCTTTCTTTACCGAATCGCCTTCAAATACCGGATGGAGCAACTCGTCGAGTTTGTTGGGCTCGATGCGCATCAAAGCCGTTTTCTTACTGATCTTGCCTTCACGCATCAAATCCATGGCGATCTTCACCATGGCAGCGCCGGTACGTTTTCCGTTACGGGTTTGCAGCAGCCACAGCTTTCCGTCCTGAATGGTAAACTCCAGGTCCTGCATGTCTTTGTAATGATCCTCCAGGTCCTGCTGAATTTTGAACAGTTCTTTGTATGCCTTGGGCATCGACTCTTCCAGCGAAGGATATTTGGCGGCACGTTCTTCTTCAGAAATTCCCTGAAGCGCAGCCCAGCGCCTGGAACCTTCCAGTGTGATCTGCTGCGGTGTGCGGATACCGGCAACCACATCTTCGCCCTGTGCATTGATGAGGTATTCGCCGTTGAAAATATTTTCTCCGGTGGCGGCATCCCTTGTGAAGGCAACACCTGTGGCGGAATTGTCGCCCATGTTACCGAATACCATGGCCTGCACATTGACGGCAGTACCCCATTCGGCAGGGATATCGTTCAGCCTGCGGTAAACAATGGCGCGTTCGTTCATCCAACTGTCGAAAACAGCCATGACGGCACCCCAAAGCTGATCCCACGGATTGGTGGGGAAATCTTTGCCCGTAACCTCTTTGACCGCTGCTTTAAATTGTTTCACCAACTCTTTCAGGTCGTCGGTCGAAAGTTCGGTGTCGAGTTTTACGTTTCTTTGGTTTTTCATTTTGTGAATGATCACCTCAAAGGGGTCTTCCTCTTCTTTTGAGGCAGGTTTCATACCCAAAACCACATCGCCGTACATCTGAACAAAACGCCGGTAAGAATCCCATGCAAAACGGTTGTTGCCGGTTTTTTTGGCAATGGCTTCAACAGCATCGTCGTTCATTCCGAGGTTCAAAACCGTGTCCATCATCCCGGGCATAGAAGCACGGGCACCCGAACGTACCGAAACCAACAAAGGATTTTCCTTGTCGCCGAATTTCATTCCCATGATTGACTCCACATGCTGCACGGCATTTTTAACATCTTCACCAATCAGGTCAACCACATAATCCCGGCCTTTTTCGTTGTATAAGGTACAAATCTCCGTTGTAATTGTAAATCCCGGAGGTACAGGCACTCCGATAAGGTTCATTTCGGCAAGGTTTGCACCTTTGCCTCCCAAAAGGTTTTTCATCGAGGCATCGCCCTCGGCTTTTCCGTTTCCAAAACGGTAAACAAATTTTTTGCTTGTCTTTGCCATAATCAATTCAATAATCAGTTATTTTAATATTAATTCAAATCTTTGTTTTTCAATGTCATAAGCTTTTTAAGGCGTGCAAAAGTACAAATAAAAGGAAGAACACACTCTAAAATAAAGTTAAACAATGCGTAAAAACCATTAAAAATAGTTTTCTTAAATTTGCCGTCCGCAACGAAATGGTCGCCGGAGGAAAATGCCGGTCTCTTTTTACGGAGCAGTAAGCAAATATTTTTTCACTCAAAAAAGGAATCAGTATGAATTTTGAATTTACCGAAGAGCAAGAGATGATCCGCCAGGCGGCACGTGATTTTGCGAAAAAGCTGGAAGCCGATGTAATCGAAAGGGATACCAACGCCCAATATCCTACGGCACATGTCAAAGAGATGAGCGAGCTGGGTTTTATGGGAATGATGGTACCGCCCGAGTACGGTGGCGGCGGAATGGATACGGTGTCGTACGTGCTGGCCATCGAAGAGATCTCGAAGATCGATTCATCACTTGCCGTCATCATGTCGGTAAACAATTCGCTGGTTTGCTACGGGATTGAAAAGTTCGGCACGGAAGAGCAAAAGCAAAAATACCTTCCCGATCTGGCTTCCGGAGCAAAGATCGGTGCCTTTTTGCTGTCGGAGCCCGAAGCCGGTTCCGATGCTACGCATCAACGGACAACCGCCGAAGACAAAGGCGATCACTATCTGATCAACGGCACCAAAAACTGGATCACCAATGGTGACAGCGGATCGGTTTATCTCGTCATCGCACAAACCCATCCCGAAAAAAAACACCACGGCATCAATGCTTTGATCGTGGACAAAGATACTCCTGGCATCAGCGTGGGCCCGCACGAAGACAAAATGGGCATGCGCAGTTCCGATACCCATTCGGTGATGTTTACCGACGTGAAAGTTCCCAAGGAAAACCGTATCGGTGACGACGGATTCGGATTCAAATTTGCCATGAAAACCTTGGAGGGCGGACGGATCGGCATCGCTTCGCAAGCCCTTGGCATTGCCGCCGGTGCTTACGAACGGGCACTGCAATATTCCAAAGAACGGAAAGCCTTTGGCAAACTCATCTCCGAACATCAAAGCATTGCCTTCAGACTGGCGGATATGTACGTAAAAATTGAAAACGCTCGCAACCTTTGTCTGAAAGCCGCATGGCTGAAAGATCAGGGCAAGCCTTACGGACTGGCCAGCGCCATGGCCAAGCAGTACTCCGCCGACATGGCCATGGAAGTAACAACCGATGCCGTACAAATCCACGGCGGCTACGGTTATGTGAAGGAATACCATGTGGAACGGCTGATGCGCGAAGCCAAGCTGACACAAATCTACGAAGGAACCAGCGAGGTGCAAAAGATCGTCATCTCAAGAAGCATCCTCCGGGATTGATCAATTTACGCCATTAGTGGATTGTTGGAAAGTTTCGAATAATTAATTTTTATTCTCATCGGATGTAACGGATTTAACGGATGGATTTGCCGCTTGCGGCAAATAACAATCCGGTTCCTTTTAACCATACCGTAAAAATAATCATAGTCAGATTTGAAGGTTCAAAAAATATCCTATTTTTGCACCTCTTCTTGTTTTTGTTCATTATCAAAATTATTTAATAAAATAAATTTCAAGCATGAAAATACTTGTTTGTATTAGCAACGTCCCCGACACAACGACCAAGATCAAACTGACGGCCGATCAGTCGGCTGTTGATCTGGCCAATGTTCAGTGGATCATCAATCCCTGGGACGAACTGGCACTGACACGTGCCCTTGAGCTTAAGGAAACATCCGGCGGGAAAATCGAAAAAGTTACCGTGATGACGGTTGGCACACAAAGCGCCGAACCGACCATGCGCAAAGCACTGGCCATTGGTGCCGACGACGCCATCAGGGTGAATGCCGAACCGCAGGACGCCTATTTCACGGCGCAGCAGATTGCCCATGCCCTCAAAGACGAACATTACGACATCATCCTTTGCGGTATCGAATCGTCGGATTACAACGGTTCGGCCATGGGAAACATGTTGAGCGAATTCATGGAGCTCCCCGCCGTATCGTCGGTGTCGAACATCGAGATCGACGGCGATCAGGTAAAGGTAAACCGCGAAATCCCGGGAGGATACGAAGTGGTTGAACCGGAACTGCCTTTCGTGGCCGTGGTACAGAAAGGAATCGCCAAAGAGCCACGCATTCCTTCCATGCGCGGCATCATGATGGCCCGCAGAAAACCGTTGAAGGTGGTTGAACCCGCCGAAGCGGAAGCCCTGACGGAATTTGTCCGTTACGAACCGCCCAAGCCCAAAGCCGCCTGCAAAATGGTGGATGCGGACAACGTGGAAGAACTGGTGGAATTGTTGCACAACGAAGCCAAGATCATCTAATTTTAACCATCAAACCGAAAAAAAATGAGTGTTTTAATATATACCGAAAATTTTGACGGCAAATTCAAAAAAGCCAACTTTGAGATCGTCTCCTATGGTGCCGAGATAGCCCAACAACTGGGCACGGATGCCATTGCACTTTCCATCGGCAATGTTGCCGATGACGAATTGAAACAACTGGGCACTTACGGTGCAACAAAGGTGTTGTCGTTCAACGATGAGCGCTTTGCCACCCTCGACAATCAGGCCTACGCCACGGCAATCGCCCGGGCAACGGAACACACCGGCGCCAATGTGGTGATATTTTCAAATTCCAATACCTCCAAGGCGGTAGCACCGCGGGTATCCGTAAAATTAAAGGCCGGGATGGTGTTCGGCGTAACGGGCTTGCCCAAAAACCTCGATCCCTTCACGGTACCCAAAAAAGTGTTTCACGGAAAAGCTTTTGCCGATGTGGTGATCAAATCGCCGGTGAAGATCATCAGCCTGGCGCAAAATTCTTTCGGCGTCACCGAACATCCCTCGGAAGCTGTCATCGAAACTTTTGCCGCCGACATTGACGATTCGACGTTCAAAACCAAAGTGATTAGCGTGGAAAAAGCCACGGGAAAAGTGTTGCTTACCGACGCGGAGATCATCGTTTCGGGCGGCCGCGGCATGAAAGGCCCCGAAAACTGGAAACCGCTGGAAGAGCTGGCCGAGATCCTCGGCGCCGCCACAGCCTGTTCGCGCCCCGTATCCGACGAAGGCTGGAGGCCCCAC
The DNA here is from genome assembly GCA_029934065.1 of Bacteroidales bacterium. Lineage (GTDB taxonomy): Bacteria > Bacteroidota > Bacteroidia > Bacteroidales > 4484-276 > 4484-276. Next base: position 9,683 of record JAOZMX010000087.1, read on the forward strand.
TCGGAGCATGTGGGACAAACCGGTAAGATCGTTGCGCCCAACCTTTACATTGCCCTCGGCATCAGCGGCGCCATTCAGCATCTTGCCGGCGTCAGCTCATCCAAAGTGATCGTCGCCGTCAACACCGACCCCGAAGCACCGGTATTCCAGGCTGCAGATTACGGGATCATCGGCGATGTACAAAAAGTGCTTCCCAAACTCAACGAAGCCTTCAGAAAATTTAAAGCGGAAAATTAATCGGATATTTATAATACAACAAACGGAATGCGGACAAAATCAACCATTGATTTTGTCCGCTTTTGTTTTGTTTGAAAAAGTTGAAATTTATGTGTTGTTTTATTTCGCAAGTCCTTTGATCAAAATGTTGAGCATGTCGTCAAAGTGAGGTGAATATTTGTCGTATTTACCCTGTAAAAAGAAAGGTATCTCCAAACCTTTCTGAACCATGATGAACACATCCAGGATCATATCAATCTTATTGCTCAAGTCAATGAATCTGTTTTCGTTGATACCTTGCTGAATGATCCTTTTGATCTGAACCCGTTCCCAGTTGTCCAGATTGGTCCGCAATTGAGAAAGAAAGTCAAAACGTTCGAAAAAATCCGCGGTCAGTGTTTCCTGGTAATTTGCGGAAGCATTCAACACCTCCATTCTTTTCAAGAGGTATTGTTTCATTTTCTGATCCGCCGCCAGCGTATCATCATTGACGATGAGCAGCAGAAGGGCTTTTAAGTTTTCGAGTTCCGCATCCACCACTGCCGTAAAAAGCTCCTCCTTGTTTTTGAAATGGTAGTACAGAGAGCCTTTTGCTTTTCTTGCAATTTTAGCGATCTCGTCCATGGAAGTTTTATGAAAACCGTATTTGCCGAACAGTTTGGCGGCCACTTCCATGATTGCGCTTCTTGTTTTGTCTTTTGCCATTTTGTTTTTTGAATGGTTTGACCAAAAATGTTTAACCGTACAAATATAAAGATATTGTTTTGAAATGAAATAATTTTTTAAAAACTTTCCTGTCCGGGAACTTCCATTCCGGATGTGAAGGATTTTGTAAAACAGGACGGGATGCCCTATCTCACAAATTCGATGTACTTTTGCCGGCGAAAATGGAGCAACCAACAGCAAAAGATATTGAAATAATGGCCCCTGTAGGCTCATACGAGTCGTTGATGGCGGCGGTTCAGGGCGGTGCCGATTCGGTGTATTTCGGGATCGGAAAACTGAACATGCGGTCGCGCTCTTCCAAAAATTTCACCCTGGACGATCTGGCAAAGATATCGGATATCTGCCGTGAACACGGAATCCGTTCCTATATCGCCCTCAACACCATCATTTACGACGGGGAGCTGGAAGAGATGAAAAAAATCGTTGATGCGGCCAAAGCCAACGACATCACTGCAATCATCGCATCCGACCTTTCGGTGATCCAGTATGCCCGTTCGCAGAACGTGGAGGTACACATCTCCACCCAGAATAACGTCACCAACATCGAATCGGTGAAATTCTGGGCGCATTTTGCCGATGTGATGGTAACCGCCCGTGAGCTGTCGCTGGAACAGGTTGGGCTGATCACCAAACAAATCCGTGAAGAACAAGTCAAAGGGCCTTCGGGCAATTTGGTACAGATCGAAATCTTTGCACACGGCGCTTTGTGTATGGCTGTTTCGGGAAAATGTTATTTGAGTCTCGACAACATGAATTTCTCGGCCAACCGGGGCGAGTGCCTTCAGGTTTGCCGCCGGGGATACAAAGTTACCGACCTCGACGGTGAATTCGAGCTGATGATCGATCACGAATACATCATGTCGCCCAAAGACCTCAAAACCGTTGATTTTCTCGACAGGATACTGAAAGCAGGCGTCCGCGTACTGAAGATCGAAGGCAGGGGCCGTTCGGCCGATTATGTGAAAACCGTGAGCAGTGTTTACCGTGAGGCCGTCAATACCTATTTTGCCGGCGAATATTCGCAACAAAAGATCGACGAGTGGAACCGCCGGCTGGCAACGGTTTACAACCGCGGCTTCTGGGACGGCTACTACCTGGGCCGCAAAATGGGCGAATGGGCCGGCAGCTACGGCTCACAGGCCACCAGGCGCAAGGAATATGTGGGGAGAGTCACCAATTACTTTTCGAAGATCGGCGTTGCCGAGATAAAACTCGAAACCAAAAAGCTGTCGCTGGGCGACGAAATCCAAATCACCGGCCCCACCACAGGTGTTTACGAAGGAAAAATCCGGGAAATACGCGTTGACGAAAAAAATGTGAAACAGGCCGTCAAAGGCGATATCTGCTCCATGCCCGTGGAGCAACTCGTGCGCCGCATGGACAAAGTGTTCAGGGTTTTTGATGCCGGGCAGTAGGAAAAACAAAATGGGAAACGAAAAGAAAACGCTAAAAAGCGAAAGGGAATTTTGATCATGAAAAAATTATTGACCAACCATCATACGCATTCCCGCTATTGCGACGGGAAAGAGCCGCCCGAAGCATACATCCGCGAAGCTCTCCGGCAGGGATTTCACACCCTTGGCTTTTCGAGCCATGCGCCCGTGCCCTTCGAAAATACTTTTGCCATTGACGACACCGGCGAGTTGATCAAATATGCCGGAGAGATCAGACATTTGCAGCAAAAATACAAGGGCGACATCAATATTTTTCTTGCGTTGGAGATGGATTACATTCCGGGGATCACAACGGATTTTGCAGAATTAAAAAGCATTGCCGGACTGGATTATGCCATTGGCGGTGTTCATCTGGTCAGACATCCTGAAAAAGAGGAGCTTTGGTTTATCGACGGGCCCAAACGGGAGATTTACGACCGCGGCCTGCAAACATTGTTCGACGGCGACATCCGCTATGCCGTAACCGCTTACTGGAAGCAGGTCAGGGAGATGGTCGCCACACAACAGTTCGACATCGTAGCCCATCTCGACAAAATTAAAATGCACAACCGCAACAGGTATTTCACCCAAGATGAAAAGTGGTATCGCCGGCAGTTGACCGAAACACTGGAATTGATCGCCCGGAAGGGATTGATCGTGGAGGTAAATACCCGCGGCATTTACAAAGGCCGTTCGGATGAGTTATTCCCTGGCCCGGATGCATTAAAAATGATGCGGGAGCTCGGAATTCCTGTCATGCTAAATTCCGACGCCCACAAACCGGAGGAATTGTCGAAATATTTTCCCGAAGCAAGAGAGATTTTGAAAAAAATCGGTTTTAAGGTTTTCAGCGTCAGAGCTGCCGATGGGTGGCAAGAAATAGGAATATGATCCTTGTGAATAATTGCTTTACCTAATGCCGTTAAAATAAACCGGTAATGAGTCCAAACAATTTGCAGGTTGCAACCTACAAAAAACAGGTAATTTTGTAGGTTGTAACATTTAATTTATTACTTTTGTCGTATGGAAAAATTACGGGAAAAGTTTTTACGGCTTTTGGAGTCGGTGCATTTCAAACACAAAAGGTTTCTGTTTGACAGAATCAACCGTGGCGAACGATTGATCGTTATCAAGGGTCAGCGCGGAACCGGAAAAACCACGCTAATGCTTCAACATATCAAAGAACATTTTTCCGACCTTGAACAAACCCTCTATGTTTCGCTTGACGACATTTATTTTTCAAACGGTAGTTTGTCTGGTCTGGTTGATGAATTTGTAAAAGACGGTGGAAAGTATCTTTATATAGATGAGGTACATCGCTATAAAAACTGGGCGCAGGAAGTTAAAAACATTTATGATTTTTATCCCGATCTGAATTTTGTGATCTCGGGCTCATCCGCTTTGGATTTTTATCTCAATATGGCCGATCTGGGGCGCAGGGCAACGGTTTACACTTTGCCCGAACTATCATTCAGGGAATACATCAACTTCCGTTTAGACCTGAATTTGAAACCGTATGCTCTTGAAGAAATAATCACCCGACATGAAAAAATCGCTCTGGAGATCAACTCAAAGATCAAAAGTTTGAAGCATTTTAAGCAATATTTATCTTCAGGGGCATATCCTTTTTCATTCACTGTAAAGGAGATGTATTTCGAGAAACTTGAGGCCGTTATCAACACAGTAATAGACAACGACATTCCTTCCTTTGAAAATATCACCTACGAAAGCCGGATCAAAATAAAAAAAGTATTGTTGATGTTGGCGAGCGGTACACCGTTTAAAATTAATTTCAGCGAACTTGCAAGAAAACTCGGCACCACACGCGATGTCCTGATCAAATATTTGCATTTGTTAAGTCAGAGTGGGATCCTAAAACTTCTTACCACGGAGGGGGTGGGTTATACCTTGTTGCGCAAGCCGGATAAAATATATTTGAGCAATTCCAACCTGCTGTATGCGCTTGCAGAATCAGTTGATGTCGGTACGGTACGCGAAACCTTCTTCTTCAATCAGGTTTCAGCCCTTAAAGTAAGGTATCCCAAAAAGGGTGATTTCCTTGTCGGCGGGAAATATATCTTCGAAATAGGAGGTAAAAATAAAACCCAAAAACAAATCGCCGGAATTAAGGATACGTTTCTTGCTCTTGACGAGATAGAATACGGCCATAAAAACAGAATCCCTTTATGGTTGTTCGGATTTTTGTATTAAATTCAGTTTTCGCAAACTCTATAGCTGCTCGCAATAGGGAATTGAAATTCATCAATTTTGTAATTGTCTGATTTTCCGATATTGTTTTTTTTCATTAACAATTCCGTTTCAATTTCAAGTATTTCGGCGATTTGGGTTAATATTTCCACAATAAGTTTCCATATCCTATCCGTCACAGTTGATTGAATGGTTTCTGCTTTGGAACCCCGAAACAATTCACCACCGGATTCATAATCTGAAAACCCTTCAACCACCGAAAGAATATCATATTGAATCATTGTTAATGTTGTTGCTGATATTTGTGCATCAAAATCCTGCGATTGATTTCTGCCTAACCCCAAATACTGTTTGCTGTCTTTGAAAAACACCTCTAT
>JAOZMX010000088.1 GCA_029934065.1 Bacteroidales bacterium
TTTTGCAAAACAAATTCGCGAAATCCGACAATGAAAACTTTAGCCTTTCCCGGCTCAAGGTGCAGCGCACCGAAATCTCTATAGAAGAGAGATACCCAACAAAAACGTAAGGTGCGTAGCACCGAAACCTTTTTGATACAATTGTTTCAAGCGGAGCGCAGCGGAGATCCCGCCACTGCGGGAGAAAAGTAACAAGAAAAACCTTTGGCGATAAACAACCGGCGACCTTTTGCACCGGCAACTACACTGCTTACAGATTTTCCTCATGCTCTTCCTTTTTTGAAAGACCAAAAAAGGAAGCAAAAAATCCCTCATTCGGAAAATCGAATTAAAAAAAGAGATAATTCACACGTCAATGCTTTCCCACAAAGGGGCTCTTTTTCAGGCTTGTATTAAAAAAACGTAGTCCTACAGTCTCTTCGGTCTCTCGTTCTCTCGTTCTATCGTCCTATCGTTCCATCATCGCTCCAGTCTTTTCATCTTCCCTCGCCCCCTCATCTCCGTTTTATCAAAAGCAGTACTTTTGCCAACAAAATTTAGACAACAACACACCGGAATTGAAAAAGAGCGGGAATTTATATACGGGTAATTATTATGCCATTATTTTATACAGGTTGGCCCTGGCTTTTGCCGTTTTTTGGATCAGCCGGCTGATTTTTTATCTCTTCAATCCGGGATACTTTTCACATCTCGGTGCCGGTGAGATTGCCAAACTGATGTTTTTCGGCATGCGGTTCGACTTGTCGGCATTGCTGATGATCAACGCCCCTTTCATCCTTATGATGGCAATTCCTCTGCCGGTAAGGAACAAAGCGTGGTACCGGTGGATTGCCGGATTTTTGTTTTATGCGGCCAACTTTTCAGGGCTTGCAGTGAATTTCAGCGATGTGATTTATTTTCGCTTTACCCAAAAACGCATGGTGGCCGACATTTTTACCTACATGAAACAGGAAGGCGGATTCCTGAATCTGTTTCCGCAGTTCTTGCACGATTTCTGGTACATGTTTCTTATTTTCGGAGTATGTTTTGCTTTGCTGGTCTGGCTTTCGCGAAAGCTGAAATTCAGAGCCCGCAAGCGGTTGCCGGGCAGCGTTTTCATGTATTATTTACGGCAGGTGCCGGCTTTTTTGGTAACGGTGTTTTTTCTGATTGTCGGAATCCGTGGAGGTTTTCAGCTCAAGCCCATCAACATCATTACCGCCGGCCGGTACACCGGAATGCAATATGTGCCGCTGGTGCTTAATACTCCCTTTACCATCATCAAAACCTTTAACAGGCAGGGCTTGAAGCCTGTGAAATATTTTGCCGAAAAAGAGGCGGAGCAGATTTATTCCCCGGTTCATCAATACAGTAACATTGCGGATTCGATCCCTTCGATAAAAAACGTGGTGATCATTATCATGGAAAGCATGTCGAGCGAACATACGGGAGCATTCAACAAACACCTGCCGGATTATCCCGGTTTTACGCCGTTTCTCGATTCGCTGATGAAGGAGAGTTTGTCGTACAATGGCTTTGCCAATGGTAAACAAAGCATCGAAGGCATTCCGTCGGTGGTTGCAGGCATCCCTTCACTGATGAACCGGCCGTACATCATTTCGGCTTATGCCGGAAACCGGATCAATACCCTTGCGGGGATTTTGAAACAACAGGGATATGAAACCGCTTTTTACCATGGGGGTACCAACGGCACGATGAATTTCGACGGTTTTGCGGCCATGGCGGGATTCGGGCATTATTACGGACGTACCGAATACCATAACGATGATGATTACGACGGCAACTGGGGGATTTTTGATGAACCCTTTTTTCAGTATTTTGCAGGAAATCTTCAGCAAACCCGTGAGCCGTTTTTCGCAACGATCTTTTCTCTGTCGGCGCATCATCCCTACACCATCCCGGATCAACACAAAGGATCATTCAGAAAAGGAAACCTGAAAATTCAGGAAGCGGTGATGTATGCCGACTATGCGCTGAAGAGATTTTTTGAAACGGCAGAATCAATGCCGTGGTACGACAGCACACTGTTCGTCATTACGGCCGACCATACCTCCGAGCCCTATCTGGACGAATACAAAACACGGGTGGGCATTTACCGGATTCCCATTGTGTTTTACCTTCCCGGCCATCGGTTGAAAGCACCCGGGGACATTGCCGTTAGCCAGGCCGATATCATGCCATCGGTGCTCTATTTGTTGAAATACCATCAACCCTTTGTTGCTTTCGGAAACAATATTTTTGATGAACATTCCCGGCATTTTGCCGTTAATTACATAAATGGCATTTATCAAATTATTACTTCGGAGTATGTTCTGGAGTTCGACGGGCAAAAAAGTGTGGCGCTTTACCGCTATCAAACGGATAAATTGCTGGAACATAATTTGATTGATCAGCAACCCGCGGAAGTAAGGGATATGGAACGTTTGCTCAAAGCATACATCTGGCAATATAACCATCGCATGATCGAAAACCGTCTTACCTTTAATTAAAGACCGTGAATAAAAAAATAAAGACAATATTTATTGTAAATCCCTTTTCCGGGCCGGGACAGCATAAGTATCTGGAAAAACATCTGGAAAAAATGCTGCAACGGGAAAAGTTCGATTATACAGTGGTACGAACCGAAAAACCCGGGCATGCCACGACATTGAGCAGGGAAGCGCTGGAACAGGGTGTTGATCTGGTGGTGGCAGTGGGTGGCGACGGAACGGTGAACGAGGCAGCCCGCCCCCTGATAGGAACCGGAACGCCTTTGGGGATCATTCCGGTAGGCTCGGGCAACGGCCTTGCACGTCATCTTGGTATCCCCACCGAAACAGACCGTTCCATCAACGTTCTCAACCATTTTTCGCTCAAAACCATTGATACCGTCAAAGCCAACGACGAGGTGTTTTTGAGCATTGCAGGGGTCGGGTTCGATGCGCTTGTGGCCGAGAAGTACGCCGACCAGCAGATGCGGGGGTTCTTCAGTTATGCTTTTATCTCCATCACCGAATATTTTCCTTACCGGCCGCTAACCTTCAGGCTGGTCATTGACGGCAGGGAGCTGGAGCGGGAAGCGCTCTTTATCAGTTTTGCAAATTCCAACCAGTTTGGTTACAACACCATCATTGCGCCGCAGGCCAAAATTGACGACGGACTGATAGATGTTTGCATCGTTAAGAAATTTCCGGCATGGGTTTCACCGTTCCTGGCGCCGATGTTGCTGGCCAAAAAAATTGATCAAACTCCTTATGTGGAGATCGTCAGAGCCAAAGAGGTATTTTTGAAAAATAAAAGCAATATCATCAATCTCGACGGCGAACCGGTAAAACTAAAGGAAAACCTGCACATTAAAGTAATACCCGCCTCTTTGAATGTTGTTGTCCCTCAAATGTAATGGTTTGATCGTTCAAAAGGTTCACATTTATCCGTTCTTGCTGATTTGCCCCAGCATTGTTTCGTTCAGGATTTCGATCTTCTTTCCGTTTAAGCCGATCAATCCTTCTTTGTGAAAGTCGGTGAGGATGCGCGACACGTTTTCGCGCGAACATCCCGTGAGGTCGCCCAATTCATTGCGCGTCAGCGGAAGCGTATATTTTTTGGTGTTGAAAATTTCATTGGCAAAATAGAGCAGTGCTTCGGCAACCCGTCCCGGACTTTGCTTCTGCAACTGGTTGATGCACCGATGAAAATGATACAATTCGTTTTTGCATAGATCCACAATGATCTCGTAGGCAAAATCACTGTTGGTGGCAATGAAATCTTTGAATATCCTGATGTCAATAAAACAAACTTCAGTGTGGGTGAGCGCCGTGGCCGAATAGTGATTGACCTTATCGCCGAAAGTCGTCGGAATACCGAGGTAGGTGGGCCCTTTGGCGATTTTCAGGATTTGTTCGCGCTCCGGGCCGGCAATGTGCACTTTTACCAATCCGTCCCTGATGTAAATGATGTTGGACGACAAGGCATTTTGCTTGAAAATAATATCACCCCGCTCAAAAAACACTTCCACACAACTGTGGCTTAAACGCTCCAGCTCATCGGTGCCGAGATGCTCGGCGGCAATGGAACGCTTGGTGCAGAATTTACAAATCTCAAAGGCCATAGTAATTTTTTTTTTTGTAAAAATACATCATTTTTTTTCAATGTGATGTATATCACATTTGTTGTTGCTACACCTCACGCCCAAAAATTTGGAGGGTAATATTCCCGCATCTACTTTTGCATTGTTAATCAAATAACAGTTAAATTAAAAAATAGGAGATCCAAAAAATGGCCAACAAAAAATTAACCATCGCCCTGTTTTCCGGCAGTGTTGACAAGCTTACCGCAGCAGGGGTGATTTTGGGCGGTGCCGCCGCCGAAGACATGGATGTTGAAATCTTTGTCCTGCTTCAGGCAGCCTTCGCCTTCAAGAAAGAAAATGCCATGACCAACGATCGCGTTGCCGAGATCACCGATAAAAAGGATGATTTTCTGGCATCGCTCAAACGTCTCGAAGCTCCGCACTGGACCGAAGCTTTCCGCACAGCCAAAGAGATGACCAATGTAAAAATCCACATTTGCGGGTTTGCAGGCAAAGTCTGGAACGGTTACAAGCTGGATGACTTTATTGACCTGGCCGACGACATTTGCGGCATCGGCGAATACATGACCGCTGCCGAAGAGGCTGATATCAATTTATTTATTTAACCAAAAAAAATTACAACGATGACAACAGAAGAACTGGCAACATTAAAAGCCGACAAAACCGTGGACGCGCGCGGGACATCATGCCCCGGGCCGTTGCTCGCTGCAAAAAAAGCCATTGGCGAAATCGACAAAGGACAAGTGATGGAAGTGCTTTCGGCCGACGAAGGCACCCGAAGAGACATCCCGAAATGGTGCAACAAAAAGGGGTTTGAATATTTAGGAACCGTCGAAGAATCGGGCTATTTCAAAATCTTTTTAAGAAAGTAAAAATGGCTGACGGAAAAGTAAATGACAGTCCGAAGATCCTGGTCTTTTCCACGGAAAAGATCTCTGATCCGGCGATTGACATGGCGGGTTTGCTCAAGTTGCACTATCCGCCAACGGTTTACACCATTGCCGTACCCTGCTCAAGTGCCATCAAGCCCGTTTGGATCTTACATGCACTTGAGCGGGGTTTCGACGGCGTGTTCATCGCTGCCGACGGTACCGACTGTCCTTACGGCGAGTCGTGCACTACCAAGACCGGACAATTGGTAAGCCAGACCCAGGAACAGATGAAGGCCAAAGGCATTGATCCGGCAAGGCTCAAGATGGCCGCCATTTGTTCGGTGTGCAGCGAGCCCTTTGTAAAACACGTGAAAAGTTTTACCGAATACCTGAAAAAATTATCAAATTAAAAATGTTATGCCTGAATCGATAAAAACATTGGAGTACGATGTGCTGGTGATTGGCGGAGGGATAGCCGGCGGCGAGTCGGCGCTCAATCTGGCCGATATCGGATATAAAGTGCTGCTTGTGGAGCGCGATCTGACCATCGGCGGAAAGATGATCCTGTTGAGCAAGGTTTTTCCGACGCTTGACTGTGCTGCATGTATCACCACGCCCAAGGTGTCGGAGATTGCACGACATCCCAACATCACCATTTTCACGGGGGCCGAAACGGAAAAGGTTACCAAGCTGGGTGAGCACCGCTTCGAGGCGGTGATCCGGCAAAAACCGCGTTATGTCAATGTCAGCGACTGTACCGGCTGCCAGTTGTGCGAGGAAGCCTGTCCGGTGAGCGTCTCCGACCAGTATCAGTACGGCATGGTAGGCCGCAAAGCTGTGTACATTCCGTTCAGCATTGCCAGCCCGCGGGCTGCGGCTATCGACATCGAAAATTGTACGCTGTGCGGGGCTTGCGAGCGGGTTTGCCCTACACAATGCATTGATTTTACACAAACCGAAGAACGATTTTTGGTCAAGGTGAAATCGGTGGTGGTTGCCACGGGGTTTGAGCTTTTCGACCCGCTGAAGATACCGCGATACGGATTCGGGCAATACAAAAATGTGATCACCTCCATGCAGATGGAACGGCAACTGGCTCCCACGCGTCCTTACAATACCATCTTAAGGCCGGGAGACGGCAAGATGCCCGACAACATTGCCTATGTGCTGTGCACCGGCTCACGCGACAAAACTGTCGGCAACCCCATTTGTTCGCAGGTTTGCTGCATGTATTCCATCAAACAGGCACAACTGCTCATGGGTGCCTTGCCCATGGCTGACATCACGATTTATTATTTGCATATCAGAGCTTTCGGGAAAGGATTCAATGAATTTTATGCCCAGGCACAGGATATGGGTGTTGAATTTGTAAAAGGAAAAGTGGGAAAGATCACCGAAAAGGAAAACGGCAACCTGATCCTTCGGTACGAGGACATCGAAGCCGGACAGGTAAAAGAGGCCGAACACGATATGGTGGTGCTGTCGGTGGGTGTGCTTCCCAACAGAGGGATTTCCGAAACTTTTGAAAATCAAAAACTCGAGCTTGATCCTTTCAACTTCATCAACCAGACCGACATTTTGGCCAGCCCTGCAAAAACCAGCATCGAAGGTGTTTTTGTGGCGGGGACGGCTTCGGGGCCGATGGATATTCCCGATTCTATCTTGTCGGGAGGTGCCGCATCGGCCGAAACAACGAGTTATTTAAGGAGGGCGGTATCATGAAAAAGAAAATAGGAGTTTATATCTGTCATTGTGGTGGCAATATTGCCGATTATGTGGATGTGGAACGGGTTCGTGAAGCAATTAAAGATGAAGAGGGTGTGGCGCTGGCCAAGACCACCATGTTTGCCTGTGCCGATTCCAACCAGAAAGAAATGGTGGAAGACATCAAGTCGCAGGGATTGAACGGTGTGGTGGTGGCTTCCTGTTCGCCGAAATTGCACCTGCTTACTTTCAGGGCCGTTACCGAAAGGGCCGGTCTGAACAAATACAATTATGTGCATGCCAACATCCGTGAGCAGGTTTCCTGGGCTCATTCCGACAACAAGGCCGGTGCCACCGAAAAGGCAATCCGGATTGTCAGGTCGGCCATTGCCAAGGCCAACTGCGCCGGGTCGCTGGAACCCATTGAGGTGAAATCAACCAAGGCCGTGGCCGTTATCGGTGCGGGAGTGGCCGGCATGCGTGCCGCCATCGAACTGGCCGAAGCCGGTGCCGAGGTGTTTCTCATCGAAAGGGAATTTTTTGTGGGCGGAAGGGTAGCCCAGTGGGACAACCTCTGTGTGAGCGACGAAACGGGTAAAGACCTGGTGACACGCCTCTACGACCGGGTGATGAGCCACAAGCACGTGACGCTGTTTACCGGTGCCGAGGTGGTCGAAAATTCGGGCAGCGTCGGTAATTTCAACCTGAAAGTTAAAGTTACCCCACGGTATATCCGCTTACAGTGCAAAAAAGGCGAGCTGCAAAAAGCCATTGATGTGTGTCCGGTGGAAGTGCCCGACGAATTTAATTTTAACATCACCACACGCAAGGCCATCTACCACAACTATCCCAGCGAATACCCGCAACTGCCGGCCATTGACATGAAAAATTGTACCCGTTGCGGCGAGTGCGAAAAAGTATGTAGTAATATTGATTTCAGTCAAAAAACCGAATACCTGAATCTGAAAGTGGGCTCAATTCTTCTGGCAACGGGATTCGATCCTTATGAACCGAAAAAAGGAGAATTCGGATACGGCGAGATTGATAATGTGGTTACCCTGCCGCAGTTCAAACGGATTGTTCATTACAGCGGCGACAAGCTGACGTATAAGGGCAAAACGATCAAACATATTGCTTATATTTATTGTGTGGGCAGCCGCCAGGTGGACGGCGAGAACAAGTATTGCTCCCGCTATTGCTGTACCTCCAACATTTATACGGCCATCGGGGTGAAAAAGAAATTCAGGGATGTTTATAACTATCATTTCAATCGCGGTATCCGAACCTACGGCAAGCAGGAGGTGTTGTACGACGAGTCGTCGCGGCTCGGAGACATTTACCTCCAGTCGTTTGAACATGAACCGCCGCTGGTGGAACAAAAGGACGGCAAAACTGTCGTTTCCATCAACGACATCCTGACCACCGATAAAAAACTGGAAGTGGAAGCCGACCTTGTGGTATTGGTGACGGGGATGGTTCCGCGTCAGGATAACTCCATCGGCAATCTGCTGAAAATTCCCAAGGGAAGGGATAAATTCTTCAACGAGATTCATATGAAACTGCGTCCCGTGGAAACGGTGATCGACGGCATTACCATCGCAGGAGCCAGCCAGGGGCCGAAAAACATTAAGGAGTCGATAAACTCGGCCCTTGCTGCAGCCACCAAATCCTTCTCCCTCGTTGATGCCGGAAAACTGGCCCTTGAACCCACCATCGTGAAAGTGGATGAAGCGTTGTGTGAATGGTGCGGTAAATGTGACGAGGCTTGTCCTTACAGTGCATTCGATAAAAAAGAGGTTGACGGTAAGATCGTCGCCCGTGTCAACGAAACCATCTGCAAGGGGTGCGGAATGTGCCTGCCTGTTTGCCCGGTGAATGCCCTCAATTTGGTGGGCTCCACCGATAAGGAAATCGAAAATATGATTGATGCATTATTGCCAACCGTCTAAAAAATGAATTGAACCATGGAAGCAGAAAAAGGTAAAACAGCAAAATACCTCAAAGCAAAACGGCCGGTGCCCAAGGCGGTAACCGAACATTTGAAATATTTTACCAGAACCAAAAAGGCATTGATCAACGCCCTGAAAGAGGGTGAGAAAACCGTCCCGCAATTGGCCGAAATACTGGCCCTGCCGGCGGACGAAGTGATGTACCACCTGATGAGTCTTCTGAAATACGGTTTTGTGGAAACCGGTGAAATGGATGATATGGATGAATATTTTTATTATAAAGTAAAAGATCATGGCAAGGATAAATCCTGAATTTACGAACAAACTGAAAAGTTACGGTGCATTTGATGTGAATGCCTGCTATAACTGCGGCAACTGCACTGCTGTTTGTGCCCTGTCGGACGAAAATAATTCCTTTCCCCGCAAGATGATCCGCTACAGTGTGCTGGGGCTTGAAGAAGAAATAGAGGTGTCGCTGGAGCCGTGGCTCTGCTATTATTGCGGCGAGTGCAGCGCAACCTGCCCGCGCCAGGCCGAGCCCGGCGAACTGATGATGTCGCTGCGACGGTGGCTTACGGCAAAATACGACTGGACGGGACTTTCGGGATTGCTGTACAGGTCTTTGTCGGCATCCTTGTCGGCTTTCATCCTTCTTGCCGTGGCGGTGATCGCTTTTGCATACCGCCAGGATTTTGATCCCGGCCGGCTGCTGCACTACGGGCATTATTTCGAAATGATCGCCATTGCCGGTGTTTTTGCGGTTATCCTTCTGCCTAACCTGATCAGGATGTGGTACATGACCATCATTAAAACAAAGACAAAAGTCCCTGCGGGAAATTATTTCAAAGCGCTGGGCGAGCTATTTGTGCACATGTTCACGCAAAAGAGAGCACTTGGATGCGACGACAATCAGGTGCGCTGGTTCGAGCATTTTATTCTTGTCATCGGCTACCTGACCCTGCTGTTTACAACGGTTTTTCTCGATTGGTTCGCCAGCGGGAGCAGCTTTGTGATCGCCGCGGGTTATATCGAGAGCGCCGTTATTTTTACCATCACTTTTATATTCGTGCTTTCGCGATTCAACAAAAAGGAGGAAGTAAGCAAACATGCCCATCCCAGCGACTGGTTTTTTGTGATATGGCTGTTTCTGATGGGATTGACGGCATTTTTTGTCCGGTTGTTTATCGATCTTGATTTGCTCGACGGCAATATCTGGTTGTACATCGTTCATCTGATCATTTTGGTGCAATGGGCGCTTATCATTGTTCCCTTCGGTAAATGGACACATTTCCTTTACCGCTCTTTTGCCATGTATTTTCAAAAAGTCAAGGAGTCTGCAAAATAGCTTCTTGGGCTGATTTCCAAAATTTTTTTTCAGAAAAATAAAAGAGCCGGTTGAAAATATCAACCGGCTCATGTTGTGCTATAAATGCAGTGCTATTGAATAATGAACCGCTTCAACACGGTTTGGTCATCCGTTTCGATACGCAAAAAATACAATCCGGGGACATAAGACGATGTAATGATTTGCATCGTATTGGCATTGACATTACTGGTTTCGATGAGCTGTCCGGTATGATTGTAAACGGTTACGCTGCGGATTCCGGCTTGTGAGCGGATATTGATCCTGTTGGTTGCCGGGTTGGGATAAACCTGTACGGCGTCTGCTTCCCGGGCTTCCTCCATGCCGACAATCAAAACGGTAACTTCGTTGGAAGCGGCCGATTCGCCTTCGTCGTAAACAGCCGTAACGTAATAAACATGGCTTGCGATGACGGTAGCGGCATTTTCGTGCGTGTAAGTCGTTTCTTCCGTATAAGCAATGAGTTCGAAATTTCCGCTGTCCAGTTTGTGATAAACATTGTAGCCGAGCAGGGCTCTGCCGGGAGCCGTCCAGTTCAATACGATGTCCTCGTCAACCACTTCTGCCGTGAGGTTTTCGGGCGGATCGAGCGTTACGCCGACGGACTCCAGTTTGTAATCATCGAAATAGTAATTGGCATTTCCGTTCACCCCGGCGCTCCATCCATAGAAGTTGTTGCCGCCAAGTTGCTTGAGGTTGCCGGTACCGAATGATCCCGTGCTCCATTGCCATTCCACGATCAGGTCTCCGTCAATCGAATATTTGGCCCAGTCGTTGTTAAGGTCTACGATCAGTTCGTTGTAAATCCATGTGTCGTAGTCGAAGGTAAAGCTGCCGGAACCTGCACCGCCGGCATCCACGCTTCCCGCACCGGCGGCATCTTTCCCGAAATAGACCTGCATCCCCCACTGGCTGTTGGAGCCGGCAAAATCCTGCAACGTATTCCAGTATCCGTCGCCTCCGGTGGGAATGTACATATAAAAACTGATCTTATATTCTCCCGAAGTGTAATTGTCGATCGGTTTCACACAGTCGTTGTCGGAGACGATGTTAACCGAATTGGAACCGCTGTATGCGTAAGCATCCGAAATGTACGGGTCTTCGGTCTCGTTGCAGGGGTCTTCGCTCCACGTTGTCCAGTTGTCAGGATTCTGGCAGGCAAGCTGTTCTCCAACGTTATATGCTTCGAAATCGTCGGCAAAAACGGGAGGATTGCCGCCGCTTGCCGTGATGATCACATTATCGAAATAAAAAAATGAGTAACCCGGTATATTCAGTTTCCAGGCAAGATAAGCGTCTTCCCGGTTTTTCAGTTCCGAAAGATCATATTCAAAGGTTTCCATGTCATCGCCCGGAGTGTATGTTGCAAGTTCGGCGTAGGTATCGGGATCGTTGGGGTCGGCGATGGTTCCGAATGAAATTGTCGGATTACCGTATTGCTGGCCGGCATCGAAGTAGAGCATGTCTGCCGGTTCCAGATCAATGGCAGGGGTGACCAGCATTATCGGGTCCGAAGTGCCGCTTTGCCTGAAGAATAGTACAACACCGTCGTACCAGTAGATCATATCGGGATTGGTGGCGTGTGTCGTCCATTCGGCGGGAATCTCTTCGGCAAAATCTTCATAGAAATAATAGTTGGGGACACCAAGTGTTACGGTTACCGTAACGTTTTGGTCAACCACTTCCACGGAGTCCGCAACGGGGAATAAACCGGCGGCCGAAACGCTGTAATCGTACCATCCCGGGAACACATCTTCGAAAACCACTTCCCCGGAAGCATTGGTGTATTGCGTGCCGTTGCCTTCCAGTACCACCTCGGCACCTTCCACAACATTGCCGAGGGCATCTTCAACATTGAAAGTGATATCGAATGCTTCGAATTGTCCTGTGATGTCAACCTGTTCCGATTGCAAAACTTCTTTATCACTGTCGTCCTGAACAAAAACAATGACGGCAAGGTCGTTGGGCTGCTCCATAAAAGTCTGGCTCATGTCGTAGGTTTCGGTGATGGTTTGCACGGTTCCCGGAACCAGCGCTTCAAGCGTCGTTCCCATGCCGTCGGGCAGCATTTTCATCACCACATTGTAAAATTCCGTTTCGCCGTTGGTGCCCACATTACCCACCGTCATTTTTTCAACAACGGCAATATGAGCCTTCAATCCTGCGGGATACTCCATCACGGTGCTGATGTCGGCCGATACGGTAACGTTATAATCGTCGTCTATCACGGCAGTTGTAATGTCAATGATTACGGCAGTAGGCAAGCCGATGTAGGAATCATAAATTTCCTGTGTTATGTCGCCGGGATAAAATTGTTGGGAATTGATATACATGTCGGGGACACCCCATACGCCATAATAATCTTTGCGCATTCCGCCGTCTTCGATGTAATACGGGTCGCCGCTGCCGGGCCAGTCCATCTGGTATTTGACCAGGCTGTGGGTGCCCTGATTTTGATGCAGCAGTGTGTCGAGAATCTCGTTGGCATTGGCGCAGGGAGGGCATGTGGAAGAGGTGAATTCTTCGTAGAGCGGCTTTTTGTCCACAACGCCGGCAACGGAAGTTATCTCTTTGCTGACAACGTCGTTGTCGGGGTTTTCATCTCCCGGGAGCAGCGTTGTGAGAACAGCCGTATAATTTCCGGCCACGGCAGTCCAGTCGGGAAATGTCAGCGTTTCTGTTTCGAATGCAGCAAGGTTTCCGGTGGTTACCGTTTGGCTGTAAACCGTGGTGGTTCCGTTTTCGAGCAGTTCGTACTTAACGTCGAAACTTACCGTTTCGGTACCCATGTTGACCACGATGCCTTTGGGAGTGAAAGGCACACCCGCACCGACGAGGGAATGATTTAAGATGGCTTCGGCCTTGGCATCGTAAGTGTTTCCCATGTCGAGGACGATATCATCAATGTACCAGTTGTTCAACTCGTAGGAGTTGCCGTCGAAACGAAAGGCAAGCTGGAAATTGTCCGATCCCACATCATCATTGTCAACCACCAGAAACACCTGCTCCGGGCCGACATTCGCACCGGGGTCTTCCAGCGACCATAATTCATTCCATGTGGTTCCGCCGTCACTGGTTGATTCCACGTATAAGGTGTAATCTCCCGCTCCGCCGTAATCATCCAGATAAAATTTGAAGGTAAGGACAAGCAATGTATAACCGGAAGTGGCGATCTCGGACGTTACCAGCCTCGATACTCCGTTGATGGTCGGACTCCAGTTGAATTTTGCTTCCGGGGCTATTCCCCCTGCATTGTTTGTTGATGATGAAGACCAGTTTTCGGAACCCAGCCCCTGGATGCTCCAGCCGGCAGGTGGAAATTCGGAACCCGAAAAATCCTCACTGAAAAGTGCGGTTACCGGTTCCACAACCGGTGGTTGATAATGAGTATCGTAACATACCCTCGACGGATAGGTTTCATGATGGCTGTCCTGTGTGTAGGCTACAGCCGGTGGCAATAAAAAAACAACTGCCATCAATAAATAAAATATAGATTTTCTCATTTTTAATTGATTTAGTTAATAAATGGATATCATTGATCTGTTGAATTATTTATTTGTTCGGCTTTTTCCGGTTTCTATTCTGTTTTTACATTGTAAGATTTTTGCCTTTCGGCATCCCGTTAATTTATTTTTGCGAAGTTGATAAAAAATTTTGAAAAACCAAAAAAATTAACCCCTACAAAACTTTATATCACTCATTTTTTACCTATACAATTCTAATACAGTCCGGTTAACTGCTTTAGCTGTAACGGAATCGGGGAAGCCGAAATCTGTTGCTTTATATCTGCGAAAGAAAAGTAACAAGGTTTTCTTTCGTATTGGCAATGCCCAGTTTTTTCCTTAACCGCGAACGGGCGATTTCCAGTTGCTTTTTGGCAATGATCGTATTCCGCGTTTTGATACGTTGGCGCGCCACAAGCAGAATGATGACCAGAATAAAGATCGAAACGGTGATAATGGCTGTGATCAGGTAAATGTAATTTTTGATTTGCTGCTGATACCTTTGCTTTTGAGCCTCTTTTTCCAAATTATACATCAGCTCAAGTTGCGAAAGCCGGGTCATCGATCGTTCGGTTTGCAGGCTGTCTTTCATCCGGTATTCGATGGTGCTGTATTTATAAGCGTTCTCAATGTCGTTTTGTTGGTAATAAATCTCATGCAAGCGGATTGCCGCTTTATACATGATATTTTTCAACTTGTTTTTTTGCCCCAATTCAAAAGCTTTTCGGGCGTAATAGAGACCTTTTTCAACATCACCCCCGGCAGAATAATATTTGGATAAAATAATATAAGCCATGGCGAGTT
The DNA here is from genome assembly GCA_029934065.1 of Bacteroidales bacterium. Classification (GTDB taxonomy): domain Bacteria; phylum Bacteroidota; class Bacteroidia; order Bacteroidales; family 4484-276; genus 4484-276. Next base: position 14,265 of record JAOZMX010000088.1, read on the forward strand.
TGGGGATGTTGTTTAATGCTGAAAAGATGGAAATGGATTTTTGAATATAAAAATAGGCCGTGTCCGGATTTCCGTTATCATTGTTGGCAATCCCGAGATTCAGGTAATTGATCCCTTCCCATAGCTTATGGCTGATCTTTTTGTTGATCCTGATGGCTTCCTTGATGCTTTTTTCAAAATGATCAAACTGGTTTTTGTTGGCATATACGGCAGCAACATTGTTCAGGCCTCGCGATATTCCTACCTGATCGTTGAGTTCTTTTGCAATGGCAAGGGATTTTGAGTAATATTCAAGTGCTTTGTCGAATTTTGCCTGATCGAAATAAATGTAACCG
>JAOZMX010000260.1 GCA_029934065.1 Bacteroidales bacterium
TTTTTTCCTTATCATCAAATCCGGTTATTTCAGCATGAACATTTTTCTTGTTTCGAGATATCCTTCGGTTTGCAACCGGTAAAAATAGACCCCAGCCTGTGCACGCATACCCGACTTGTCCGTACCGTCCCACATCATCAAATGTTGCCCTGCCTGACGGAAGGTGTTGTTGATCAATGTCCGTACAACTCTGCCGTTAATGTCGTAGATTGATAACGAAACATTGCCGGCTTGCGGAAGTGTAAAGCCGATGGTTGTTCCGGAAACAAACGGATTGGGGAAATTTTGCTCCAGCGCAATGGTGCCGGAAATCTCCGGAGAATCCTCAACCGAAACCGGAACGGAAAAATATGGGGCTTCGGTTGTGAACCTGAGCGCTGTGGAACTGCGAAGCGGCGACGCTGTTGCCTGGTATTCATCGTTAAACACATATTGCAAACCAATGGTTTGTGTTTCATTCTCAATGCCTATGGTGTTGCTGTCTGTTTTTCCCGTGTTTTTGTATTGGATGATAATATCTCCGTCGCCTGTTTCGGTAGTGTAATACATCGGGTCCAAAAGAATGATCTCAAATGTTTCCATGTAGGGATCGGCCATCTGATTGGGATGCATTACATCGGCCCATTCGATGATAAACCGGTGGCCGGGACTGTCGTAAAAATAGCTTAACTTTTGCCAGTCGCCCCAGAAAGGATCCCAGAGATCGTCCCAAAAGGCAGCCACCATGCAATGGATGTTATCGTCATGGGGCAAAGCATAATTATTGGGGGCGGTTTGATCACCGCTGCCGAAGGCTATCCATCCGTCGGTACTGATGCGCACCTGTTCGTAATCGGAGCCGTAATATTTGAAATTGAAAGGCAAATCCACGGTTTGGGTGTAATCACCGTTGTTCCATGGGACATTCAAAGAATTGCCCGTCTCGTATATTTCTACCCATTGATACTCGGGAGCCTGTTCAAAAAGCGTGTCTTTATCGGAATAAACATAATATCCGTATTCATCGGGGCCCGTGTAATCGGAAGGTTGCGGCATTCCCACAGAGATGCTAAAATTGCGAATCGTCTGATAATCGTACGGAGCGCCAATGGTCATCAGTTTTAACGAGTATTCAGCCTCATATTCTGTAGGGCAGCCGGAAGCGATACTCACCTGAAACCCATCGGACATGTTGATCCCTTGGCCGTCGATGGGGATCTCCCCGAAATTAGCGGTGGAATCAACAATGGTGATATACGGATCATCTGAATGTAAAATGCCCAGTACATTGGAAGCAATATCATCGCCAATATTAACCACAGAGAGGTACAAATCAACCGTTTCTCCCGGGTCCATCCTGAAGTTTCGTTGCAATGATCCGTTGTCATTGACCAGATAGGTTTTGTAACGCAATTTGCACCCTCTCACGGTGATGGAATATTGATAGTCCCACGATTCGTCTTCGCTTGTAACATGCAATATGAGGGTGATGACCTGTCCTACCGGACAATCGGTTTTGACATGGAACAAAAGTGGGTCTCCTGAAGCGGTGCCGTTGGAAGCAATATTTCCATAACTGACGGGTTGCCCGGTTATAACTTTGGCAAAATTGGTGTCGCTTACCGAAAGGGTGGCCTGAACATCATTTGCCGTTTGTGTTCCCCAGTTTTTCAGAACCGCAGAAAATTTACAATCTTCATTGGGGTTGATAAGGCCGTTGGTATTCCCGCTGATATCCGTGATCTCCGGGTATTCCTCCGGGCCCACATGGCGGGCATCCTGTACGACTTCCAGCGTTCCCTGAAAGGGGATCACATTTCCGCCGCGTACCGTATAAGTTAAAGTTTCAACCGCCTCGGCTTTAATACCAAGATGGATCTTTCCGGTGGAATCGGTAAATCCCGTTGCAAAAACATCCTCTCCGGTGATGCAAATTTCTGCATTAACAACCGGTTGATTGCCTAATGCGGAAGTAACGGTAAATTCGGGCTGGCTGTATCCAAGAGGTATTGATGAGGGTGCTTCCACACCAACTCCCACGGGGATATCCTTCCAGACATGAACCGAAGGATCGCCCAGAACACAAAATATTCTGAACTGATACTCCACCCATGGGTCGGCGGCTCCGAAGAAGTTGAGCATTTCTATTTTCCCGCGCAGGAGTGCCTGTCCGGGGGTGTCCATGCCCTCGCGGAACATGCCTTTGTAAATGCCCCTGTCGATTTTATTGTTGTATGTTGTGTGCGTATTGGAAGTAGGCCCGACAAATGCAATGGCGCCTCTCGGACTGGTCATCGAACCCAACTCAAGCCATTCTTCACCGAAACAGTTCCCGCCGGGAACCTCAAACATGGCTACTCCGCAGCCGATACTCGTTACGAAAGGAAGCATTTCGCCGTTGTTCAGGCCCGAAACGTCCGAAGTATGAAATTCGTAACAAGTGGCAGACCACCCGTCGCTCCAGCCTTCGCCGCGGTAATTCAAATAGCTTCTGCCGTTGTTGATGCAGTCTATGACATCATCCAAATCCATGGAGCAGTTTCCGCCGCCCCATCCTCCGTCGCTCATCAGTGTATCCACCGAAGTAAATCCTCCGTCTTCCATCATCAACTGTGCTGCAAATCGCTTGGTTTTAACCTGTGAAGCAAAATAATTGTTGGAGCAGCAAATCCCCTTCTTAAACCAGTCAGGCGATTCGGTAAAGGGTTCTTTTTCGTATTTCAGAAACTTGTGCAGCATCACCTGCAGCTTGTAGTTATTTTCATTGGTCAGCCTTCCTATCATCATGTCCGGAATAAAATCGTCGCCGTCAACCTCCACAAAATAATCTTCGTTGGGGAAGGAGTAATCGGGATAAACCACGATTTTTTTCGGGAAAACACCGTCGTCGCCCACAAGCAATACATAAGTCGGGGGAACCTCCCAGTTGAAATATGCATCCGAGATATGCTCTTTGATTATTTCGGGATTGTTGGAATTGGCGCCGATGTCGCTGAATTTGGTGATATGAATGTCGGTGCCGCTTTCTCTTTTCCATTGAGCATATTCCTGAAACGATTCGACAAATTCATCGGGCATGATGCACAACATCAGATCATGGCCCTGTTCGCCATCCCTGAAACGCCGGTCGAGCACCTGCTGATAGTTAAAAATAAAACTGCGGTAGAGTTTTGCAAAAGAAGGTGCAATGGGACGTGCGGGCGTTGTCTTCGGATTGACCGGCTTGCCGCCTCGGCCGTATGTCACCTTTACCGTAAGTGAAGATACCACCTGCAGTTGTTTGGAAGCGGCAAGATATCGCACCGGAAATACCGAGATACGTGCCACACGAAAATCGCGAAATACCACGGGCGGGTCAACATTTACATATTTTCCGGGGAAAACACCGTCGGTACGATATGCCGGTTCATTTTCTGCATAGGGCGTTTCTTCGCCGCCTTCGAACCAGCTTTTACGTGCAGGCGGCAGATAGATGTCGTCAAATGTTTTTATTTTTCCGGTTTCGACAACTTCAACCGAAACAACAGCACGATCGGGTACGGCCAATACTTTTGCAATGTAAGGGATTTGCGGATAGCCCGTCTTTGTTGTAACGGCTCCGGACAAAATATCCACCTCTTGATAGGTCTTCCCGTCGGCAATCAGTTGCTTGACATCAAAACCCGGCAAGCTGATCTTAATGATTGTGCTGTTGTCGTCGTCGCTGACGATCTTCACTTCCGGCCGGGTATCCGCACTTTTTGTTTCATCAAGCGGCACCCATTCGGCTTTCGATAAGAATGGAATTAAAAACACAATCAGTAGTAAACACAAGCTTTTTTTAGTCATGATTAGTTGGTTGATTAAATGCGTTCGGTTAATTATTCTGCAATTCAAACAGATATGTTTATTTGATCATAAACATTTTTCTTGTTTCGGTAAATCCGTCGGTTTTCAGCCTGTAAAAATAGAGTC
>JAOZMX010000261.1 GCA_029934065.1 Bacteroidales bacterium
ATCATCCTTCCGTAAAAACAGGTAACTAAAAAACAACTATCAACATGACATTGGACATTACATTTCAGCAAAATACGCTGGATCCTACGAAAGTCGAACTGGTCAAAAGGCAAAAAAAGAGCAAACTGTTGCTTTATATTGCCTTTGTATTTTTTGGCTGGAGCTACGGCAGCTTTGGTAAAATAGGGGTACAAACCGTTTACTACGTCCTGCCCCTTTTCGCCATTTCAAACATCTGGATAACCCAACAAACCCACGAATTCGACATTTATTCGGGAATGGCCATCGTCGGCATTTTCGTCTGGATCGTCTGGTTTTTGATTAGACTATACACACTTAACCAGGACATTAACGAGTTCAACCGTGGGCTTGCCGACTATTATAATCTGAACGAAGAAGAAAAAAGAGAAGCGGGGATACCTGGTTGATTCATTAAAAATTGCTTTAAAGCAACATTATACCCAAAACCACCGTCAGGAAATACGAATATAGCCCGACAAGACTTTTCTGTCAGTGGGGAACAAGTTAAAATCAAGAACTTGGATCAGACCTGTATAATGCTATTCTTTTAAACACACCCTACACGATAACATAGGTAAAAACCTGTCATTTCCCTCCCTTGATTACAGGTCGTTTTCTTATTAGAATTGAAGCAGCCTTTTAACAAAACCAAAACTACGATTAAATACAGGAATCAATACCTGATTATTAAATAATCGCCATGATCACACAAATCATTAAATACGTAGAGAGAGAGAGAGAACTAATCTCACATCGCAATTTTTCATTTCCCTTTTACACCTTCCCGTCGAAAGACCGCCACCCGCCTTAAGTTGTTTGCCGTTCTACCGTAAGTTAGCAAACCGGGCGTATCTGTTTTAACTATTATTAACTCTAAAATTTTATTGTTATGAAAAAAACAGAATATATCATTAGATTATGTCTTATCTCATTGTACCTATTAATTTTTACAGGAACTATGAATTCTCAAAATTTTGGTGACTGTGGTTACACAGATGAATTGGAACCAACTTTTGCTCCGACCTTTGGCTGTGAATACCAAAGTGATGCCTGGTTAAATAAATATAGATTACCGGGATATTGGATACCTGACGAAAACACACCGATTAAGACAATATTGGTAAATTATATTGTTTGTCTAAAAGATGATGGTAGCGGTGGATGGGTTGATTCTCCCGAATTTAGGGATCAGGTTGACCTTATGTTTCAAAAACTTAATGAGTGGTATAGCAACTCTATACCAAAAGGTTATTCACTGACATGTGAGCCAGATATCAACTACATCACCGACACCAGGATCCGATTTGAGTTAAATGAAATTATTTTTATTAATAATTCATCGTTTCACGTAGCTCTTAATCCAAGCCCCATTTTTGATTGGTTGGAAGAACATCACCTTGAATATAAAAAAGCCATGAACCACTTTTTCACAATGCCACCACAAGGTTCAACATCTTATTGGGGACAATATAACATTAACTCTAAATATAATCAAGCCCGATACTTCGCTGAAATCGGCTGAACTGAACGGGAATACCGGAATGAATGAAAACGGTGGCGGTTTGACCGTCAGCGCCAGACCAAATCCCGCAAGCAACACGGTTACCTTTAGCTATGTGCTGCCGGATAGTATGGAAAAAGCCGTATTAAAACTGTACAATACCAGCGGCAGGTTAATATATAAACGCATATTGCATAATGATGAATACGAGTTTACCTATAACTGCTCGCACCTGAACCGGGGGGTTTATTACTACTTCGTTTCCACACATGACGATAAAGTTTCTGGTAAACTGGTAATTGTACGTTAATTTTAAATACTTTGGTGGAGGAAATTCCTTTCCTCCACCAATATTTAACTTAAATATGAAAAACATAGCAAAAGTATCGGTTATTCTCTTGATTACCTTGTTATCATTCAACAGTATTTCACAACAACTTTACCCCAGATGGGAGAGCTGTTTTGGGGGAACTGAATGGGATGAAGGAAGAGGTATATTATATTCAAATAATAGTTATTGGATAGTAGCAGGTACAAATTCAGATGATGGAAACATCTCTTACAATCACGGTACGTATGATATATGGTTTTTTAACATTGATACGCTGGGAAATCTGATAAAAGAGAAAACTTTTGGAGGTTCTTATGCCGATGGAAATTATATGGATGTAAAAAAATTAAATGATACTGCGTTTTACATTGCGGCTTTTAGTCAATCAATAGACGGCGACATCAGTTACAATCCCTGGCCGGGGCCGGATGGCAATTTATGGATACTTCAGGTAAGCAACAAAGGTGAAATACTATGGGAAACAATGGCAGGCGGAACAGGAACTGATGAACTGTGCGACTTTATCGTAACCGATGACGGAGGTGTGCTGGCGCTTTCCTCATCCACTTCACACGACGGCGATGTTTCAGACCATCACGGATCGTGGGATTTGTGGATGATAAAAATAAATTCCACCGGCCAAAAACAGTGGAATTTAAGTTTGGGCGGCACCGGATTCGAAGGAGGCGGTTCCGTTAAACAAACTTCCGACGGAGGATATATTGTTGCCGGCTATACGGATGGTGCGGGCGGCGGAAACTACGACACGACATGCAACCATCATAACCCCGGAAGCGGACACCCCGATGCATGGATAGTAAAAATTGATTCGGCAAGGAATATCCAATGGCAACAGTGTTACGGAGGTACGTACCCGGATGCCTGCTCTAATATTATTGAATTGGATGACGGTTATTTGGTACTCGGACACACCATGTCCAACGACGGTGATGTTTCAGGTTTACATAGTCCGCCCGGGCCTAACAGCGATTACGGCGGCGACATCTGGGTGTTCAAAATTGATTTCCAGGGCAGCCTGCTCTGGCAAAAATGCCTCGGAGGCAAATACAACGACTTCGCCCGCAACATCTTCCCCACCTCCGACGGCGGATTTATGATCGTGGGCACCACCAGGTCAAAAGACGGCGATGTGGTGGGTAACCACGACCTTAAAGAAGGATGGTTTGGTGATATCTGGTTTGCAAAAATAGACAGCACGGGAGACCTGCTGTGGCAGTATTGTTACGGAGGCCCTCTCGAGGAAACACTGTATCGTGGTGTGGTTCAAAAAAGCGATTGGGATTACGTTGTTACCCTCGGCACATTTACCAACGAATGGCAATGCCATGGCGAAACATGGCCCGATGTACGTGTAGTTGAGTTGTACGACAGCACGGTGGGTGTCAGGGAAACACCGGCCGGAAAGTTCGGGGTTAAAATCTATCCCAATCCCACCCGTTCGCTGCTGAACATCGAACTCGACGGCAACAACGGTACATATAACGCAACGGTCGAACTGCTTGATATCAGCGGCAGAGCCGTGTTGAAAAAAACTTTCAACGCACCTCAAATCCAACTCAACACTTCCGGCATAACCGGCGGATTTTACCTCGTGAAAGTGCAAACCGGGAAAGGGGTTGTGACGAGGAAGGTGGTGATTTCCCATTAATCCCATGGCTTTACGCGTCCCGCGTAAAGTAAAATTAAAATGACGGCTAAAGCCGGTTTGATTTTTATATTTGATCACGGCGCTGAAGCGCCGTGCAAAATTCTATGAATGAAAATTTTGCCCCGGCTTTTGCCATAAATATGTCATGTCATAATTCGTTTCCTGTTTTACGAGGATTTTTCCCCGTTGAGTACATCAACAATGGTGTAGAATAATCTTTTCCAAAGTTCGGAACTTTGGAAAAGTTGCCCGGGTCACAGGGAAACTGATACGCCGAACAAACTTATTTTCGGCAGATTGAAAAATATTAACCCCTCCTGTTTCAAAATAAAGAATTAACTTTCCGCCAAAATAATTGAATA
>JAOZMX010000089.1 GCA_029934065.1 Bacteroidales bacterium
ATTTGGGATCGCCGAACTGCATTAAATCCGGTCAGAGTTAAAACTGAAACTTTAAGTTATGTTTTGCGGGATTTTGCTAAAGAAAATACCAGATTAGCCGAAATATTAAGAACATACGGTCTGATGTAATTTCAAAATTGATTTGCTTTTCTTTTCAAAATAAACCAACTACCACACGTGTTCCTTTCATATCAGGTTGGCTTTTCCGAAAATTTAAAGATTTTTTTAAACTCATCCTGTCATTGAAATAAATTTTCCACTACTTTTGTAAAAATTTTAAAAAGCGTTAATTAACCTTTTTTAGTACGGTTTTTGATAGAAATCGAAACAAAAATTTTAAAAACTTTAAACTATTGAAAAGATGAAAAAACTACTACTATCGGCAATTATGGTTTTTACGGCCATTTTTGCATTTACTCAAAGCCTTGAAATATATCACGAAGGAGAACTTGTTCCCAACAAATCGTCAATTGTGGTTACGGGTGATGTAGGTGCAGCAGAACTTATGATTGAAGTTGACGTGAAAAACATTTCAAACACGGGACTGGATGTAAAAGTAAGTAAATTTGAAGTGGACCTGATACCGGGTTCTTCAAATACTTTTTGCTGGGGCATGTGTTTTCCTCCCAATACTTATGTTTCACCTTTCCCTCAAACCATTTTGCCGGGAGCAACCTGTTCGGAATTCAGCGGACATTACAATCCCAACGCTAATTCGGGGGTCAGCATTATCCGGTACACCTTTTTCGATATGAACAATCCTACCGACACGGTATGTTTCTATACGGAATTTAACGCCGGAACCGTCGGCATCAATGATGCAACAAGCGAAAAAGCAACGGTATCGAATGCTTATCCGAATCCCGCATCAGGATCAACATCCGTTGATTATGTTTTGCCGGCTACGGCTTCCAAAGCCAGCATTAAGGTCAGAAACCTGCTCGGCTCGCTGGTACGTGAAGTAAAACTGACAGAGCGTGCAGGAACAGCAACCATCGACCTAAACGGCCTGAATGACGGCGTTTACTTTTACTCATTTGTGGTTGACAATCAAACCGTCGAAACAAAAAGACTTGTGGTTTCCCATTAGATAAAAAATACAATTCAATAAAAAAGCCTTTGAAAATTTCAAAGGCTTTTTTTTATCAACTGCGCCGGGCTGTTATAATCCGAAAGCATCTTTGATCTGCTCCACGTAATCCAGTTTCTCCCATGCAAAAAACTCTACTTCTTTAAATATCTTTTCGTCTGCATCCACTATCTTTTTATAAGTATTTTCATCTTCATAGGCCACTTCAACCTCCTTCGTAAAGTAGTCTCTGCCAAAATGGCCGTATGTTGTTGTTTTCAAAAAGATCGGGTTTTTCAATCCGAAACGTTTCACAATGGCATAGGGCCGCAAGTCGAAAATTGTTTTGATCTTTTCAGCAATTTCGCCATCGGTCAGCAAATCGCCATTTTCCTTTTTCACTTTTGCTGTTCCATAGGTATTCACAAAAAGGCCAACGGGCTCGGCCACACCAATGGCATAAGCCACCTGAACCAGCACCTCATCGGCCACACCTGCCGCTACCATATTCTTGGCAATATGCCGGGTAGCATAAGCCGCCGAACGGTCCACCTTGGAAGAATCTTTTCCCGAAAATGCGCCGCCACCATGGGCTCCTTTGCCACCGTAGGTATCCACGATGATCTTCCGGCCGGTCAGTCCGGTGTCGCCGTGCGGCCCGCCAATCACAAATTTCCCCGTCGGGTTGACATGCAGGGTATAATCTCCGTCGCGGAACAAATGCTGATACCTTTCGGGCACCTGTTTTCGTGCACGGGGGATCAGGATGTTTTTCACATCCGATTTGATCTTCTTCAGCATGGCTTCATCTTCGTCAAATGCATCGTGTTGTGTGGAAACCACAATGGCATCTATTTTTACGGGATGGTTATCGTCATCGTATTTGATGGTAACCTGCGATTTGGAATCGGGCGCCAGATAGGTCATCTCTTTGCCCTCGCGCCGTATGGCTGCCAGCTCCTGCATCAGGATATGGGCCAGTTCTATGGACAAAGGCATGAAATTATCCATCTCGCGTATGGCATACCCAAACATCATCCCCTGATCGCCGGCACCCTGCTCCTCTTCTTTCTGCCGTTCAACCCCCTGGTTGATGTCTCCCGACTGTTCGTGGATCGCTGAAATCACGCCACAGGAATTACCGTCAAAACGATAGGTCGGCTTGGTGTATCCTATTTCGTTGATCACTTTCCGGGCAGTCTCCTGCACATCCACATAGCCCTCGGTTTTCACCTCACCGCTTAACACAACCAGACCTGTAGTGACCAATGTTTCGCAGGCAACTTTTGAATTTTTATCCTGCTTCAGGAATTCATCCAGCAAGGCATCTGAAATCTGATCTGCGACTTTATCGGGATGCCCTTCAGACACCGATTCCGACGTAAACAAATAGCTCATTAGTTTTACTTTTTTAATTCGTAATCTGATAAATTTTGTGGAAATTTCTGATTGAGGATGGTAAAACGTATTGTTTTAGCATTTTTTTAAATGGTTGCAATCAATCAAATCTTTCCATTGCGAATCCGGCATTTCATCATGCAGACTCCAATCGCCGGCAAATGTAATAAAATTTTAAACCGGACAAGAAATTTTATGATTTTGTCAAATGATGAAAAACTTCTTCCAGGCTGTTTCCCTGTTTTTGCAGATCATCCAGCAGGTCATCGGCAACGATCTTTCCTTTGTGAATGATGATGACGCGTTGACAAACAGCCTCCACTTCCTGCATAATGTGTGTGGAAAGCATCACGGTTTTGGTCCGCCCGATCTCCTTGATCAGATTTCTGATCTCCACAAGCTGATTGGGATCGAGGCCGGATGTAGGTTCATCCAGGATCAGTACATCGGGATCGTGAATAAGGGCTTGTGCCAGCCCGACCCGTTGCCGGTAGCCTTTGGACAGAGCTTCGATTTTTTTGTGTTGTTCGTCTTTGAGCCCCGTAAGTTCGATCATCTCTTCAATCCTCGAATTCAGGTTTTTCAGATGATAGATACCTCCGGCAAATTCAAGGTATTCTTTGACGTACATTTCACGGTAAAGCGGATTGTGTTCGGGAAGGTAGCCCACAATCCTTTTCACGGCCATGGCATCTTCCATCACATCATATCCGTTGACCGAGGCCTCCCCCGATGAAGGCGGGATGAAACAGGTAAGGATCTTCATCATGGTGGATTTCCCGGCACCGTTAGGGCCCAGCAAACCCACGATCTGTCCCGGCTCTATCGAAAAAGAAACTTCATCCAATGCTTTCTGCTCTCCGTAAAGTTTTGTGACTTTGTTTACCCTGATCGACATGTGACGAATGTGTTTTATTACGATTGACAAAAAATAAAAGTCCCGCCTTGCAGCGGAACTTTTTTCTGTTGCCGGATAAATTGTTTTAGTTATTCAAAATAACAGGCATGATCAACATCAGAATGTCCTCATCTTTGTTCCCGTCTTCAACGGGGATGATCAAACCGGCGCGATTGGACTGCGACATTTCGATGATGATCTCATCGGCGTCGGTATTGTTGAGCATCTCCTGCAAAAATTTCGAGTTGAAGCCAATCTCCATGTCTTCTCCTTCAAAGTTGCAATTGAGCCGCTCATGCGCTTCATTGGAATAGTCGATATCTTCGGCCGAAAGCTCCAACTGTTTTCCGGTGATGGTGAACCTGATTTGGTTGGTTGACTGATTGGCGAAAATGGATACACGCTTAATGGCAGTCAGCAACGGCAGGCGTTCAATATGGAGCTTATTCGGGTTTTCAGTGGGAATCACCGCCGTATAATTGGGGTATTTCCCCGGGATCAGTTTACAGATCAGGTGAATATTCCCGAAAGAGAAAAACGCATTTTTCTCGCTGTATTCGATTTTTACCTCCGTATCGTTCTGCATCAGGATGTTCTTCAACTGATTCAAAGGTTTTGTCGGTAGGATGATGGAGGTTGTAACATCGGATTTCACATCCAGCCTCGAGTACCTCACCAGTTTATGGGCATCGGTAGCCACAAACGAAACCCGCTCGTCGGAAAGCTCCAGCAGGACACCCGACATGACCGGCCTCAACTCGTCGTTTCCCGTGGCAAAAACGGTTTTGGAAATGGCTTCAGCCAATATAACGGAATTGATTGACAAGGAATTTCCCTGCTCAATGGATGGCGTTTCGGGAAACTCCTCTCCGTTGTGCCCGCTCATTTTATACTTTCCCTCTCCGGCAAGAATTTCGATGGCAAAGTTGTTGCTATTGATGTTAAACGTTACCGGAATATCGGGCAGTGTCTTTAAAGTCTCCAGCAGAAGCCTTGCCGGAACAGCCACTACGCCGGGCTCCTCACTCATCGTTAATTCCGTGGTGATAGACATGGTGGTTTCCAGGTCGGATGCCGTTATCTTCAATGAATCCTCCCCCACTTCAAAAAGAAAATCGTCAAGGATAGGCAACGTATTGTTGGAGCTTAAAACCCCGCTGACGGCCTGTAAACTTTTCAGTAAAACATGACTTGATAAGATGAACTTCATTTTTCCAGTTGTTTATTTATTGAATAATATTTTATTTGATTTCAACCCTTTACGATCGCAATCGCAATTATCGGACAATATTAACAAAAAAAGCGGTTCGCCATTATATTATCAGAACGAATTTTATTAAGAACAAGATAAAAAGCTGTTAATAAACCGGGACAATGTCTTTGGATGGTTTGCTCACACAGCTATCCGGGATTTTTCTTTTTGGTTGAAAATTTCGATTCGGTGCCGTTGAGCAATCTTTTAATGTTCTTCCGGTGGGTGATCGGAATAAAAACGCCCACAAAGATGGCAAGTAACATCAGCGCCGTCGAACGTTGATGGAAGCCGAAAATCACAATGAAGGGAAAAGCCACCGAAGCGGTAATGGAAGCCAGCGAAACATATTTGAAAAGCAGCAACATGACCACAAAGATGGCGATCACGATGTACACCTCGTAAGGATAAAGCGCAATGCCAACCCCCACCAATGTTGCGATTCCCTTTCCTCCTTTAAATCCGGCAAAAACCGGAAAGACATGACCCAGCACCACTGCCGCCGCAGTGATGATCTCGTAATTGGTTTTTTGCACCTGCGAAAAATAACCGGGAAAGAAAAAGTGTGCCAGATAAACGGCAAGCCAGCCTTTGAAAACATCGAAAAGCAGTACGGGTATTCCGGCCTTAACACCCAAAACCCTGATGGTATTGGTGGCTCCGGCGTTTCCGCTGCCCCGTGTTCTGACGTCCACACCGTAAAATGCTTTTCCCACCCACACTGCCGATGGGATCGAACCGATGAGGTAGGCCGCAATGATCCCCGCAATAATTTTGAATATTTCCATCATTAAATTTTTTGTAAAATTAATGATACTTTTGAAACCGGAAAGCCCATGTAATTATTCTTCGTTTTCGGTTTCCCTCATACTTCGCAAAAACCGGGCTTTTGTCTGTTGTGTTGAAATCATAAACCGGTAAGCTTTTTGTTCTTTTCCCTCTCCTTTTCGTTTTTCAGGTTTCACCTCACGCAGTATCTTATTGAAGTCGGTCATGGATGACAAGGCTTGCATCTGGCGGTGTTTATAAGTAAAAAAGAACCAGTGCCGGCGATCAATTTCAATATAGAGATTCATCACATCACCGCTGCGACGTCTTACAATCTGAAGATATCCGTCGTAATACTTGTTCACCTGATTGCCGAGCATCCTTGCAATGCCGATGGGCCCCACCGACCGGAAAGAACGGGTGTTTTTGTCGTAATACATTTTCACATCGCCGATGACAATGCTCTTTGAGAGCACTTCCGGGGTTTGGCGCGTTGTTCCGTATAAAGTGAGGTCAGACAAGACCTTGTTGCTTTGTTCCTCGCCGAGCAATTTCCGGTAAGCCGTTTTTATCTGGGACAAATTGAGGTTGATACCTTCGGTATTGGCCATATCGAGTTGCCGTGCCATATAATTCAGTGCTTCTTCCGGAAAAGGAAAATCCATCAGCATATAAAGACGCATGGCCGTCGAGTCGGGGATGATGAAGTGATCAATTGAGCCGAAAGAACGCATCGTAACCGGGTCGAATTTCGCACCCAGTCTGATCTCGCCCGAGGCTTTCACTTCACAATTCGTCGTGTTCAGGCTCATGTAATCATCCTGCGGCATTCTTCCGTCTTCGATGCCGATCTCCCGTTCGGAAGCAATCAGAAATTCTTTCCCGCCTTCCCGGGTTTTCACAAATCCCTGAACCGTGAGCATCATGGTATCGCTGTAATAGAGCTTTCGCGAAAGAAATGCCGGGTAAACCCTGTTGTTTTCATTGGAATGAAAAAATGCCGCATAAAGTTTCTTTTCGGCAAATTCGTGAAGTTGTGCCGGCACAGGCAGATAAAGTCTGTTGGGATTCAGCCTTTGATCGAATTTCACCCATTTGGAATAATCGGGATCGCAATCCTGAATGGGCATATAAGCACCGTCGAAATAGAGAAGCGGGCTGTAGGCATTAAGTGTAACCTCGCCCCTGAAGCCAAACTGCGGACTGAGCAAAAATTCCTGACCAACGTCAATCTCACCCCTGGCAAAAGTATGGTATGCCGTATCAACACTGATATTGTCAAATCGAATGATCTGCGGTTGGTTGGCGGCATTGTAAAAGGTATAATTTCCGTTGGCGGCAAACGAATACCTCGATTGGAGAGAAACCGAAGCATCCGTAATGACATGCTGTTTGTTGGAAGTATCGGCAATGATGGTAGCTTCCGACAACCGGTCTATCTTTGCATTTTTCCGTATCTTCACTTTACCGTCCGCCGGAAAAACAGCAGCATCGGCCACCCTGATGATCCTAACCCCATCGGCAATGATCATACTGCTGTCCAACAGGTAATCGGCACTGCCTGCACAGAACATCAATGAATCCTGCAACGGATGCAGCGAGATCAACTTCGGATACCCCGCCATGTTCACATCCATTATTTTCATGAGCGGCATCGCGGTTAAATCGGGCTGATCTTTAGCGGCATAATTCCTGAAAACCAATTCCTTTTGCTCAACATACCAGTCAAATTCATCCATGGTGCACATGAACCGGTTCAACGGGAAGGTTATGGAAGCTTCACCACCCGTGGTTTTGAAATTTCCCGTCAAGAGATCAAAATCCATGTTCATCCGGTAACGTTCTGCCGATAAGGCCAACCCCTCATCTTCTGCCGACCGGATGGTAAACCAGGCCGTATCGGCCATAAATGAATGGTCGGAAAAAGTAAAACCGGACGATTGTGCCGCGGCATTGAAAAAGGCCGTTTTTCCTTCTCCCGTGAGGCTTTGCGGTGTCAGCAGCAATTCGCCGTCAAACGATGCCAACTGATCGTACATCACCATGGCACTGTCTTTAACCCTGACCCACATACTGTCGGCATAAGGCATCCAGTGCTGATACACATTCACCGCTTCAACATCGGGCAAGGAAACCGCAGGCGGTATTTGTTTTTCCATCACAAAATGCTGCGCATCGGCATTGACCGAATCCAAAAAGAAGATCATATTATTGCTTTCGGCCTTCGAACTCAAATACTTCAACACGCCGTTCCCCTTCAAGCCTTTGTTGCTCAACAGAATTTCCGACGAATAGGTTCCTTTTCCCTGATAAACCGGCAGGCCCTGCTCGGGTGTTTTGGTAACAAACCCCAAAGAATAATCGGGCTGAACGGAGAGCGGAGCGGTGATGTCGGGGAAGATACCGCCCGAGTTGAGATGCCCGCTGAAAGTCAGACTGTCGGTGGAGAAATCCTCCAGGCTTTCGATGGTGAACGGATCGAGGTAATAATAAAACCGTTCTCTGTTGTATGCCTCGCGGTATGCACTATCGTAATCGTAGTAAACATATGCGTTGGACTGCGTCCTGAAAACGGGATATTCCGGATAATTCTTCAGGCCGCTTTTATTGGTCGGGTAATCAATTTCCAGTGTGCCGCTGATGTTGGATATCACGTTATTGACCTCCCGCAAAGGATGTTGCCCGTACTCATCGGGTGTAAACGACCTAACCTTGAATTTCATGTACTCGATATCGGGCATGTTGAGCTTGAACGTATCGTATTCAAAATAACAGTCGTTGGCATAAAATTCAAACAATCCTGCTTTGATCTTTCCCGAAAACAGAAAATCGAGGTTTTCGCGTAAAATTACTTCCTGACGGGAAGGATAGATCAAAACATTTTGCGAGTCGCTGATAAAAACCTGCGGCACCCCCCGGATCTTCAGATCAAAATTATCAATCTCCAGGGTTGCATTGTCGCCGCTTTCCACTTCCGATGGAAAAGTAATGACATCATAATCGGCTTTTGCGTTTTTCGAATCACAAAAATGGATCAGCTTATCAGTAATAGCTCCTTTTTTATTATCCAAATCGTAAATGATAAAGCCCTGTTGCGCAAGATAGATCACTTCGGCCTCCACCTGATGATCGGGAAGTTTTAAGAACCTTGCCAGTTCGTAAATGTAAAATTCATCGGTATTGTATTTTCTCGAATAATCCCTGATCCTGATGAGCGGATGCTGAAAATCAATCCCCTGCAAATGCCTGAACTGGCGCTCGTCATAAAAATTCTGCGATGAGAAAAATGCAGACGACACTTTACTCAGTCCTTTCACCGCCCTGAAGTTGATAAAGGGTTCATCCATATCCCAGTAAACCGCCTCGCAATAAATCTCGATGTTGTGAAAAGTATCGAAATAGGGACTTTGCATCACACCCGGCTCTATCCGAAGCATGGATATTTCACGGTCTTTATGAATATATTTGAACAACAATCCCGAGTGAAATATCGAATCCTCCTGATGGTAAATGGTCACGGCCGCCCTCGAAGCACTGATGATGTCGTGGTTGATGATGAAATTTTTGGAACGTGCCACCAAAATATCGTAAATATCTTTTTTGTTTTTGTATTCCTTTTTAAATGTGAAACTGGCCAGATGATATTGATCGCCCGTGCCGAAAATCTTTGCCCCTTTCATCCCGAATCCTCCTTCAAAATCAACATCGGGATAGATGTTGCCGATGTACAGGTTCTTGGCGTAAGATTCAAATTGCGGATAATATACTTTGTCGGGGCTCACTTTGTTTGAAGAGACTTTTTCGCTCAGCTTGCCAAGCAATGCATCGGGAAAATATTTTTTGTTGACGAAAACCACCGAGTCGATCTCGAAAAAAGGGGCATTGAGAGAAATGGTGTAGCTGTTCAAAACGGCATAGGTTTTATTATCATCCAGTCCGGCCCTGCTCCATGGTACTTTTCCGTTGACGCCCGCCCATCTGGCACTTTCCGGAAAATATTTCCCAGAAGTGTATTTGATTATTGTGCTGTCGTATTTGGTCCGGCACCTGAGGTTGAATTCCGGGATTTTAAGACACAATACCGTATCGTCAACAAAACGGTATTTGTCCTCGCAATACCAGGTAAAAACCCCGGAACGGTAAAGGATATTTTCGTCGAGCAATGCTTGTGTAAAGACCACCATTTTTTTAAACCCTCTGCTGTTGCGGCTCGTCGCCAACATGGTATAAATCCTGTGCAGCCAAATGTTGAAACTTTTTTCGGGATGTTTTTGTTCTTTGAAAACCGTCAGTGTATAAAGGTATTTCAAAAAATCGGGATAGGGTTTAACCCGCTTTTTCAGCATCTGATTGCAGGTGTTGAGGATGAATTGCTGCTGCTCCCCGGTAAACCGGCCGGATTGCCATAATTCCGAAAAACGGGCAGCAGTCTCCATGGCTTCAGCCTGATTGTCCTTGTCGGCAACGGTTTGAAAAAGGGCGGAAAGCTGCATGGTAAATTCCGTCGAATCATTGGTAAAAGCACGCGGAGCCTGAGCAACAGTTGCCGTTCCGGCAGCAAACAAAAACAAAACGACGATGATGAGTCTCCGATCCATACTCTTTAAGTAAATATTTTATAAAAGGTGCACTTTGCTACCCGACAATTTACTATCGGCAAAGTAATTATTTTATTGCCAATAAAATGTTTGAGCCGAAAAAATTATCAGGCTGAATGTTTGAAATAAATGGACAACCTCTTTTCGACAGCCCCCCCTCTCCGGCATTATCGCCCGATAAACCTGACGGCAACCGCCTTGAAACTTACCCACACTCTTTTCCCTTCCGCAAGTCCGAGTTTTTCGGTCGATTCGTTCGTTATATGCGCCGAAATCCTTATACCGGCATCCACGATCACCTCCATCCCGTTGACGGCGGGCACCATTCCGGTTATTACCCCACGGACACTATTGGTCATACTGGATTCTATTTTTTCAAGCGACACCACAACATCATCTGAACGGAAAAAGACAAAACCTTTGTTTTCTTCTTCTCCGACAGGCAAAACGGTAATTTCAAGTTTTTCCTCCAACATTGCTTTGTTGTGCGCTTTAAGCCTTGCCCTGTAAAAATTATGAATACCCGTCAGATTAGCAACAAACCTCGACCCCGGGTTATGGAATACATCCTTGAGCGTCCCGGTTTGGAGTATCTTACCTTTGTTGATTATTGCAACCTTTTGTGCCAGGGCAACGGTAGTGTCGTAATCATGTGTAACATGAATCATCGTAAGCCCCTCGCCGTTAAGGTTGCGCAGCATATTCCTCATTTTGTATCTCAACCCCGAATCGAGTGAAGACAAGGGTTCGTCGAGGAGCAACACTTTCGGTTTAAGGGTTAGCGTGCGTGCCAATGCCACCCGCTGAAGTTCTCCTCCCGACAACGAACCGGGCATCCTGTCCAATAGCCCCGAAATACCCATCCGCTCCGAAAGTTCCCGAACTATTCTTCCCCGCTCATTTTTCGGCGTTTTGTTTGCTTTCAGCGGATAGCAAATGTTTTCGCGCACCGACAAATGCGGAAAAATGGCATAGTCCTGAAACACAATACCAACATTACGTTTTTGCATCGGTTCGGCGGTAATATCCTTTCCGTTAAGTATTACTTTTCCACCGTCAGGCTTAATCAACCCGGCAATGATTTCGAGAAGGATTGATTTGCCGGCACCCGACCTTCCGAGAAGCACAAAATATTGCCCTTCATCCACCGTGAATGAAATATTACGCAGTGAAAATTCACCGAGATCAATTGATATGTTCTTCAGTTCGAGCATTAACAGTAATTATGTTGAGCGTTTTCCGGATACAATCCGCAAAATAATAAAAAACAACAGGGAGACGAAAATGAAAATTACGGATACCGGCTGTGCATATTTAAGTCCGAATGCTCCGAAACGTTCATAAATAAGTACGGGTGTGATCATGGGGTGGTATGCCACAATAACCACAGCGCCGAACTCACTCATTCCACGTGCAAACATCATAATGGCGCCGGAAATGATACTCCGTTTTGCAAGAGGCAACGAAACCGTAAAAAAGACACGTGAGGGGGAAGCACCAAGATTCAGAGCGGCCTTTTCGAGCCTCGACGGCACGGCTGCAAAGCCGTCACGTGCAGCATTCAACAGAAAAGGAACGCTCACGAAAGCCATCGCAAAAGAAATACCCAACGGGCTGCCGACGAAGCTCATCCCGACGGCTCCCGCCGCCTTTCCCAACAATGTATCTCTGGAAATTACACCAAGCACCGCAATCCCCGCTGCCGTATGCGGAATGACCACCGGAAGATCAATTATTCCCGTCACCAGCTTCTTCCCCCGAAAATCCCGCTTTGCCAAAAGGTAAGCCAGCGGAATTCCCGCAACAGCAAATGTCAAAGTGGCAAAAAAAGCCGTCATCAAAGTTAAAATGATACTGCTTTGAACCTCTTGGTCAATTATGGTTTCGGAAAGTTGCTCAACCGAAGAAGACAACATGAGTCCGATCAGCGGCGCTACAATGAAGAGAAGGGCCACACCGCTCAGAAAAAGTATTACAAGCCGGAAGTTACTGTTTTTTCGCATCCTTTTTTGTTGTGAACAATACCGGGTCAACGGTGACCATAACATAAGCCCAGCTATTCATATAACTTTTCTCACCTCCTTTTAAAGCCTCCATACTTTTGTTTGCCAACATAAATGAATAACCGCCTTCCATTCTTACATAATTCGCTATTTTCGCTTTTACCTTCAGGTCGATCTCATTTCCGAGATTTTTATCAATAAACTTTCCGTCGTATAAATAGTTGCCAAATAACCTGAAAAAGAAATAATCGGCAAAGATATCAACCTTTTTCGAAAGGCTGAATTTCAGTTTAAAGTAGGGATTAACAAGGCCTGCACGTTTGGTGGTCAAAGGAATGGAAAAATAATCCATCGTTCCGTTGAACTTATGCCTGCTTCCGTACAGAATGTCGAAGGCGTGGTCTTTCGTGTCAAGGGAATCGGAGGCATTGTTACCGCTCAATAATTCAAATCCTCCTGTAATATTTAATTTCCGGACCGAGTAAACACCGAGATTCAGATTCAGATAGTATGCCGAGACTTTTGTTCCGGTTTGCAATTGTCCACCCTGATAAAATCCGCGCATTTCAAGCCCCCAGCTTTCGCTTTTGTACTTCACCACCGGGCCCGTTGTATAACGAAGATAAACCGTATTTAACGTACCTTCCTTCTGATAGCCATCGGCAATAGCAGTAAAGGCGGCATAAATATTTCCGGATCTCTTTTCCAGCCAAAGATAATTTAGTGTTTTGTAATTCATTATCAGAGTGGAATAATCCGTGCCAAACTTATGAATGGCATCCTGATTGTAAGCCGCTCCGAAGTCAATCTTCCAACCGGAACTCCTGTATTTCAAAAGCAACATATCATGTGCGGCACCTATCTGATTCCAGTTGACTTTTGAAAACAACCTGTTGTTGTCGTATCCTATTGCCATCCGGCCAAACCTGACGGCAAAGGCTTCGGAAAGAGCTATTTCCACCCACCCCTCATTCAGTCCTACCGACGAAAGGTCTTTTTTAAGCGGTTGGTCTCCCCATACCCGAAAATCGTAAAACGAAAGATAAGTACTGATAAAATCCTTTTTGAATTTCAGGTTCAATCTTGTTCTTTGCGTAACAAAACCTGCCGGCTGGGTCAGGGAATCACGAAGTCTGGCATATCCGTTCCTGAATTCGGCTCTCGGACGGACAACTCCCCGAATCTCAAATTGCGAATAGGCAGCTGTACTGACAAACAACACCAAAATGAGAATGGATTTTTTCATCTGTATTCAATATATTTTCACTGATTATCATTACCGAAGTTTTCCGACCGTCATTCATCTATTCCTGTTCATCCTTATCTACCGGGGAAGAGCAAATTTTTTCAGTTGTCCGGGGATCTTATCATAACTCCCGGTCGGCATCGGGATTACCGAAGGCTGTCCGTTACGCTTCATTATCTCCATCCCTTTATCCGCATCCAAAAGAAATCCGAGGAATTTCATAGCGGCCTCTTTATTGGGGGCATTTTTTATTATGGTAATGCCATAAACCATCGGTTCTCCTGTTTTGGTAATGACCTCTCCCGGTTTTTTACCTGAGATATCCACGGTAACAGAATGATACAAATCGCCGAACTGAGGATTCTTAAGATTGATCTCATCGGGCAAGATAAGATATTTGAGCCCATGCTGTTCTGCAACAGACCTGTAGAGAAAAATATAATCAATATTGTGAGACTCCAAAAGTGCAAGCAAATCGGTCTCTTTGGGTCTAATGTACTTTTTGTCCTTTGCGAGAAAAGCCCCGGCCAAACCGGGCTTGTTGTAATATTTTTCCGCAAGCTCAATCGTCAGCACCGCCCTGTAGCCGCAGGGATCGGCATTGGGATCCGATCTGCCGTATGCAACGTTGTCCCTCATCAGGATATCCGTCCAGTTATCCGCATTAATCTCAGCGGCGTATTCGGAATCTTTTGTAAAAACTATCGTCATCTCATTTGATGCAAATTTTATGTTCCAATCGGCATATTCCGGGATGAGAAGCTGATCAATCACAGTATAATCGGCGGAAGCCATAATGTCGCAATCCCTTTTCAAATCGGTAATTTTTCTTGCGCATTTACGGCTGCCTGCCGCTTCCCTAATAATTTTGACATCAGGATAAAGTTTGCTGAATTCTTCGGATATCTCTTTGAACGGCACCGAGAGACTACCTGCATGAAAAATTATCAAATCACCATTTATTTCGTTTTGAGGGTGCTGATTTTCCGGTCTCCGGTTATTTAAATTACAACCGGACAAAATCGCCAAAAGAATCAATAATACGGCATTAAATTTTTTCATATCCATAACTTTTTCGATTTGCAGCCGCAAACATATCGAAAAAAACAAAAAGCCAAGCAAAACAATTGAAATATTGTTTCACATAATGCGAAT
>JAOZMX010000262.1 GCA_029934065.1 Bacteroidales bacterium
CTGTTTTCTCCGGCATCCAGAAAATCGATCACTAACTGGGCCATGGTGTGGTTCCGGCTGCTGTAAACCATGGCCGAAACAACAACAATGTATTGCTTGCCGGATTGGATGTCGGTGTTTTGACGAAATCCGATGCTGTACTGGTTTTTGGTGGAATCAATTTTGGAAGCAAAGTGTCCCGAAAAGGCGTTGTCGTCAGATCTGGAGGCATAATTCAGCCAGCCGGGGTCGGTCTCCATGTCCGTGAAATAGGAGCCGGCAGGTTTCCATTCGGTAGTGTCGATGTATGCCAGCGCTTTGGGCGTTGTGGACAGAAAATTGTCAACATAGGTTTGACGGGTCAAGTGTTTGGCGGGCAGAACACCGTATTTCAACTGCCAAATCTGAAACTGGCTCAAAGCGGTGAGCAATGTCAGCAAAATGAGCAGAGCCGGGAATAGCATCTTTTTTCTTTTTGCCGATGCCAGGAGCGACGAGAGCAAAACGGCAACAATGAAATAAAATTCGATCATGGGCCGCATGCCGAAGCACTCGCCGTACCACCATACCGACCAACTGCTTACGGCGTAAAGTACTACAAACAGAAATAATAGAAGCGTGACGGCCCGGCGGTGCGAATTCTTGTACAACGGGACAAATCCGGCCAGCGATACCAGCACAACGGGGGTATAGATCAACCAGCCGTTACGGAAAGAAAACATTACATTGAACAGATGCGGGTTAAGAAAATCGAATTTTTCGTTGCCGTAAGTGTAAAGCAGAAGCCTTCCGTTTTGCAGATACCAAAGCAACGGGACAATGGCCAGCACCATCAAACCCGTTAGCAAGGCGCCCGAAAGTGTTTTTTTATCTTTGAAAATGTTTTGAAAAAGCCTGATAAACTTTGTTTTGCTTCCGGCAAAAAAAGGTACGGCAAACAATACAACCCCGTTGAGCGGCCGGGTGATGATGATCAAACCCAGCAGCAGTGCCGAAAGATAGACAAGGGAAGGCTGATATTTTTCGGAAAGTTTAATCACGAGAAAACCGAAAAGATTGACCAGCGCAAAACTGTAAACATGCGTGAACGACGGTTCCCAAACGGTGTAGTAATAAAGATTGGTTCCAAGAAACAAAGTCCAAAGCACCAGGGCAATCACCGGCTCTGTGAATCCGAAATGCCGGAGGATTTTTCGTAAAAATTTCATTGCAATCCACAAATAAAACACGGCAGCCACTGCAATGGCAATTTGATATGGCAATGAATAGCCGTCGGGAGGAAAGCCGAAGAGCAAAGCAAAAAGATGAGCCCCCAGAAAAAACGGAAGCCAAAGGATGGCCACCCCCGGAAAATATTTATTGACAATTCCGGTATTTGTGTTGATCCTGAAATCAAAAAAATCATCTTCTGCGAGGTAATGGTTTTTTTCGTACCGTTCCACAAAATCGTAACTGAAGTTGTGTTCGGTGAAAATGGCGGGGAGATAAGCGTAATAACCTTTGCCGTCGCTGGCGATCATTTTGTCGTAAGGCGAGGAGATGTCCCGTGTGGAAAAGATCAGGATCAATGCCGTTAAGGCAAGAAATTCCACGTGGTATTTCAGGAATATGGTTTTCAATGCCGATATGAAAAGCTTATCTGCCAATTTGCCGGAAAGTTTTTTCGATGGTATTCCAGAGCAGTTCGGAGGTCTTTTGCCACGAGAATTTTTCTTTTTGTATCCTCCCTTTTCTGATGAGCTCCTGCCGCAGGTCTTCATCGTTGGCAATGCGTGTCATGGCATTTGTAATGGAACTGATGGAAAAAGGATCAACCAGCAGGGCAGCGTCACCGGCCACCTCGGGCATGGAGGTCACATTGGAGGTGATCACGGGTGTGTCGCTGTGAAATCCTTCGAGGATGGGCAGTCCGAACCCTTCGAGATAGCTCACGTAAGTTACTGCCAGCGCCGAAGCCACGATTTCGTTCAATGTTTTCAGGTCAACCCTTCCCGGGAGAATGACGTCATCCTGATGTTTCATATTTTCAAATGCCGCCCGGATATCACCGGTCCACCATTTTTTCATGCCCACGATCAATAATTTGGTGCCTGTCGAATCGCTTTGTTTAAACCGGTCGAAAGCCGTAAAAAGACGCGCCAGATTTTTTCGCGGATGCAACGATCCCATGAAAAGAAAATAAGGTGCTCCCTGTGTAAACTCCGCTCTGATTCGTGTTTTTACCGTTTCGTCAACAGGTTTGAATGATTCGTTGGTTCCGCTGTACACCAGGTCTATTTTATTTTCGTCAACGCCGTAGCGTTCCACGATATCGTTTTTGGAAAACTGCGAAACGGTGGCGATCCTGGTTGCTTTTTTGGCGTATTTCGGGAAAAAGTAGCGGTAATTTTTCCGTTCAAGAAAAGGGAGGTCTTTGGGGAAATGCTCAAAACTCAAATCGTGAAAAACGTTTACGGACGGGACATTGGTACGCAAACTCAAGTAGCCGTCGGGTGACAGAAACAGATCGGCGTTGATCTTTTTCAGGACACGCGGTATGGATTGCTCGAACCACAAATAGTAAAGCACCGGATGACGGGCCTGCGGAAAAACGACCAACGGCTCAATGTTGTCCGAAAAGATAAACTCCCGGCTGAAAGGTCTGTCGAACAGGAAATAAAACTGATGCTCGGGGTGTTGCCGGGTGATGCGGCTCATGTTCTCGTATTTGAACCAGCCGATGCCTTCGATCTTGTCTTTGATCAGTAATCTTGTGTTGACAGCTATTTTCAACGCTTTGCGATTTTTGCCACAAAAGTAGAAGATTTTGTTTTTATATGAAAAGTTTCAGTGATCCCCTTTGATAAGATTAATTTTCTTAACGAAATTCAGTTGTGCCAGAATCATCCCCGTCAGCATCAGCAGGCAGCCTGCCAGGGTGTTGATGGTTACCACTTCGTTAAGGATAAGCCATCCGCCGAATACTGCAAACACGGCCTCAAGGCTCAAGATGATGGCTGCCGGAGCGGGATGTGCTTTGCGCTGCCCGATGAGTTGCAAGGTGTAGGCAATGCCCACCGAAAAAACACCGCCGTAAAGGATCGGTATGGCCGCTTCGATAATCCCCGAAAGTTCGGGCGTTTCAAAAAGAAAAGCCGCAATGATACTGTATATCGAACAAACGGCAAACTGCAGGGCGGAAATCTTCAGGTTGTCGCTTTTGGTGGCATAATGCCCGATGGTCAAAACGTGCAGCGCATAAAAAACGGCCGCAAAAAAAACAAGGATATCACCGTAACTCACCGTGAGATTTTGTTTTACGCTCAAAAGATACATTCCCGCCAGCGCCAGTGCCGATCCTATCCACACATTGAAATGCGTTTTTTTGCCGATAAATATCCCGAAAATGGGAACAAGGATAACATAAAAACCTGTGATGAATCCGGCATTGCCGGCGGTGGTATAAACAATGCCCACCTGCTGAAACGAAGAGGCTACAAAAAGAATAGACCCTAATATAATGCCGCCTTTGAAATAATTTTTTGAAGCCGAAGGATCAGTACCGGAAATATCTTTTGAATTCTTCCTGCGGTTTATCAAAATAAAAGGGAGCAACGAGAGGCTTCCCAGCGCAAACCGAAGTGCATTAAAAGTGAATGGCCCGGTAAATTCCATCCCGGCACGCTGCGCCACAAAGGCAAATCCCCATATCACTGCGGAGAGCAACAGCAGCAATTCCGATTTAAAGATTTTATGCTCCCTTATTTTTACCATCGTATCAACCGATCTGATTCATGCGGCGAAGATATAACGAATGATTGAAAAGAAAAGGTGAAAATCACGACTTTTCAGTGCGTTGCATAAAAGATTAGATACTGATGCTAAATAGGCTGTTCAGCGTTCGGCGTT
>JAOZMX010000090.1:0-9440 GCA_029934065.1 Bacteroidales bacterium
AAACGCTAACCCCTGAACGCCCGAAGGGCAAACACTGAACGCTGAACGCCCGCAGGGCAAACGCTAAACGCTAAACGCCCGACAGGGCAAACGCTGAACCCTGAACCCTGAACAGCCTCATACCTGCAGCGATTAACTGCTAAAAACACCACCACATCAATTAATTCTCTATCTTTGTTCTTTCAAAAATCCGATTCATGCCAAAGAGAACACTGATATTTATCCTGTTATTCGTTAGTGTTGCCGGAACGAAAGCACAGTCGCTGACCGGCAGTTCGGGCTATTTCAACATCCCCTCGGCGGAGATATATCCCGATGCCACAATCTATGCCGGCGGCAATTACTTCGACAAAAACAATATGCCTTTCGGCAACTACAAATATCCCGGTGTGGCTGCTTTTGTTACCATGACCTTTTTACCGTTTATGGAGGGCACCATTCGTTTTACACGTGTGGTTGGGCCAGATGTTGATCATAGTTCAACTGTTGGCGACCGGATGGCTACGGCACGGTTCCGGTTCCTGCGCGAAAGAAAATACCGCCCGGCGATGCTTGTGGGCTTTCAGAATTTTTTCACAACCCTCTCTTCAGGGGATGCCTCCCATTTCAATTCAACCTACCTTGTGCTTACCAAGAATTTCAAATTCCGGAAGGTCTTCCATAAGATCGGTGTAACCGCCGGCTATGGCATCGAACTGTTCAAGTCGTCCGACTACCAGTTCATCGGTTTGTTCGGCGGGGCAAAATTCGTTTTCAAAAAACTGGAATTTCTGGAACTGATGGTGGAGTACGATGCCGACCAATGGAATGCCGGCGCCCGTATCACCTTCTTCAAACACCTTATTTTGCTTGGCGGAATACAGGGAATGAAAGAATTTGCCGGGGGAGTCAGCTATCGCCTTAAACTTCCTTAAAGGGGGCTGTTGACAGATACGATTTTTATTAGGGCGGCAGCCGGGCTGTCCGCTATAGCCCCTTGCCGCAAAACCGTGTTCCGCAACGGCGTGCGGGGGCTGAATCGCCTCCGCCACCTGCTCCACATCGGTTTGCGCCTGCGGGGGCTGCCGCTCCCATCCCTGCCGCAGTTCCCGGTCACAACAGGCTTTTCGTAAACATAATGTCTTATTCGACACTGAAATATTTTTCATGTGTTGAATTGTCAGGATAATTAAAACCATAACTTTGGATTATCATGTATATCCGAAAGCAAATATTCCAATATGATTCAAAAATATGCCAGAACCCCGAACACCAAACGCTGAACGCCAAACGCTAAACGCCAATGAACACTTCTTATCCTACGCTATCGTTTTTTTATGGATTTTTAGCATTCGGTTACCATACATCCGTTTCATTTTCCATTTACCTTTGCCGGCCTGAAAACGAAATGGAAATTTAGAATAAACAGATCATGTTTCAAATCATCAGGTCATACATCCGTCAGTTTTTGTTCTGGATGTTCTTTTTTGCACTGGCACGGCTTGTCTATCTGCTGTATTACATCCCCTTACTGAAGATCAATCATGCCGGGTTTGCCGAAACCGTTGCCGGGTTTTACCACGCCCTTCGTCTTGATGCAGCCACGGCAGCATATTTTATGATCATCCCCATGTTGTTGCTGGTTTTGCAATCGCTTTGGCAGATCAAACTCTTCGACATCATCAATAAGATTTACACGGCATTGATGGTCTTTTTCTACATGCTGATCACCTGCGGCGAAATCGGCTTGTACGAAGAGTGGAAAACCAAGCTGAACTTTAAGGCGTTGCTTTACCTTCGGCACCCCGGTGAAGTGGTTAATTCAGCCAATACGACGGTGTTTGTGTTTCTGGTGATCCTGCTTGTTGTGATCACTGTTTTTGCCGTATGGATTTATGGTAAGGTCTTCTACCGGAAGATCAGGGGATTTCAACGGAGTTATCTCTTCTCCCTGTTGTTTTTTATTATTACCGCAGGGACAAGTATTGTGATCATGCGCGGCGGATTTCAGCAGATACCCATCAACCAGAGCGAGTCCTATTATTCCAAAAAAAATATCCTGAACCTCGCTGCAACCAACAATGCCTTCAACCTTTACATCAACGTTCATGAGAACCTGAAAAACCTCCATGGCAATCCCTTTATTTACTATCCTTTGGACGAGGCGGAAAAAACCGTTGACGAGCTTTATACCATCGAGAAAGACACGACCATTAATATTTTAACCACCCGGCGGCCCAACATCGTACTTTTCATTCTCGAAAGCTGGTCGGCCGACCTGATCGAGTCATTGGGAGGCAAACCGGGAATAACGCCGGAATTTCACAACCTTGAAAAAGAGGGCATCTTATTTACGGACATGCTCTCCAGCGGGTCGCGTTCCGAACAGGGAATGGCTTCCATATTCGGCGGCTTTCCGGCAACACCCATCTCTTCGGTAACCATCCAGCCCGACAAACACAACGGTTTGCCCAGCTTGATCCACGAATTAAAACAAGCCGGATATACCACATCCTATTATTTCGGCGGACAGTTGATCTACGGGAACATCAAGGCTTACATCATGTACAACGGTTTCGACCGGATCATCGAAGGGAAAGATTTTGACGACGATAAGGTGATCTCCGGCAAACTCGGCGTACACGATGAATTTACCATGAAAAGGGTGCTGGATGATATGAAAAATGAACAACAGCCGTTTTTTACGGCGTTGTTTACGCTGAGTTCGCACTCACCCTTCGACCAGCCCATGGAAGATGTTCTGGACTGGGGCGGCAACGAGCACGATTACATCAATTCGGCCTATTATACCGACCGGTGCCTCGGCGAGTTTTTCAGGGAAGCACGAAAACAACCGTGGTACGACAGCACCCTTTTCATCCTTGTGGCCGATCACAGCCATAATTCATACAACAACTGGCCCTATCACACGGTGGAATACCATCGCATCCCCATGCTCTTTTACGGTGAGGCGATCAAACCGGAATTTCGCGGCATCACGTGGAGCCAGCCCGGGTCGCAGGTGGAAATACCGGCAACTTTGCTGGCACAACTGGGCTTGCCGCATAAAGCTTTTCACTGGAGCCGTGATATGTTCAATCCCTATTCACCCCGCTTCAGGTATTTTGGTTTTGATAACGGTGTGATTTGGACCGAGCCGGAAGGGAGCTTTGGTTACAATGCCGATCTAAAGCGCTATTGCTGGGATTTGCCCGACGATTTCGATACCGGCATCATCCGGCACGGCAAATCATATCTTGAAGTGGTCTTTGAAGAGTACCTCGGCTATTGATGGAAATTAAAGGTCTTTCCGCTTCAGATAAAAGTATAATATGACCGTAAAAAGAACGGCATAAGAAAAACATATCCCCGCATCGCCCCAGGAAATGTATTGTTGAAGACTGATGTTGATCTCCGGGGTTTTGATTTGCAGATAGGATGTATTACCCGACCATATCACGCCGTTCATTGCATTCAGCGGAAGGTATTTATGGAAACTATCGGGGAGGTAATTCTGGATAATGGGTTCGATGATAATGTATAAGAGCAGCAGGATCACCGAAAAACCTGTTTTTTTCACCAGTGTCCCGATCAGTAATGCAAAGATGAGATAGGTGAAAACTTCCAGAAAATAAGCCGGCAGAAACTGTATCTTACCCAGAATGGCTGATAAATTTGTTACGGGGGAGTTGTTTAACCCGAGATACAAGCCCGAAAGAAACACAATAAAAGTGGAGAGCAAGGCCAGCAAAAAGACGAATTCCAGCTTGGCAATCAGAAACTCCGTCCGGCTCATCCCGTTCAGGATGTTTGTCCTTATGGTCAGCAGCGTAAACTCATTGGAGATGAAGATCACCACAATGATGGCCAGGATGATCTTGATAAATCCCCGCATGCCCGCCACATAGGCGATGTTTTGCCAGATATCCGGAAAATTGAATACGATGGATTTAACAGCTTTCAGGGTTTCGTCGTTCCCCGCATGGCTGGCCAGATAATCCAAAAATGCAGGAAGCCCGAAGATCACCGAAAAAAGCATGAACAAATAAAGTCCCGTCATCACCCAGAAAGCACGGTAACTTCTCACTTTTTCCCATTCTATTTTCAACAGTCTGATCATTCGCCCTCCTTCAGCAATTCCAAAAACTGTTCTTCAAGTGATCTTTTGCGCATGGCGAGATGCGACAGTACCACACCCTGTGATGCCAGGTACTTGTTGACATCTTCCGGCAGAACACCTTTATCGAGCCGCGCCGTCAGATACTCTCCTTCTCTTCTGATATCCCTAACGCCCCGGAATCCGATAAGTGTTTCGGTGAGCATTTTCATATCGGCTGCTGCCAGTTCGATGGTATCGGCAACCACCAGCACTTCGCCGACGGGCCCGGCAAAAAGCCTTTTGCCCCTTTTGAGCACCGCCACATGCGAGCAC
Organism: Bacteroidales bacterium; assembly: GCA_029934065.1. GTDB lineage: Bacteria > Bacteroidota > Bacteroidia > Bacteroidales > 4484-276 > 4484-276. Next base: position 4,412 of record JAOZMX010000090.1, read on the forward strand.
ATTTTCTGCACTTCATCCAACAAGTGGCTGGCGAGGATAATGGTTTTGCCTTCGTTGGCAATACGTATGACAAGGTTGCGGATATCGGCAATGCCCTGCGGATCAAGACCGTTGGTCGGTTCATCAAGAATAAGCACCTCGGGGTTGCCGATCAGTGCCGATGCAATGGCAAGCCGCTGCTTCATCCCCATGGAATAGGTCCTGAATTTGTCGTCCTTCCTGTCGTAAAGCCCCACAAGTTTCAATATCTCCTCAAAATCGCCGAAAGGCTTCTCTTTGATACGGGCAATGATCTTCATGTTCCTCACCGCCGAAAGATAAGGGTAGAAAACAGGATATTCCAGGGTGGCGCCGATCCTTTTGCGGCTGTGATGTGACGGCGGTTCTTCAAACCACCTGAAAGAGCCGCGGTCGGGTTTCACAATGTCGAGCAAAATGCTCAATGTCGTCGTTTTTCCGCTGCCGTTGGGCCCGAGCAAACCAAACACCACTCCCTTATTTACTTCGAGATCAAATCCGTCCAGCGCCCTGATCCGTCCGTAGTTTTTGGTAAGTGCATTGATGGTAAGTATATTGTCCAAAGCAGCCTCAACTTTTTGTTATATTCCCGGAAGGGAATAAAGGAAATGAATTATTTTTTGCCGTATTTCCGGAAAATCTCTTCAAACACCTCATCCGTAAGTTCGTATCCCCGTAAAAACGGAAAGCCTTCCCATCTGACGATACCGTCGGGGTCGATGAGCACAACGTGCGGAATGCCGCGTACCTGGTAGATGTTCTTAAGTCTTCTTTGCGGGTCGATGGCGCTGTAATATTCAATCACAGGGCTTTTCATCAGGCTTACCCTTTTTTCGCTCTCATCGGTCAGCCCCATCACAACGAGCTGATCTTTGTATTTTTTCGACCAGGCATTCATCTTCGGAATGGCTCGTTTGCATGGGCCGCACCACGTTGCCCAAAAGTCTATCAGGACAAATTTGCCGTCCATGTCGGGTTTTTCGGTGAGCCACTTTTCAACCACAATTTCCGGTGCTTTCTGGTTTAAAAATGATTTGGCATACAATCTTTTATAAGGCTTGCCGTCATTTTGTGCCGAAACACCGTTTACGTTAAAGAGGATGGCAATCAGCATTCCCATTGCCAAAGTGATAAAAGTTTTTTTGTTCATATCTGAAAAAGTATTAAATTTTCATGCCGACAAAAGTAGATATTTGAATATGATTAACAAATAAATCGTTGTTTTATTCTATTTTCGCATTCTTAAAAAAACTGAAAAGATGATCGTTGAAAAAAACAAAGTGGTGAGCTTTTCTTACGAGCTGAAACTGCAAAACGACAAGGGCGAATCCATTCAGCAGGTCAAAAAGAGCAAACCGTTGAAGATTCTCTTCGGCAGGGGAAATCTGCTGGAGCATTTCGAAGAAAACATCGCAGGGCTGAAAAAGGGGGATGAATTTGAGTTTGTGCTGAAAAGTGAAAAGTCCTACGGGCCTTATAACAAAGATGCCGTAGCCGAATACGACAAAACCATCTTTACCGGGGAAGGCGGCATGGATGAAGACCAACTGGAAGTGGGCAATTTTATCCCCATGGAGACCGAAGACGGCACCCCTTTCAACGGAAAGGTCATTGCGGTAAGCAAAGACAAAATAACCATCGACTTCAATCATCCGCTGGCAGGCAAAGATTTGTTTTTCAAGGGGCAGATCCTCGGTGTCCGCGATGCAACGCCACAGGAGATTGAAACGGGAAAGGTTGCCACGAGAACAAAACATGCTGAAAAGTAATTAAAATATGGGTCAAGGATTGACAAAAGAACAGCTACAACAGCGCTATGACATCATGGTGCAGGAGCTGAATGGTATCCGCGAATCGCTGAAGCGATCGCAAAAGCAGTTGTCGGAATACAAACAGATCGTTGAAAATGCCAACACCGCCATCATCAGGATGACTCCCGAAGGGCGAATTGAGTACATCAACCCTTTTGCGGCAAAACTTTTCGGTACAGATCCGGATATGGCCACGGGAAAGCCGATCTTTGACGTTTTGCCCGAAAACTCGGCGGCCACTGCCGATGCTGTCCGTAAGATACTGGCAAACCTTCCGCAATTGAAATCCGGCCACCTGCAATACGAAACCAAGATCACCGATGCCGGCGGGAACATTTACTGGATAGCATGGGCCAACAGGCTGCTGTATGATCACAGCGGCAACCTCACGGGGATCATCTCCACGGGAACAGACATCTCGCAACGCAAAAAAATCGAAGAGGCACTCCGTGAAAGCGAGTTCAACCTCAACAGGGCACAGGAGATCGCACGTACCGGAAGTTGGGTGTGGGAACCCGATACCGACGCAATACATTGCTCGGGATATTTTTTCAAAATACTGGGAATAAAACCCGTGACCAGCTACTCGAAGCTGATGAAACGCCTCAACGAAATGATCTTCCCGGAATACCGCCAGTACATCAATAAGAAAATAGAACTTGCCGTGCAACGCGGCACCACCGAATCGTACTCCTATCAGTTTCGCCATCCCGACGGCGGCATCAGATGGATAGAGGAAGAGGTGAGCCTGCTCGGTGAGATCGACCGCAAAAAGCAGATCATCATCGGTACCATTCGCGATATCACCGAAAAGAAAAAGGCCGACGACAAACTCAAAGAATACCTGCTCATCGTCTCCTCATCCAGCGAACTGATGTCGCTGATCGATCAGAATTACCGGTATGTGAATGTTAATCAGGCTTACCTCGATGCTTACCGGAAAAGAACGGAAGATATCGAAGGACATACCGTAGAGGAACTCTTCGGCAAAAAGATATTCAGGGAAATCATCAAACCCAATATTGACCGCTGTCTGCTGGGCGAGACCATCAGCGACCAGTATTGGTACGACTTTCCGGGACTCGGCAAAAGATACATGGATGTCAAATACAACCCCGTGCGGGAAATGGACGGCTCCATCTCCGGCGTCACCGTCAGCTCCAGAGATATCACCGACAGGAAACTTACCGAGGAAGCCCTGCAAAAAAGTGAACATAATTTCCGGTCGATCTTCACCAATGCCGCCATTGGCATCGACGTGGTGGATGAAAAAGGAAATTTTCTGCTTGTGAACGAAGCCTTTGCCAAAATGATGGGGTATGATGCCGGGGAACTGACCGGCATGAACATTCGTGACGTAACCTTTCCCGAAGATGTGGAACAGAGTGTCGGTTCGCTGAAAAAGGTCTTCTCCAAAAAACGAAAATGCTACCGTACCGAAAAAAGATATGTCCGCAAGGACGGAACAGTGTTTTGGGCCGATCTTTCCGTATCGCCCTATTTTGATGTGGCCACCAACAGGATTCTCGCCATCGGCACCATCATCGACATCAGCAGGGCGAAGATGCTGCAGGAAGCATTGCAACATTCCAAGGAAGAGGCCGAGCGAGCCAACAAGGCCAAATCGGAATTCCTTGCCAGCATGAGCCACGAGATCAGAACACCCCTGAATGCCGTCATCGGCTTCACCGAACTGCTGGAGCGCATGTTGACCGACAGCAAGCAAAAAAGCTATCTCGAAGCCATCAAAGCCGGCGGGAAGAGCCTTCTCGTGCTCATCAACGATATCCTCGACCTGTCGAAGATTGAAGCGGGGAAAATGGAATTCAGCTACGAACCCGTTAACATCAACAACCTGATTGATGAGATAAGGCAGATATTTGCCCTCAAGGTCAAAGAAAAACAACTCGATTTTATCATTGATGTTGATCCGCTGATACCCGGTCATCTTGTGCTGGACGAAGTGAGGGTGCGACAGGTTGTTTTTAATCTCATCGGCAATGCCATCAAATTCACCGAAAAAGGCTTTGTAAAACTCTCGGTGAAGGCGCCCGGCATGAAAAAAGAGTCCGAAAAAATCAGCCTGCTGATATCGGTGGAAGATTCGGGAATCGGGATACCACCCGATCAGCAACAGATGATCTTTGATGCCTTTCAGCAACAAACCGGGCAAAGCAACCGGAAATACGGCGGCACGGGGCTGGGGCTTTCAATCAGCAAGCGCCTCATCGAGATGATGGGAGGAGAGATCACCGTGAAAAGTACGGTGGGAAAAGGCTCTGTTTTCAGCTTCCGGTTAACGGATATTCAGGTAGTAAAACCTGATGCTGCACCTGCACCCTCTCACGACGGTTTTGTTGCGGACAGTATCCGTTTGCTGCCGGCCACAATACTTATTGCCGACGACATCGAATCCAACAGAAAGCTCATTACCGAAAGTCTTGCAACGGAAAAGGTTAAAGTATTTGAAGCGGAAAACGGAGAAGAGGCCGTGGCCATGGCCATCAGCCTGAAGCCCGACCTGATACTCATGGACATCCGCATGCCCGGAACGGACGGCGTGGAGGCCTGCAAACAGATCAAGGCAAATCCGCAAACAGCAGAGATCCCCGTGATTGCACTTACGGCAACCATGAAAAACAGCACAAACGAATCGTATGACAACCGGATATTCGACGGATTCCTCACCAAGCCGGTTTCCCGGGCCGGTCTGTATCGCGAGCTGATGAAGTTTTTGCCGTTTACCGAAAACAACATGTACAAGACTCCTCAAAATACGTCGGAACAATCAGGACATACGCCGGAAAGCCTTTCCGCCGAACAGCAACAGCAGCTTAATGAAACGGCCGGGAAAGAGTTGTTTGCGGAGTGGAAAAAAGCAGCGGAGTACCAGATGTCGGACGAAATCGAAGCCTTTGCCGGACATGTCAGACAAACAGGCACAGCACTTAACATCCCGCAATTGATCTCGTACGGCGAAAACCTCCTGAAATATGTTGATGCTTTTGATCTGGAAAAGATGGATCGTGCACTCAAGGACTTTCCGCGGCTTACCGGATTGTCCGGACACAAATAAATAGCTCCTGCGAACCGGGAACAACCGGAACATACCCGGCGTTGGCAAATGACAACCAAACAGTTTTTATATCTTTTTTATCCGCTGTTTTTGATCATCTTAAAAAAATATTATCTTTGTTTGA
>JAOZMX010000090.1:9540-14342 GCA_029934065.1 Bacteroidales bacterium
AAAAATATTAAAAGAACACGGCTAAAAAGCAAAACCGGATCAAAGTGGACAGCCTGTACACATATCCCATGGTACGGCATGTTATTCCTTTCGCCCTGGGGATACTCATTGCCGTTTATGTGTATGAACCCGTTTTTGCCAATCCTTTATTGCTGATCATCCCTCTCATCGTTTTTCTGATACTTACTTTTATTACCTTAAAAATCGGATCACACAGGTACCAGTGGCTGTTCGGGCTAACGCTTTTTCTTGCTTTTTTTGCAACGGGATACGTTAGCGTTGCCCTGCATGACCCTCGCAGTGCCAACGGTTATTTCGAACATTCCGGCAAAGACTTCAATCAATTTGTGGTACGAATCACCGAGCCGCCGCAGGAAAAGGCCAAAAGCATCAAAACAACCGGCAGCATCATGTTTGTTGAAGATTCCGTACGTTGGCACGAAGCCGGCGGTAACCTGTTGATCTATTTTGCCATTGACAGCGCTTCCCGGCATGTCAGGTACGGCGACGTGATCATCTTTAACGGCGATGTCGTTCCGGTGGCGCCACCGGCAAACCCGCATGCCTTCGATTACCGGAAATACCTTGCCCGTTCCGGTATTTTTCATCAAACCTATCTGAAAACCGGGAACTGGAAAGTGATCGACAGCGGCATGGTCAATCCGGTTTACGCGCTTTCCTTCCGGATCAGAAACAGGATGATGGAGATCCTCAAAGCCAATGGCATTTCCGGTGACGAATTTGCCGTGGTGTCGGCCATTCTGCTGGGATACGACGACAATCTTTCTCCGGAACTCCGGGCAAAATATGCCGGCGCCGGCGCATTGCACGTGCTTTGTGTGTCGGGCCTGCATGTGGGTATTGTTTTTGCCGTTACCGCATTTTTACTGGCTTTCCTCAATCGCAGCAAAGCAGGCAGGCTCATTCGTTTTTTTATCATCATCGCGGCAATATGGAGTTATGCCCTCATCACCGGATTGTCGCCTTCGGTGCAACGGGCCGGGGTCATGTTCAGCTTTCTGGCGTTGCGGCGTCTCGGCAAATACGACGCCGATCCGTATAACCTCCTCGCCGCATCGGCGTTTCTGCTCCTTGCCGTGAATCCCATGCTGATCACCAAAGTGGGATTTCAGTTGTCCTATGCCGCCGTGATCGCCATCATTGCGGTTTACAACCCCATTTACAAACTCATTCCGGTAAAAAACAAACTGCTCGATTACCTCTGGTCGCTGCTTGTCATATCGTTTGCCGCACAACTGGGCACCTTTCCATTGGCCGTTTATTATTTCCATCAGTTCCCGGTCTATTTTTTCCTTACCAATTTGATTGTCATCCCACTGGCGTGGCTCATCATCAATACCGGGATGCTTACACTGCTTGTGGCGCTGTTTTGGAAAGGGCTTGCCGCAAAAGCAGGTCTGCTGCTCGATCTGTTGCTGCGGGGACTCAACGGTTCGGTCAATGCCATTGCCACACTGCCCTTTTCCAAAGCCGAAGGCCTTGTGTTGTTGCTCCCGGAGGTTATTCTCATTTATCTGATCATCATTTTCATAACGCGGTTTCTCGTTTCAAAAAAGGGATCGTTGCTTGTGACGGCGTTATCATTTTCGTTGCTGCTGCTTATTAGTTTTAATGTCAGTCGTTTCAGGCATCTTCACCAGCAGAAACTCATCGTTTACAGCATAAAAGGCCATACCGCCATCGACATCATCAACGGACGAAAAGTTTGTGCTCTTACCGACAGCACCTTGCCGGATGATAAAAAGGCTGTTGCCTTCAACATCCTGAACAACAGGATTTACAATGCCTGCAATGTTGTTGAACGGATTGACCTCGACACAACCGGCCAATCCGTCTCAACTGCCGGAGGAGTACAATTCATCACACGGAATTTCTTTCTTGCGGCAGATAAACGCATCGCATTGATTGACGGAGATTTTTCTGCGGCAACTCACAGCCCTAAGCTCCGGCTCGATTATGTGGTACTGCGCAACAACCCCGTCATCTCCCCCAAAACATTTCTCGGGTCGTTCGATACCGGAACCGTTATCCTCGATGCATCCAACAGCCGGTGGCTGGTGCGGAAATGGGCCGCCGCCCTGAAAGATTCCACCGTTAACATTTACGATGTACGGCATCAGGGAGCTTTTGTCATTGATCTTTGAACCCCGTGCACTTTCGGATTCCTTTTTTTATTGCAGGAGCTTGATTATTTTATGGTTTAATAAGTGATGTGATTTCCCCGAAAAAGATATCTTCTCTTCGCGCCTTTGCGCCTTTGCGCCTTTGCGAGAGATTAACGAAACGAATTGTTTTCCCCTGAACAGCAAAAACCGTTTTTGATTTATTAATGCTCATCGCCCTCCAGACAAATCCAATTCCTCCTTTGCGCCTTCGCGCCTTTGCGAGAGATTAACGAAACGAATTGTTTTCCCCTGAACAGCAAAAATCGTTTTTGATTTATAAATCTTTCCCCCAACAAAAAATCCATTTGTTCAATCCCTGCAATCCGATGAAAAACCTATTCCGTCCTATTTCAGCGGAAATATCTTCTTTTGCGCAAGGTAATTCATCACCTCTTCGCCATTGCTGTCTTCCGGTTTCAAAACAAGATCGGGATGTTCCGGGATATCATATCTGGCATCCAGCCCGGGCATGTTTTCTATCTCGCCTTTTTCGGCCATGTTCCAGAGTTGCGGTCTGTTCTTCTTGCTGAATTCCACATCCGCATCCATATAGATCAGATGGAAGCGTTCTTTTCCGATGATCTCCGCCGCCTGCTGCCGGATATCCTCGTCGGGCGAAATGAACGAACAGATGGTGATGATGCCCTGATCGTTGAGTATCCTGGCCACGTGTGCCACCCGTCGCAGGTGCTCCGCCCTGTCGGCCGGGGAGTAGTCCAGCTCGCGTGAGAGTCCCGAGCGTACCGTGCTGCCGTCGAGCAGCACAACAGTGGCGCCCTGATCGAACAAAAGTTTTTCCAATGTGTAGGCCAGTTGGTTTTTGCCGCTGCCGTGCAGTCCTGTTATCCAGAGCGTCACCCCTTTCTGGTTGTAAAAGGCTTCCCGTTCTCCCGGCTTGATCAAACATTCTCCCCGTTCAATCTTTTCCCTTTCGACAGCAGTGATGCGGGAAGGCAGGTCTTCGTCCCTGAGCCTGTCGATGATCATGCCCACAGCGCTGGTATTGTTGGTCACCGGATCGATAAGGATGAAAGCGCCCGTGGCACGGTTTTTTTTGTAGGGATCGAAAAAGAGCGGCTTCGTGGTTGTGATCACCACACGTCCGATCTCATTTAGCGTAAAATGGTCAATGGGTGATTTTTCCAGCGTATTCACGTCAATTTTATAACGTATTTTATCAATACGTGCACGGGTGGTATTGGTGGTATGCTTGATGTAAAAATGCGTATCCATCGACATGGGTTTTTCGTCCATCCACACCAGATGGGCTTCAAAATGGCGCTCCACCATGGGAAGGTTATCGGGATGCACAAGCATGTCGCCGCGCGAAATATCAATTTCATCTTCGAGCGTCACGGTGACCGACTGGGGCGGGAAAGCCTTTTCGGGTTCCCCGTCGTAGGTTACAATAGAGCTCACTTTGCTCACTTGTCCCGAAGGCAACACTTTCACCTCATCTCCCTTTTTGATGACACCCGATGCCACACGGGCCGAGAAACCTCTGAAATTGAGTTCCGGCCGCAGCACATATTGCACGGGGTAACGCATGTCGGTAAAATTCCTGTCGCTGCTCACGTGCACGCTTTCCAGAAATTCCAGCAGGCTCTGTCCGTGGTACCAGGGCATCCGTTCCGAAACGTCCACCACGTTATCTCCTTTCAGTGCCGAGAGCGGGATAAAATTCACATCGGGAATATCCAATCCGGTGATGAACGAACGGTAGTCGTTGCAAATGCCGTCGAACACCTCCTGCCGGTAGTCCATCAGGTCCATTTTGTTCACTGCCAGCACTACGTGTTTGATGCCGAGCAACGAAACCAGAAAAGTATGTCGTTTGGTTTGGGTGATCACACCTTTGCGGGCATCAATCAGGATGATGGCAAGGTTGGCCGTGGAAGCACCCGTTACCATGTTGCGGGTATATTGTTCGTGTCCCGGCGTATCGGCAATGATGAATTTTCGTTTTGAAGTGGAAAAATAACGGTAGGCCACATCTATGGTGATCCCCTGTTCGCGCTCGGCTTTCAGTCCGTCGAGGAGCAGGGCGTAATCAATTTCGTCGCCGGCATGCCCTACCCTTTTGCTGTCGCGCTCCAGCGCCTGAAGATGGTCTTCGTACAACTTTTTACTGTCGAACAACAAGCGCCCGATAAGGGTTGATTTCCCATCGTCAACCGACCCGGCCGTCAGCAAACGCAACAGGTCCTTCTTCTGATCCTGATTCAAAAATTCCTTGATATCCATATCAATGTAATGTGTTTATGCTTTTTTAAATTTATTTTCCATCTATCGGGACAACCGGTTTCCTTCGCGCTATTCTGTTAAACCGTTTCTTCGCTTCACAATCCAAACTGCAAAGAAGATATCATCAAGTTCGTATGAATTGTTCTTTTTCACCACATACCCATGGGCCATCAAGCGCTTTATACTACTGAAAACCGTACTAACTGCCCTGATCCCGTATTTACGTGCAAAAGATTCGTTTAAAATATTTTTTTCGTTTTCCGACAAGGCAATCATGATCTTTTTATCGGTTTGGTTCAGATTATTCCAAAGCCTTTCGTAATCCATATCATGAATCTTAACCAAATAATCAACAGCATCGGACACCGCATT
>JAOZMX010000263.1 GCA_029934065.1 Bacteroidales bacterium
ATCCCGATTTTTTTACCTATAATTCCAGACATTATTAATAATGTTTAATTTTTTTGATGAATTAAAAACCCGAAAACCAATTACACTTTGATCTCAACTTCAACTCCGCTGGGCAATTCCAGTTTCATCAGTGCATCAATGGTTTTTGTTGTTGAACTGTAAATGTCAAGTAACCTCTTGTAAGAAGAAAGCTCAAACTGCTCCCTTGATTTTTTATTGACAAAGGTTGCCTTGTTGACAGTAAAAATCTTTTTGTTGGTCGGCAACGGTATGGGTCCGCTGATAACAGCACCCGTACTCTTTACAGTTTTTACGATCTTTTCGGCCGATTTATCAACCAGATTATGATCGTACGATTTCAATTTTATTCTAATCCTTTGACTCACCTTAATTTATATTTTTATTCTTAATAAATTCTTCGTTAAGCAACTTTAACAACGTATCCTTTTATCTTGTACAAAACTTTTTCGAGCAAATCGGGAGGCAATTCGGCAAAATGCGAAAATTCGAGACTGTAAGTAGCCCTTCCCGAAGTAATGGAACGCAAAGTGGTAACATAACCGAACATCTCGGCCAGCGGCACTTTTGCCCGCAGCACCTGCGCACCGTATTTTGAAGTGACATCCTCAAGCTGTCCCCTGCGTTTGTTCAAATCGCTGCTCACATCACCAATGTATTCATCGGGTGTGGAAACTTCCAGTTTCATGATCGGCTCAAGCAAAGTAAGTCTTGCTTTTTTGCATGCATTTCTGAATCCCAGCTTGGCTGCAATTTCAAATGCCAGTTGATCGGAATCCACAGGGTGGAATGAACCATCTTTCAGTGTCACCTTCAGATTATTCAATGCAAAACCTGCCAGTGCACCGTTCATCATGGCCATTTCAAAACCCTTGCGCACCGCATCGATATATTCTTTGGGGAGCGCTCCTCCCTTAACCTGATTGATAAACTGCAATCCGGGTTCGCCTTTGTCCGTCGGCCCGATTTCGAACGAGATGTCGGCAAATCGTCCTCTGCCGCCGGTTTGTTTTTTGTAAACTTCGCGATGTTCAACCGTGTTGAGCAATGCTTCTTTGTAAGCAACCTGCGGTCTTCCCTGATTGCATTCGATGCCGAATTCACGCTTCAGCCTGTCGATCAGGATTTCCAGATGCAGCTCGCCCATTCCGCTGATGATGGTTTGTCCGGTTTCCTCGTCAACCCTGACCTTGAAGGTAGGATCCTCGTCCGAAAGTTTGCGAAGTGTTTCGTTCAGCTTCTCGACATCATCCTGTGTTTTGGGCTCAATGGCGATATTGATCACCGGATCGGGGAATGTAATGGTTTCAAGCACAATGGGATGATCTATCGCACAGAGTGTGTCACCTGTTCTTATCTCTTTAAAGCCCACCAGCGCACCAATGTCACCTGCTTCGATGGTTTCCAGCGGGTTTTGCTTGTTGGCATGCATCTGCATGATCCTTGCAATACGTTCGCGTTTGCCGGTGTTTGAATTCAAAACGTAGGAACCTGCTTTGAGTGCACCGGAGTAAACCCTGAAAAAGGCAATTTTCCCCACATACGGATCGGTTGTGATCTTGAATGCCAGGGAAGAGAAGTATTCGTCAACGGAAGGTTTGCGCGTGTCCGTCTCTCCCGTTTTGGGATGAATACCGGTGACGGCTTCCATGTCCTCGGGCGACGGCAAATAGGCCGTAATGGCATCCAGCAACAACTGAACACCTTTGTTTTTGAAGGCCGAGCCACACAATACCGGAGTAATGCGAAGTTCGAGCGTTGCTTTGCGAATGGCCTCAATAATTTCGTCTTCCGTAATGGATGAGGGATCATTCATAAATTTTTCGAGCAATTCGTCGCTCTCCTCGGCAACACCTTCTATAAGACGTGTACGGTATTCGCGTACCGTTTCTTTGATGTCGCCGGGAATGTCGGTCTCAAAATACTTTGCTCCCAGTGATTCGTCATCCCATTGGTAAGCCTTGTTGGTGATCAGGTCAACCACACCGGTAAAATTGTCTTCGTCGCCGATGGGAATCTGCAAGGGAATGGGATTGGCTCCCAGTTTATCCTTGATCTGACCTATGACCTTAAAATAATCAGCCCCCGAACGATCGAGTTTATTGATAAAACTGATGCGGGGGACATTGTATTTGTCGGCCTGACGCCAGACGGTTTCGGATTGGGGTTCAACACCACCTACGGCACAAAAGATGGCAATGGCTCCGTCGAGCACACGCAACGAGCGTTCCACTTCAACGGTAAAGTCCACATGGCCGGGTGTGTCGATGATGTTGATCTTATAGTTTTGTCCTTTGAAATCCCAGAAAACAGTAGTAGCCGCCGAGGTGATGGTAATTCCGCGCTCCTGCTCCTGAACCATGTAATCCATGGTTGCCGTGCCGTCGTGTACCTCGCCGATCTTGTAGTTGATGCCGGTATAATACAGGATGCGCTCCGTCGTCGTGGTTTTGCCCGCGTCGATGTGCGCCATAATACCAATGTTCCTGATATGTTTTAATTCCTGCGGCATCTTTTTTTCTCTGCTATCTGCTGTTGCTGTTAATGTATTAGAATCTGAAATGTGAGAAAGCCTTGTTGGCTTCGGCCATTCTGTGTGTATCCTCTTTCTTTTTAAAGGCGCCACCTTCTTCTTTGTACCCGGAAATGATCTCGGAGGCCAGCTTGCGGCCCATGGATTTCTCATTTCTTTTGCGTGCAAAGAGGATCAGGTTCTTCATTCCGATGGACTGTTTCCTTTGCGGAGGAATTTCAGTAGGAATCTGGAATGTTGCACCACCGATCCTGCGGCTTCTTACCTCTACGGAAGGAGTTACATTTACTAAAGCTTTTTTCCAGACTTCCAGGCCGTCTTCTTTGGTTCTGTCGCTTACCACATCAATGGCTTCGTAGAAAATCCTGTAGGCAAGATTTTTCTTTCCGCGAAGCATCAGGTTGTTGACAAACTTGGTTACCAAAGTGTCGTTAAACCTCGGGTCGGGAAGAATGGTCCGTTTTTTAGGTTTTGATTTCCTCATTTTTTATCTTGAATTATTCTGAATGTCAAAAACTATTTTTTCTTGGGACGCTTGGTTCCGTATTTCGAGCGGCGCTGCGTACGTCCCTCCACCCCTGAAGTATCCAATGCACCACGGATGATGTGGTATCTTACACCGGGGAGGTCTTTAACACGACCACCGCGGATCATTACAATGGAGTGCTCCTGCAAGTTGTGACCTTCGCCGGGAATGTAGGCATTCACCTCTTTTTGATTGGTAAGCCTTACCCTGGCAACCTTACGCATGGCCGAATTCGGCTTCTTAGGCGTTGTGGTGTAAACACGCACACAAACCCCGCGACGTTGCGGACAACCGTCCAACGCAGGAGATTTACTCTTGTAAACTAACTTTTTACGTCCTTTGCGTACTAACTGTTGAATCGTCGGCATATTCAGACTTTTGTTTAATTTTTTGTTGCTAAACCCCTCAATTTTGGGGGGTGCAAAAGTACAATTATTTTTAATAAAACAATGAACAGGATAAAATAAATTTTACCCGCACACCGAACACTGCAATGCAACTTGCAGGCTCATTGTGATTTTCAAGATGTAAAAAGGAAATTTAAAGGAAAGATTTTGTAAAACTATCAGAGGTAAAATGACGTTTTTCCATCGCTTTTTCCTGCCCTGCTTCCGTCGTCATTCGAAACCTATATTTACCTCAGTTTTTCAGGTTCCCTAAAAATTTCTCTTTGTTTCGCTGCAAATTCAAACTCAAATATTTACACTTCAAGTATCGAAATTTGCGGGCGCAAAGGTACGACTAATTTTTAAAAAACCAAATTTGAC
>JAOZMX010000264.1 GCA_029934065.1 Bacteroidales bacterium
CAGAAAAAAAAGTTTTTTATGTTTCGATGTCAAAATTGATGGAATATTTTTACAATAATAAACTCAAATACAGAATTTCTGATTTTCAGAAAGCACTCTGTTTCAAATGAAGCATGGCCATTATAGATAGTTAGTATTTTTTTAAAATTTCAATTAAGTCTTCATTTATATAAATGGTTTCTCGCCCTATTTTCGTTGATTTAAGAAGTTCAATTTCTTCAAACTTTTTTAAATACCTTGATGCAGCTTTTCGTTCAACATTCAATCGTTTAACAACAAAGTCAATTTTTGAATAGGGTTGTTCAAAAAGTAATTCAATTAATTCTTTTCGATATATTTTTGGTGCTCTTGCTTTTGCTTTTTCAATTGCTTTTTCTAATAGTTCTTTAATGTTATTTATTTTATCAATTGTTTTTAAAGATGTTTCCTCTATTGCTTTCAAAATATACAATATATATTCTTCCCAATCATCGGTATTGTTGACTTTATTCAGTAGTTTGTAATAATCTGATTTGTTTTTGTTTATGTATGAGCTTAAATATAAGATTGGAATATCAAGGAGATTATTGATTAACAAATATAAGATATTTAAAATTCGTCCTGTCCGTCCGTTGCCGTCATAAAACGGATGAATGCTTTCAAATTGATAATGTAAAATAGCAAGGTTTATTAAAGGGTGCAAATCCATTTGGTTTAGATTGAAATATTCTAAAAAATTACCGAGTAAATCCAGAATTTCTGATTTTTCTTGTGGTGGTGTGTAAACAGTTTTTCCCGTCCTGTCATTTTTCAGAACGGTACCCGACATATTTCTAATCCCTGCATTATTTTCAATTATTGTTTTTTGGATCGTCTCAATATCTGATACCCGAAGAAATCCTTGTTTCTTAATGATTTCAAATCCTGTGAAAATCGCTTTCCTATAATTGATAACTTCTTTTACTTGAACAGGTTGTTTTCCTGCTGTCGTTAATGCTCTGTACAGTTCATCCCGGGTTGTTATAATGTTTTCAATTTCCGAACTGTCTTTTGCTTCCTGCAATACTACTGCATTTATTAACATTGCTTGGTTTGGAATAGTTTTGGCTACTCCTTTTAACTCGCCAAGAGCACTTGCACTTCCAGATATCTGTCTTAAAATTGAAAGTGTTTCAACTTTTTCTCTTTTCGGCGGTAATTTTTCAAGTTTTTTTATTTGTTCCATAATATCCCTTGTCTTTTTTATTTGTCCCAAAAATACAAAAATAAGTTCAGATGTCAAAAATAAGTTCAGATGTCAAAAATGAGGGATTATTTGTCCCATAATAAACTTACTGATACAACAAAATTATCCTATTTTTGCTGAAAAACTTTTCAATGAAATTTACCGGAACCATAAGAAGCAAGTTAACCCGCTCGGGCGATTCGATATTTGCCGTAATGTCGAAACTGGCCACAGACGAAAATGCCCTGAACCTCTCGCAGGGTTTCCCCGATTTTGACATTTCGGAGGAGCTGATCGCATTGGTGAACGAATACATGAAACGGGGGTTCAACCAATACGCCCCCATGACCGGCGTTCCGCAATTGCGAAGAGCCATCTCGAAAAAAACGGAAAACGATCACGGTGTTTTTTACGATCCCGAAACGGAAGTCAACATCACGGCAGGAGCCACACAAGCACTTTACACTGCCATAGCGGCATTTGTGAAAGACGACGACGAAGTGATCGTCTTCGATCCGGCTTATGATGCTTATGCGCCGGCAGTGAGGGTGAACGGCGGAACGGTGAAGCACGCCCAGATGGAGATGCCCGGCTACCGCATCAACTGGGACAGCGTGGCGCGGATGATCACCAGCCGCACCCGGCTGATCATCATCAACACACCGCACAACCCCACGGGCGCCGTGCTCAAACCCGAAGACCTGCTGCGCCTGCAAAGGCTCACCGACAAGTCGGACATCATCGTCTTGAGCGACGAGGTATACGAACATCTGATCTTCGACGGGAAACAGCACGAAAGCGTTTGCCGTTACCCCGAGCTGGCAAAACGTAGTCTGGCCGTCGGCTCCTTCGGCAAGACTTTTCATGCCACCGGCTGGAAGATCGGCTATGTGCTGGCACCCGAAAACCTGATGAAAGAGTTCAAGAAGGTACACCAGTGGGTGGTGTTTGCGGTGAATACGCCCATCCAGATGGCCATGGCGCAATACCTGCAAAATGAAGAAACCTACAAAACCCTGCCGGCATTTTACCAGCAAAAAAGAGACCTGTTCCTGGAGTTGATCAAACCGTCGCGCTTTAAGGTGATCCCCTCGCACGGAACCTACTTTCAGTGTCTGGACTACAGCGCCATCTCCGATGAGCCGGATTTTGAGTTTGCCCGCCGGCTGACCATCGAGCATAAAATTGCTTCCATTCCCTTGTCTTCGTTTTTTAAAGACGGCCGCGACGACCGTATTTTGCGGTTTTGTTTTGCCAAAAAAGAAGAAACCCTGAAAAAAGCAGCGGAGATATTATGCAGGATCTGACCGTAACAGTGATACAAAGCGATCTGGTGTGGGAAGATTCGCAGGCCAACCTTGCCGCTTTCGATCAAAAAATGAAGCAGGTCCATACGCCCGGCGACCTGATCGTTCTGCCCGAGATGTTCAACACGGGGTTTTCCATCAATCCCGAACGCATTGCCGAACCTCCCGGCGGCCCGGCTTTTGCCTGGATGCAGCAAAAAGCGTCGGCGCTGAATGCCGTCGTCACCGGCAGTGTCCTCACCGAAGAGGCGGGGAAATACTACAACCGTTTGTTTTGGGTACGCCCCGACGGCACCTTCGAACATTACGACAAGCGCCACCTTTTCAGGCTCGGCGAAGAGTACAAAATCTTTACGGCCGGCAACCGGCGACCGGTGTTTGAACTGAAGGGCTGGAAAATACTTCCGCAAATCTGTTACGATCTCCGTTTCCCCGTTTGGAGCAAAAACCGGTTGATTGACGGCAGTTACGAATACGATCTGATCGTTTACGTGGCCAACTGGCCCAAAGTGCGCAGCTATGCCTGGCGGCAACTGCTCATCGCCCGTGCCATCGAAAACCAGGCTTATGTCGTTGGCGCCAATCGTGTGGGCGAGGACGGCCACGCCATGTCCCATTCGGGCGACTCGATGATCGTGAATTACCTCGGAGAAGTGTTGCGGCAGGCGCCACCCTTCGAAAACGCCGTCATCACCTCACAGCTTTCGCTCACCGCCCTGAACGATTTCAGAAAACGCTTTACCGTTGGTTTGGATTGGGATGAGTTTGAGATCAGATAATTGCGGAATTAGCAATTGTCTATAGATAAAATCGGTTTTTTCTTTTTGTGAGTTGATTAAAAAATTTCTTTTTTCATATTAATAATTTTTTGCTTATTCCTCATAAGTTTATATTGGAATTATATACTATCGCCGAGATTTTGTGTTTAAAATATTTTTCAAACCTGGCAATGCGTACTGCATGAAAGGTGTTTGTTGTATGCTGTTGCTTTTATATTTATTAGGATTCCTCTAATTGATTTGATTTCGAAATGTCTATTATTTTTTTATAGTAATCTTCTTTATTACAATCTAATACTCCAGAAGACTTCAAAGAAATTATTTTAATTAATAATTCTTTAATATAAAAAGATAACTTAGGTAATTTTGTTGAAATTAGATATATGATATCTTTATCTATATTACCATGTAATAAGTCGTTTCTAATTTTATAACAACCAATGCTTTTAGAATCATTAGGATAAAAAAAATCATAAAATTCTTTTTGTTTTTTATCATAATTAAAAAATAAAAGTTGCTTACCAGCAGCCAA
>JAOZMX010000265.1 GCA_029934065.1 Bacteroidales bacterium
GTTTTTATCAATGCTGATAATCCTGAAACGGGAATAAGTTATTCCTGCAATATTGACTATGATTTTGCATTTGAAAACCATGAAGGAAATTTTGCCGACAACGGCATGTCGGTGATTTCGGGATTAAAGCTTGAAGCTTTGGGTATCAACGGTAACCGTGGCTTTACGGTAAAAGTATTTCCCAATCCTGCAAAAAATGTCATCTTTATCAAATCAAACGATGTCGTTATCAATAGGGTTGAAATTGTTGACCGGTTGGGGAATAAAGTTACCGATAAAATCATCTCATCAATAGATCCGAAAATTGATGTTTCAACACTTTCCCCCGGCATTTATCTTATCAGAGTTTTTTTCGATAGCACAATAATGGTGAAGAAAATAATTATCGAATAGCCTTGATTTACCCTTTCTCTTACTGATCTGAAACAAAAATCGCCCGCAAATCCCCGGGCGGTTTTTAATTCAATTTTGCCATGATTGAATCCCGTTTTTATTAACTTTGTAGAATGCCACGGGAAAAAACAAAAAATCGGTTGATCCCCGAAAATGAGCCTGTCGGGGTGTTTATCGGAAAATTGCTCCTCAACCCCTTTGTTATTGCCATACCGATAACTCTTTTCATCGTTTTTTTGTTACCACCCGTATTCGACAAGTACCAAATCCGGCAGGTATTAAAAAAACACTTAACAAAGTGAATTTACAATTCAGGAAGATATTTCTTTAAAAACAATTCAATACCGGACACCCTGAAATTTTCACTGGTAAAATAATCTTCATTTTCTTTTATTACCAAAAAGTTGTGTTGTGTTTCGAGTGTTTTTATTGCTAAAATATTTCCTTTTGAGGGACGGGTATCCGTGCCATACTTGATTTCAATCGCGGCAAAAGGTTTTCCTCCTTTTTCGATAACAATATCCATTTCCGATCCGTCATAGGTCCGGTAATAATAAGCCTTCCGGTTGGGTGGCATTAAATTTAGAATCTGTTCGATAACAAAACCTTCCCAGGAAGCACCTAATTTGGGATGGCCGAATATTTCAGTATGGTTTTCCAAACCCAAAAAGTAGTGCAATATTCCGGAGTCCCGAATATAAACTTTTGGTGATTTAACAATTCTTTTTTTAATGTTTGAATGGTATGGTTTTAATAATCTGATCAAATAAGAATTTTCGAAAAAAGCAAGATAACTTTTTATTGTGTTTACCGAAACCTCAAGGCTTTTACTCAATTCGTTCATGTTAAGAATGTTCCCATGATAATGGGCCAACATACTCCACAACCTTTCACTTAATACCGGATTTGCTTTTAATCCCAGCATCGGAAGGTCTCTTTCGATGTATGTTTTTATGAAGTTTTCCATCCAGAGAAGCCATGGTTTATTTTTTAGAAATGGTTCGGGGAATCCTCCCCTGAACCATAGGTCGTCAACTGTAAATTGATCCATGATTTCAGGTAGCAAAAAAGGACTTAACTCGAGGTAAGCGATTCTTCCGGCCAACGATTCGGAGCTATCCCTTATCAGATCGGGGCTGGCCGATCCGAGTAAAACAAACCTTCCCGGCTTTTTATCTTTATCAATTAAAGAACGTAAAATGGGGTATAATGTCTTATTTCTTTGCACCTCGTCAATGACAATGGTTTTATCGGCATGCTGTTGTAAAAATGTTTCGGCATCAGCTATCTTGTTAATGTCTCTCGGCGATTCGAGATCAAGATAAATGAGATTTTTTAATTCTTTCGTCAAATCTTTGGCGAGGGTTGTTTTGCCGACTTGTCTTGGCCCTGTAATAGCAATTGCGGGAAAATACAACATGAGTTCCCTTGCTTTTTTTTCGGTTAATCGCTTTATCATGCTGCAAAGATAAACATTATCCCGTAATATTTGCAGCGGCATAATGTTTTTTTGTTGCTTGTTTATGTCTTCCGATAACTGCGTCCTGTTGCTTTTTTCTGCATAAACAATGCAGAGATGATGAATCAAATGCCGGGATTCAGGTGCTCCTCCCGAAGCAGATCGTTCACGGTTTTTACAGGATTGAAAGTGATGACCGGTGTTTCTACGAAAACGGTGATCCAGTCGGCCATGGCGCCGTTCCACAGTCCGGGGAGCTCTTGTGCTTTCAGGTTTTTCCCGTCTTTTGACTTGATGGAAATAAACCCGGTTGAGGGATCAACAAAATTCCTTAAATCAAATTTTCGGCCTTTAAAGTCTCTGATCCCGCAAACCAGATCCACCGGATTGAAATGAGTGGCGTTGGCTGCAATGCTTTTTTGCTCGGGATCATTGAAATCAATTTGCGACGATTCGACGATTTGCAATGAGATTTCTCCCTTCGCATTTTTCACCCAAAAGGGGCCGCCTCCGGGTTCACCTTCATTTTTCACCATTCCGCAAACACGAATGGGACGGTTGAGTTTGTTCAAAAGAAATTGTCTTTTTCCCCGGGTTTCAAGTTTGTCGAAATGTTCGTCCAACCGGATCAATAATTCGTTTTTCGCAAACCGGGCGATTTGTTCCAAAAGCGTATCGTCCACATTATCCTGCTCCAATCGTTCGAGGTAGTCGAATGTTTGTTGCTGCAGCTTGATCAGCAAGCCGCCGATTACTTTTTTGTAAAGATAAGTCGGCTCTTTCAACCGGTCGGGGACAACATTATCAATGTTTTTGATAAAAACCACTTCGCTGTCCAGGTCGTTGAGGTTTTCGATGAGCGCACCGTGCCCGCCTGGTCTGAACAGGATTTTCCCGTCTTTCTCTCTGAAAGGTTTATTGTTCATGTCAACGGCAATGGTATCGGTTGACGGCTTCTGCTCCGAAAAACCAATGTCATATTTTACCCCGAACATTTTTTCATACTGCGGGGCTGCCGATTGTACTGCTTCAAGAAATTTTGTTCTGTGCTCCGGCGAAACGGTGAAATGAATGTGAACCTCGCCGTTTTTCCGACGGGCATAATGTGCACCTTCCACAAGGTGTTCGCCCACGGGCATTCGAGCCGACGAGTCGTAACGGTGGAACTTCAACAAACCTTTGGGGAGCTTGGCATAATTGAGCCCCTTTTTCGTCAGCAAATATTCGATGACTGTTTTGTACTGTTTATGCGACAGCAGTTTGTCCATGTCGAATCCGTCTTTGGAAAGGGCTCTCTTCAGGTCGTCGAAAAACGCGAATTTTTCAATGTTATGGATAAAATGATCAACCTGCGGGAATTGTTGTTGGATTTCCGCTTCGGAGAGGTCTTTCCCTGTTGCGTTTGCCGCTTCCAGGTATTCGAACAAATGTTTGAACATGCGGCTGGCTGCTCCCGAGGCGGGAACGAACTTCAGCAAGTTGTATCCGGGCCCGTGCAGGTTGAAATATTCCGCCAGTTGTTTTGTTCCGGCTTCGTCGAAAACCAGAATACCGTCGTCTTTTTTGGCCGGGGCAACAAGGTCAGCATAGGGAAAACCTTTTTCAAAATTTTCGATTTGCTGCCGGATGGTGGAAATGTTTTTTTTCCTGTTTTCCAGTTCTCTGATATCTTCGTTTGTCAACATAGTTTTCTCTCCGCAATTTTTGGTTACAAAACTAAATAACTTTTGTCAGAACCCTGAAGCGATGGAAAAATCCGGATACCGATTTGATATTTTTCCGAAAACTAAAATCATATCCGTCCAATCCGCGAAATCCGATGAATAGAAATTTTGATCTTTCTCAATTCAAGGTGCAGCGCAGGCCGGGGAAAAAAGAACAAACCTACTGCAAGCCCTACAGCGAGATGAAAACAAAAAAATTCCACGAAATTTTTTTTGTGAAAACTAAAATAATATTACTTTTGCAAT
>JAOZMX010000266.1 GCA_029934065.1 Bacteroidales bacterium
GGTTGCCCCATGCATCAACGCTCAGGTCGAAATCAAAAGCAGTGGTGAAAGGAATCTCTTCACGATCCGGTACGGGCGGTTCGTAAAGTTCGGCAAGTTCTTCATCGCTGAGGAACCACTGAACACCACCGATACCGTCTTCACCGGCAATGGCTACGGGCATCGGATCCGACCAGTTTTCACCACCGTCGGTGGTTTTCCATAAAATAGGATAGTAAGATTGACCTGCTGAAATGGATACTTCACCATTATCGGCAAGAACAGCCATATAACCTGTCATTCCGTCGGGAGCAAATTCAACTTTTTGCAATGCCGGACGACTATTGTCGATGGTGGGGCAGTCAATGAGGAACTGCTCATAGACAAAATCGGGTTTTGCACCTGATTCATCCCATGTGCCGTGGCTCATAATGGCAGAACCTTGATAAACAATGGCACCGGATGTCCAGTCCTGATTCAGGTCGGCAACCCAAACTTCACCGAGATTGGTGATGCAAAAGCCGTCGGGAATGTACTGGTAAAAATCATCGTGTGTGGGAAGCAGATGTTTTGTCGTATCGCTGGGATCACCGATCTTGGAACGACCGTAGCTATAGCCACCCCATCCCGGAGGCGCTGCCGAGTTACTGCCGTCAAGGTTCGGAGCAAAAAATGTTAAATATGCTTCGTTGGGATCCGTATTTCCAATCGGATTGTAAACGCCGTGATTGGGATAACGGGCAGCATCCTCATAATACGTTCCACCTTGGTTATCGGTAGCAACATACACCTCAACCATGTTGGTAAAGGTCATCCCGCCGTCAACGGAAACGTCGTACCCGAGGTCTCCGGAGTATCCGCCCGGATCGAGTGTTCCACCCATACGGTGAAAGTTGGTTACCATGTTCAGATCATTGTTTGTGTTCACCAGCGATTTTTGGCCACCGGCATAACCGTAACCATAAGCATTGGCCGATGTTCCGATTGCAATGATGGTTACAAAATCCGTATTCTTGTAATTGTGATTGGGCTCAACCGTTTGACGAGCCTGTCCGAGATTGTAAGCCTTCGTCGGTTCGAAAGCCACTTTGTTAGCATTTAACAGCTTTTCAGTTTTAAGATTCGGTTTTAATGTATAATTTTGTGCAATAGCTGCAATACCGAAAACAACAGCTACCAGTAACAGTAATGATTTTTTCATAGTAAAAAATTAAATTTGTTAATAAATCTATTGAATAAGTAATTTTGAATCCGTTTTATTTAAGTGCACAAATATACAATTATTTAAAATAACCGAAAATTCTTTTTAAAATTTTATTTTCTGATTTCATTGCCCTGAAAAAAAAGAGACCATGCCGGAGACACCAGAAGACATCATACGGATTGCATCACAGTTTATCAATAGCACCAATTGTCATGTTTTTTTGACTGGAAAAGCCGGTACGGGGAAAACGACATTCCTGAAACAAATGGCCGAACACAGTCACAAAAAGCTCGTCATTGCTGCGCCAACGGGCATTGCAGCACTTAATGCCGGCGGTGTGACATTGCATTCGCTGTTTCAGTTGCCTTTCGGAAGTTTTATCCCTGCAGATGATCTTATCAACACGGAAATGTTGACCGAAGAAGTTTACACCCCTTCGACATTGCTGAAGAAAGTGCGTATCAACAAAACAAAACTCAACCTGTTGCGCGAGCTCGAATTGCTCATCATTGATGAGGTGAGTATGCTTCGTGCCGATGTGCTCGACGCCATTGATGTGTTGCTTCGCAAGATACGTTACCAGAAGAACAAAAGTTTCGGAGGATTGCAGATGCTGTTTATCGGCGATTTGCTGCAATTGCCTCCCGTGGTCAAAGAATCCAACCGGAATTTGCTGTCGCGTTATTATCCTTCGCCGTTTTTTTTCGAAGCCAAAGCATTGGCGAACGAGAAGCCCGTTTATATTGAGCTGGAGAAGATCTACCGGCAGACCGACCGGCAGTTCATCTCCATTCTCGAACATTTCCGCCATAATTCCCCCACGACGGAAGACCTGGAAACATTGAACCGGCTCCATGATGAACAAACAGGGACTAAAGAGAGGGAAGGGTACATTTTTCTGACCACACACAACCGCAAGGCCGATGAAAAGAACAGAAGTGCACTGGAACGACTGCCCGGCAAAACTTTCTTTTTCGAAGCCGGCATCGAAGGGGATTTTCCCGGACACATTTACCCTGTAACCGATAAATTAGCCCTGAAAAAAGGTGCACAGGTGATGTTCATCAAAAATGATACTTCTGCTGAACACCGCTATTTTAACGGGAAAATAGGAAAGGTCATCAAGCTGTCACGGGATGAGATCATCGTGGGCTTCGACGACGGTTCGGAGAGCGTAAACGTTGAGGAACATACCTGGGAAAACAAAAAATTTACACTGAACAGCGATACCAACGAGATCGAAGAAAAGATCATCGGTACATTTACCCAATACCCGCTTAAACTGGCATGGGCCATCACTGTTCACAAAAGTCAGGGATTGACCTTCGACAAAGCGATCCTTGACCTGTCGGATGCCTTTGAACCCGGGCAGGTCTATGTTGCCCTGTCGCGATTGACTTCGCTCAATGGCCTGGTGCTTGCTTCGCCGCTGAGGTATTCGGGGCTGAAAACAAAAAAAGACGTGGCTGAGTTTGCAAAATCAAAAGAGCCTCCGGAAATGTTGACCCGGAAGCTGCAAGGCGCCACCGCTGAATACATCCGGTCGGAAGTGCTCAAGGCTTTTGATTTCAATCCATTGTCGCAGCAACTTTTTTATCATGTTCAAAGTTACAACAAAGATGCGCAAAAATCGGTCAAACAGAAATACCGCTCCTGGGCCGGCCAGCTCTATTCTGATCTTCAAAAGCCCAAAGAGGTGGCCGACAAATTCAGGGTGCAACTTCTGGGTATTCTGACCAAAAGTCCGCAACCCGACTACCTTTTGTTGCTTAAAAGGATTGTTGCCGCCAAAGATTATTTCGAACCGCTGCTCAAAGATTTCTCAAAACGTGTGCTTGGTCACAACCTGTCGGTCAAAAAAGAAAAAAAGGTAAAATCTTATCTGAACGAATTGACCGCTATCGAATTGTTGTTTTTCGACCAGCTTCAAAGCATTCATAAGACTGTGTTGCTGCTGAAAGCTTACATTGAAAATACAGAATTGCAAAAACAGCATGTATTGGATTCGGAACTATACGTTCAGCGGCAAAAAATGAAGCAAGAACTCGTGTCGGGAAGCAAAAATCAGCATGCAACGCCTAAGAAAAAAGAACCGAAAAAAAGTTCCATGGAGATAACCTATGACCTTTTCCGCCAGGGAAAGAACATCCGGGAGATCGCCAAAGAAAGGACTTTGGTCGTTTCAACCATTGAAGGTCATATAATTCGATTGATTCGGGCCGGAAAAATTGAGGTGTCGGAAGTAGTGGACAAATCGAAAATTGAAGCCGTCAGGAAAGCCATTACTGAACTTGATACAACTTTTGCCGGGCCGGTAAGGGCAAAACTCGGGGAGGATTTTTCGTATGCTGAAATCAGAATGATTGTGGCAAGTTTTGAGAAATCCGAAAGAGAGGCCGGATAATATTAATTCTTTGCTTAAAAGAGCCTGAAAGCAATTATTTGTTCTGGAATTATCAATACCGATAATTTTTTAATTTTTGTTTGCCTAAAGATGTTTTTTATTAACTTTGCCCTCCCAAAAAAGGGACGTTAGCTCAGTTGGTTTAGAGTGTCCTCGACTTAACAGTCGGGAAGGTCA
>JAOZMX010000267.1 GCA_029934065.1 Bacteroidales bacterium
ACTTTAATTTTGATTAATGTTATTTAATATTCAATGAATAAAAAAGCAAAAGTAATATTTTGAAAATACCAAAGGCTGTTTTATGTAAAAACGCATGTAAATTTGGCTGATATAGACCATTTATTAACCTTTTTTACACCATTGCCAATGGTCAATTTATCTGAAATAGTCGGCTTCGCAATTTGAGGCGGTGGCTCCGATTTCAATATGGTAGTTCCATTTGATATCACCTGTTGGTTGCAATGTTCCGATTCCGTTGATGGTCCAGTTGTCACCAATGGTTTGTTCGGGAAGATCAATCTGGTCGCCGTTGACCAGCCCGTAAGCAGGAGTTGAGTCCGGTCCGGAGAAGGCAAAGTTATCCAGCCAGACTTTTGTGTCGGTGGTGCTGTCGGCAGTGATCTCCACTTCGTAATTCAGTCTGACGCATGATTCGTCCACCGTCCATTTGCCGAGGAATTTTTCGCGGGCATCGGTTTCGGGCGTAGGCGTATCGCTGTCGCCGCACGACGAAAATAATCCGGCCGATGTCCCCAGTATGAATAAAACAGCAATCACTGAAAATGTTCTTTTCATTTTTGTATGGGTTCTAATGATGCTTTAAATACCATGTGTTGTATTCACGAATGATTTTTTCAAGGTCGGTGTATCCGTATCCTTCTTGTTTTTGTGCTATCTTTTTCGAAAGTTCGGGATAATCATCCACGTACCGGCTCATGTGTTTTTTGAAATTGGTGATGAATTTCAGGTTGTCCATTTTGGTAGGTTCACCGTTAAGTTTAATGGCGATGGTCTCGCTTTCCAGTTCGGCTTCCGAAAAACTCAAGTCGATTTTGGAGTTGGCAATGTTGTCCTCGTCTATCTTAACCCGCTCTTCGCTTCTGCTTTGGGGCTCGTAATACCATTTGTAAAGAGAGATCGGCCCGGCAATAACTTTCAAAAAGAAATGATAGCCCCTGTCTTCACCTTGCGGCCAAAATTTAAAACTTTCGTAAAACCGCGGCCCGACCTTGTAGGCTTTGATCTCTTTCGGCTTATATTTTTTGGTGTATTTTTTGTCGGTTTTGTTTTGATAGAACAATGCTTTCCGTTGGTTGTCCACCAGGTTGTTCAGCTTAATAAAGCCATGAATGGTGTCGCCGCTGCGGGTGATGACGTAACCCGGATAAACAGTCCATAATTTTACTTTTGCCGTGTCAGCCGTTTCCTGTGCCGGTAAACACATGACTGACCCCATTGCAATAAGGAAGAGTAAAACTTTCATAACAATTCATTATTTTGGTTCCAATCATTTTATTGTTCAAACTTAATCTGCAAACGCTTTTCCTTACAATCCGAGTGCCATACTTACCATTTCGGCGATGTCATAATTTTTCATGTCGTCCTCGCGGTTTTTGTATTTGATGCCGTCGGTCATCATCACCATGCAAAACGGGCAGGCGGTGGCCACAATGTCGGCTTCCACTTCGATGGCATCTTCGATCCGTTCGATAAAAATTTCCTTTTCGCCTTTTTCGGCTTCTTTGAACATCTGCCCGCCGCCTGCGCCGCAACACAATGCAAAGCTCCGGTTGCGGTGCATCTCGACGTGTACCGAAGGAATGGCTTTGAGTACATCACGCGGAGCCTCGTATTCTCCGTTGGCACGCCCGAGATAACAGGGATCATGAAAAACAACCCTTTTCCCGTCGAAAATATCCGTCGAGATATTGATCTTCCCTTCGGCGATCAGTTTTTGCAAAAACTGCGAGTGATGCATCACCTCGAAATTACCGCCGAAATCAGGATATTCGTTTTTGAAGGTGTTGAAATCGTGCGGGTCGCAGGTGATGATCTTTTTCACATCGTAACTTTTAAAAATTTCGATGATCTGGAGTGTCTGCATCTGGTACAGCATTTCGTTGCCCGCCCGGCGTGCCGAATCGGCAGTGTCGATCTCTTCTTCGCCCAGAACAGCATAATTTATCTTGAGATGATTCAAAATTTTAACGAACTCGCGGCTCACTTTTTTGTAGCGGTCGTCGAATGCACCGGCCGAACCTATCCAGACAAGGTATTCGGGTTTTTCGCCTTTGCCGGCCAGGTCGGCCATTACCGGAACTTTGATGCCGGCTTCCCCGGCCCATTTGAGCCGGTCTTCGGGCGGGTATTGCCATGGCGCTCCGTTGTTCTCGATATTGGCGAACATGGTGTTCAGTTCCCCGGGGGCAGCCGATTCTTCCATAAAAAGATAACGGCGCATCTCCACGATCAGACTGGGGTGATTGATGTTGATGGGGCACTCCTGGGCGCAGGCATTGCAGGTTGTGCAGGCCCAGAGTTCTTCTTCCGAAATATAATTTCTCACCAGGGATTTTTGATCATCGTAATCCTTTCCTTCTTTCACCATGTGCGGTCCTTTTTCTTTCATCCGGGCACGTGTGTCCATCATGATCTTTCGCGGCGAGAGCAGTTTGCCCGTGATATTGGCCGGGCATACCGAAGTGCATCGTCCGCATTCGGTACACGAAAGCGAATCGAGATAATTCTTCCAGGTGATGTCTTCCACATCTTTCACACCGAAACGTTCCACCGGCTCATCCGCTGCGGCAGGTTCCGAAAAGGCGGCGTCGGGGTCCATCATCAACTTCACCTCTTTGGTCACGCTTTCCATGTTGTAGAGCTTGCCCAACGGCTCCAGCCTGCTGAAGAAAACATTCGGGATGGACATGAACACGTGAAAATGCTTGGAGTAGGGAAGTGCATTGGCAAATATAAAGATCACCACAATGTGCGACCACCAGAAAAACTCGTACCAAAAATGTGCTGTATTTTCCGAAACCGATTGCATGGGAAAAACGTGTTCCACCAAAAATTTACTTACCGGAAAAATCCCTTCGTAGTGGTCGGGGTGTCCGAAGTAATAAAAGATGTTCATCCCCAAAAGCGAAACCATCAGGTAGAGAATGGCCAGCAAGGCAAGATTGGCATCGATCTTTGAAATCTTTTTCATCTCGATACCCTTGAACCGTTTGATATGCAACACCAGCCGCCTGATTAAAAATGCAATGATGGCGACCAGCACCAGCAGTGCAAATACATCGCCGATGGCCATCATAAAATCGTAAAATCCGCCAAGTACCTTAAAAGCTCTTTCGGTACCGAACAGTCCGTCAACGATCATTTCCAGACTGCCGAATGCAACGATCATAAATCCCCAAAAAACAAGCGCGTGGGCAAAGCCGACCAACGGAAACCTGAAGATCTTGGTTTGTCCGAAAGCCACCTTCAGCATAATGCCGATGCGTTTGGGGATATCCTTTACCGGAAAAGGTTTGGTGAGTTTAAAATATGCTGCAATCCTGGAAGCCGTATAGCCGAAAATTCCAAGGGTAAGCAGGAATACGATCGTGAAAACAATTTGTTTTGTCATCTCATTTTTCTTTAATATGTCCGATTTTTTAAAGCATACAATATTAAACATTTAGGCGATAGATTCGCTTGGGTTAAATGTGTTATCGGCTTATTAAATTCAAAATAAATAATTTAGAACATTAATTTAAAAAGAATGTAAATAGAGGGAAAATCATATCTTTGCGCATTAGTTTCATACCATTAATTCATTTGCAATATGCAGGAACCGAAGATTTACAGGCCGAAAAACAATGTGAGGATCGTAACGGCAGCCTCCTTGTTTGATGGTCATGATGCCGCCATCAACATTATGCGCAGAATTATTCAGGGAACGGGAGTCGAGGTGATCCATCTCGGAC
>JAOZMX010000268.1 GCA_029934065.1 Bacteroidales bacterium
AATAAACGAACATTTCTCTTCGGTATTTGTGCATCTCTCTTTACGGTCCCAGGCCCGGATCTAAACCAACAAGAAGTCCATGTTCTAAACGCTGATTAATTTTGGCAAGATGATTTATCTGCGACCTGGAAAGCCCTGTTTGTTTTTGCCTGGATGCCGTTTGTGCCGTTGTTTGCCCTCTATTCCTGATGACTGACGGTGCAACGATCCTGCCGTGTTGACCATCCCACACAAACGGAAACTTGAAATATTTCTTTGTAACAACTTTACGGGAATGTATTAAAAACGTTCCCAGGGTCGCGGATTTAAACGGCTTTGCAGGCAAAACAAGATAAACATCAACACTTCCTTCGGGCGATTTCTGGATCCGGACTGCTTTGCAGCGGGCATTGAGATCTCGAAGATTTAGATCATACAGCGATGCACCGGCACTACATTTACCGACAATGGATGCATCAACTTTATACCGCATGCGGATATGCATCACATTTTTATCAAGGGAGATCAAATCGCATTTCGCAATTTTATTTAATGAAGCCTTCGAGGGTTTGATCGGCCGTGGTATGCTGATCGGCGTAGCGGCCACGCCGCCACCTCGGACGTGACGGGTGGAGGCCGGGGTGGTTACAGCAGTTTCGGCCCGGGAGGGAGAAACCGTGGTCACCACCGGTGAGGCGGTCCGGCTCCGACCGGTTCCCTGCATCATTTGGGCAGCAGACGCGGGCACGCTAAGGACAAAGGCACATATAAGGATGAGGATGAAAACGTGAAGTAGCGCACAGGCGGATTGGCTGAGTCCTTTCATGAGAATCTCCTTGTTTGGGGATGAAGGTTTGGGGGGAAATTTGCAACGATATCATCAATCATAAAATCTCGACTATCCGAAGCATGCGGCGGTCCAAACGGACAAGGGGAAGGCTCCGCGCCCCTACAGGTTGCAGGAACAGGCTTTGGCCTCCATACACCATAATCTTGTCAGCGACACATTCCCGGAGGGAAAATGGCTCGCTGTATATTCGGATAGACGCGAGCCCAGTGCACCATGTCAATTATTTTCCAACAAGATGGCGGGGAAAAAACATAGGAAAGATCATCGCTTGCGTATCCTCTACCCAAAGAACTGGCTTTTACTGCTACATCCACATGAGGATGATAACGCACATGGCATTTTTTGTGCGTTCCTTTGATTTCCCCTATAACCTCAACACCGTGGACAATACTAACGCCTTCAAATTCTGCCTTCAGAATTATTGTGTGAACACCTGCGGGCTGTATTCCTTTGGGAAAGTGAAACCTGGAGAGCTGGTATTCGATGCCGAAATATTGCTGCCATGGATATCCGGTAAAATCGTGGTTGGCATCGCCGAAGATCCTTCTTTTGTTCAAGTCAGCTTGGATAAAGATACTAGGTTCGACGTATGACCACGCAGCGTCCGGGTG
This sequence comes from Bacteroidales bacterium, assembly GCA_029934065.1. Lineage (GTDB taxonomy): Bacteria > Bacteroidota > Bacteroidia > Bacteroidales > 4484-276 > 4484-276. Next base: position 1,441 of record JAOZMX010000268.1, read on the forward strand.
ATAATCAGCGCCCGGTCCAAGGAGTGAAAACTTAAACGGTTTATTGACGTTATATTGAAGCACAATTTCTAATGAATCCAGTCGGGCATAAGGACCGGTTCCTGTTGTAAAAGTTACCACATGTGGAATAAGCTTTTTAATTTTCCATTGACTGAATTGCACCGGTATTATTCCATCAGGCGGTTCACCCGGCCCGTTCCGCTTTCTGGGTTTAATCGATTTGCTCGGCTTCAAGGGTTTTGGAACCTGGGTTGGGCCATGTTCAACCGGATTCGCAGTCTGGAGCGCTGCTTCAGCGGGTGACCAGATTGAGATGGGAGCACTGAAACCTTGATAATGCCCATCTATGGAGCTGATGCGGATACGATATTTCCCCATGGGAAGTGTGGAAGGAATTTTCCAGGACCAGCTATTAGAAACATATTTTTTGCTGAAATAGGCTTTTTCAGCGATGATTAGTTTTTCCTTGCCATCCATTTTCACCAGGGAGATTTTGATATAATCACCCATGAGACGGAGTTCTTTGGGATCATTGCGGATACTGTTTTCGACCTTGAAAAAAATGCGAACCACTGTGTTCTGATCACTCCTGAAAGAGTCGTGGCTCTCGTTGCCGGGGCCGTATACTGTAAAGCCGTTCAGAGGGGGACCCTGTATCGGGGGAGGGAGTGTTTTAATCCCTGTCTGGTAGATAAATGGCTGCGTCTTGTTGTTTTTTTCCCCAATCTTCCCTTCACTGATGTTTTGATCGATATCCGCCACGGCTACAAATTTAAGACTCTTATCCAAAGTGTGGACCTTCCATGGAATCGAAACAAGCATACTATTGTGGGGACCAAGAATCGGAATTTTTTTGGTCCCCAACCATTTAGAAGTACTTTTAGAAGCTGCTTGATCAAATTGGCAGAATCCAACCTTGAAATCTCTCGCTTCTGTTTTAGAATTGTTCCATATTGCAATCTCCAGGGATTGGCCATCTCCGGAGTATATGCCGTCATGTGTTTCGACAGAAGGGATGATATCCGGCATAGTCGTGCCACCCATGTATTTTTCATCTGTAACAAAAGCTATTCTAATTGCTTTTGAGTAGTTGTTATTCTCGTTCTTTTCCTGAAGTTCAGCGGCAATGTCCACTCCTGCCACAAGGATTGTTTTTTCCGTGATCTCCTGAGGCAGTTTGAAGTCGATGTAGATGTAATGGCCGTTATAAATCCCTCCCCTGATAACGGTTGCCGTTTTGAGCCAGCTTGAAGGCACCCCAATCTTGGCCTTGCCCTGTAAACCGAGGCCTACCTTGAATGACGGCGTCTTCCATAAGCCGTTGTTTTTGATTTTGATTGAAATTTTTCGTGTTTTTTTATTTATTGGAACGACCCCGTTCACACGTCCCACGGAGCAGGCAATATCGTATCCCCATGTTCCTCCGCCCGTGGGTGCCGATCCCCCTCCTCCACCTGGTCCTGAATTGTAAGTTGTGGGATTCAGAAGATTTAATTTCTTGTTTATGTGTCGCTTTTTCGTTAATTTTTCGGACTGTGCCATATTGGTAGGCATGTTCGGTCCGATCCCCGGATCGAGCTTGACCTGTTTGGCACGGATTGTGGGCGTTTTTTTACTGGTGGCGGAATCCGCCGTGCGTGGAATACTGATGGGGGTGGCGGCCACGCCGCTGCCCCTGGCGTGACGGTCAGCTGCTACGGCCCTGGAATGTCCTTTCGCCTTTACGGATGCTTTTGGCGAAAAGGAAAATGATTTGCTGTCCCCATAAACCTTCTCGTCATGGGACTGAACCCGAACGATATACGTCTGTTTACTGTTGATTGTGCCGGGAACGGGGACCGTGACATGGCCGTTATTGACAACATTGCGCTTCAAACAGAGCTTTCTGCCAGCGCTCCGGTAGGGATGAAGGAAAATGTCAACGCGCGCGGGAAGAGTTCCCTTACGCTGCCAACGGATATCAAGTCGGGTTTTCAGTTGGTGGTTTCTTGCTTTTATATTCCCGGGCTCTTGCTGCACGTTAATCGTAACGTTGAGAATGGCACCGGGAACCACGGGGTGGACATCTCTCTTGGGAGACCTTTGTGGGGTCATCATCCTGACACTGCCCGGGGAAGCGGCCTCTTCAGCGGTTTCAGCCCGGGAAGGAGAAACCGCGGTCACTGCCGGTTCAGCGGTGCGGCTCCGGACGGCGCCCTGCATCATCTGAGCAGTCAAAGCAGGAGAAACCATGAGCAAAACAACCAGAAAAATGAAAACAGCGATGTTTATAAAAAAGCGTTTTTTTGCGTTCGTTTCTTTCATGA
>JAOZMX010000269.1 GCA_029934065.1 Bacteroidales bacterium
TTCTGATCAGCCCGATCAAAGAGTCCGGAGAGCCAAAAAATCACAACCAATAAAAACAACATCTCCCAAAACAGGCAAGGAATCCCAAATCAGAAACATCTCTCTCCCGGTGATGAAATTTATTTTCATTCTAAATCCAAATATTATTAACCTTGTAATCCAAATCTTAAAACCAATACAACATGATTAAACAGATCGTTTTTGCCATTACCCTTTTGATCACATTCGGGGTTTTTGCCTGGACAATCAGTCACCTTTTCAGATATTTTAAGTTTACCAAAAAGAAGCCCCTCGGCCATATTGGTAAACGCATTTTAGTCACTATCAAAGTTGCCTTTTTGCAGGAAAAAATTCTTCGAAGACCGGTGGTCGGACTAATGCACGCCATCGTTTGGTGGGGTTTTATCGTGATCCTTTTCGGCAGTATAGAGATGGTCATTGACGGCCTTTTCGGCACCGAGAAAGTATTCAGCGTTTTGGGACCATTCTACGATTTCATGATGGCATGCGGAGACATTTTTGCGTTGCTGATCGGTATTGCCATTATCGCTTTCCTTGTCCGGCGGCTTTTCATGCACATCAAAAGATTCTACGGCCCTGAGATGAAACCCGTTTCCAAGGCAGATGCTAACCTGGCACTGTTGATCATTTTGTTACTGATGGTGTCGCTGCTCGGGATGAATACAAATTACCTGTTGTGGACAAGTGCGACGGGCGAAGAGGCCCAGGGCGTTTATCCCGTCAGCAGTTGGATCGTATCTTATTTTACCGGAACATCCGCCGAATCGGCCTGGATAGGCTACCAGATCAACTGGTGGGCACATATTTTGCTGATATTTATCTTCGCCAACATTCTTCCTTATTCCAAACATTTCCATGTGTTTATGTCGGTACCCAATGTGTTTGTCAGCAAGCTGGAACCGTTGGGATACATTGACAACATGCCCAGTATCACCAAAGAGGTCAAGCTGATGATGGACCCCAATGCGGCCTTCAGCGAAGCCCCGGAAGAAGAAGGCGAACCCGAACGTTTCGGCGTACTGGATGTGGAAGACACAAACTGGATACAATATATGAATTCACTGTCGTGCACCGAATGCGGCAGGTGCACCTCCGTTTGTCCGGCCAACATCACCGGCAAACTGCTTTCACCGCGTAAAGTGATGATGGACACCCGCGCCCGGATGAAAGAAAAAGGACCCGGACTGGTGAAAGAAGGAAAAGATTATGACGACGGTAAACACCTGAATGGCACTTACCTGACGGAAGAAGAGCTGTGGGCCTGTACGCTGTGTAATGCCTGTGCCCGCGAATGTCCGGTAAATATCAACCAGCCCTCACTCATCCTGGATATGCGCCGTTACCTCGTACTGGAAGAATCAAAGGCACCCTCGGGACTGAACACGGTTTTTGCCAACATCGAAAACAACGGGGCACCGTGGCAGTTCTCTCCCGAAGACCGGATGCTCTGGGCCGAAGGACTGGAAGTGCCGCTGATGGCCGACAGGTTTGCTGCCGGTGAAAAACCCGAATACCTGTTCTGGGTGGGATCGGCAGGCGCTTTTGATGACCGGTACAAAAAAGTGACCCGTGAATTTGTAAAAATACTGAACCATTTGAAAGTGGACTATGCCGTGCTGGGTACCGAAGAGTCCGACAGCGGGGATGTGGCCCGCCGTGCCGGAAACGAAATGCTCTACCAGATGCAGGCCATGATGAACATTGAAGTGCTGAACGGTTACGAGGTGAAAAAGATCATCACCTGCGACCCGCACGATTTCAACACCCTGAAAAATGAATATCCCGATTTTGACGGACATTATGAAGTGGTCCACCATACACAGTTCCTGCAACAGATGATCGCCGACAATAAACTGAACCTCAACGGCGACACCCTCAAAGGCAAAAAGATCACTTTCCACGACCCGTGTTATCTCGGCAGGGCCAACGACGAATATGAAGCGCCGCGTGATGTGCTTAAAGCCATTCCCGTTGTCAATGTGGAGATGGAACGCAACAAAAGTTTTGCCCTGTGCTGCGGGGCTGGTGGCGGACAGATGTTCAAAGAAGCCGAAAAAGGCGAAAAAGAGGTGTTCATCGAACGTACGGAAGAAGCCCTCGAAACCGGCGCAGAGATCATCTGCACGGCCTGCCCCTTCTGTATGACTATGATGACCGACGGCATCAAATACAAAAACAAGGAAGAAGAAGTGAAAAACTATGACATTGCCGAGTTGGTGAGTATGAGTTTGGGATTGGAATAGAGTCAAGAACCAAGAGCCAAGAGCCAAGACTCAAGACTGTCAGACAAAAGACTGTTAGACTGATGACTGATGACTGATGACTGATGACTGGAGACTGTGGACTGAAGATTGCCGACTGACGACTGAAGACCCGTCTCCTTCGGAATCCGGGCAAGCTGCCGACTGAAGACTGACAAAGAGATTGACAAAAAACCCAAACACTGCGTCCGTTGCGTCGCTGCCTGCCCGAATCCGTCAAATGATGAAGGCGGGCGTGAAAAAATCACCCCATTTTCCCGAAAAGAAACCTGTCAAAATCCCCTTCCAACAGGGTGGCACCGATTCCCTGTCCCTCTTTTGGTTCATCCTGCCAGATAATCTTCAGCCCCATTTCCCGGAAAATTTCCATCTGGAGCTTCCGGTAAGTTATCCCGGCAAATAAATAGTTTTTAAACTTGTGTTCTTTAAAATAGGAGAGCAAGCGGTTCATCAGGTAATAGGAATTGGCCAGTGAATCGGCATAAAGCGAATAAAAGTAAAACACGAGAGGTTTTCCGGTGAGACTGCCTGCAAGGTCAGCCGGGCTCAACTGATTTTCGTTCATTTCCCGCTTTCTGATCTTTTCATAAGCAGGGTATTTCAGGGGAAGTACCGTAATGTGTCCGGCATAAAACCCCGACTGGTCATGCAGGACAAGGTTTAGCTCCGGAAGCAGTTGGGCTGCCATTTTGATCAACCCGTCCTGTATGGGTTTCGGGTTTTTGCTCATCTCCTGGATGTCGGCCACAAACTCCACATCCGTGTCTCTCGAGAGCAGGCTGATCCTTTCGTCTTCCACCGGAAAGTCTGTCTTATACCACATAGCACCGGTGGGTCTGGTCATGATTGCCGTCAGCGAATAAGTCCGCGTTTTGATGTCGTAATAAACGGCAAGAGGCGTTTCCGAATTCAGATTATGAACAACCTGATACGGGATAAACAGCTTTTCTACAAAATCTTCCTCTTTATCGGGTTTGACCAGCGATTCGTTTCTTTCCCACCGGCTGACGGTGCGGGCATCCACCTCCAGTATTGCAGCGAGATTAATTTGCGAAAGGTTATGGTAGTCACGGTAATCAATAAGCAATTCAGCCAGCGTAGTGTACTTTTTCATGTTTGGTTAATTCAGCCCATAAAAATAAAAAAAAATTGCCGACCGGACATCCGATGTCTGGTATCAGTCCAATTCGCCTCCTTACTTTTGCCGCAAAATTGCAACAGACATGATATATCAGAAAATTTTTATCACTGAAAGCCAGATAAAAGAGGCGATAGAAGCGGACATGAAACGGATGAACGCATTAGAAAACATCAAGAAATTGTTGACCAAAGTGGACAACCATGCAGAAACCATTCCCACCTCCAACCCCGAAAGATTGCACTCCCTGTTAGAGGAGCTGAAAGAAAGCAGGTTAAGCACGGAGGAAGAAAGGATGCTGGATGAGATTATGAGGGCATGA
>JAOZMX010000270.1 GCA_029934065.1 Bacteroidales bacterium
GGTGGAGAAACTTATTAAAATCATAGTAACCGTTGTTGGTGTCCCCACCAACAACCATTTGTTAGTACAAACACATTGATAGAGGTGCCAACTGAGGTATATGGGCTGTTGTTGTTTTTGTTTTTGCAAAAAACATTCAACAATATAGGTCCGTTGGTGGGGACACCAACGGGGGGAATTATATTATTTCCCGGAAATCGTCCACGTTTCGCCGACAAGGCGTAGCTCCAGGCCCGCAACGGGTTTCTCTCCGCCGGAGAAATTGCATTCGAAGGTGAGGGTGTGGATGCCATTGTCTGTTTCCAGTTTAGAGCCGTCAACCGGAATTGTCCTTTTCAGATGCCAGGTTTTGCCATACACTGCCGCCCGGTTCCCGCCGGTGTATTTCAGGGTTTCTCCTGCTTTCAGCTTTACCGGTATCCGGATTTCCCTGTAATCGTCAATTTCCATGCTGACATTTGAAACAGTTCCGTCTTTTGCTGTCAGAATAAACTGAAGCGGTTGTTTCCCGGCAGGGTTTGAAAAATCGAATTCTTCAAAAAACGGTTCGCCGGGCTGCCGTACTCTTTTTTCATAATTGTATTTGTATGAATAAATCCTGTATAGCTTCCATTCGTTATCCTTAACCGGTTCCAGATGAAATTCATTTTTTACATCTTCCATGAGCTTTTTCAGCGTATCGGGGAAAGCATTCGACATCCTCGCTTTTTCCCATTCGCCCAGCAGTTGCAAAATGGTGTCCGTATTCCCGTTTTCATCTAACCATTTGTAACTGGTGTAAAAGCCGTATCCTGCATCGAATGCCGCCGAGCGTGCCAGCATCCATTCCACATCTTCGATGCTTGTGGAGCCGGTCATTTTGAACCATCCCAGCATCCCCGGCATGAGGTTGCGACGGAAATATTCCTGGTTTTTCAGGCGGTATTCGGTCTGGCTCTCGCGGAAACCGGCATACCACGGTTCTCCCCAGTTCATGCGGGTGTAGATGTGCCAGAAATAATGCGACGTGCGGCTGGCATCGGCGATGTAATGCATTTTGATGTTTTTATCCAGCCGGTTGAACCAAGAGGTGGTAAAAAGTATCTCCCCGTAATTGCCCATGCCCGTGGAGCGGTTACCTTCGAGGCCATCGAACGATATCTGCCGCAGGCCGGTTTCATTGAACAGGTCGGCGATGTTTTCAGCCACTTCCATACCCAGTTCCGCATTGGTCAGGAACACTTTATAACCATGATCGGCCAGCATGCTGACGGTGTCGCCTTTCTTGTGTGCGACGGCTTTTGTGCCCCATGCGCCACGCCGGCAGTCTGTCAGCTTCCACGGCGGTTGTGGCGAGACACCGCCGTAGAGGATCAGTTCTTCACCCAGCATGGCTGTTTTCAGATTGCTGTTTTTGTATTGCCTGAAAAACTCCGGATCATCAATAAATATTTCGGTTTGCTGTGCATCAACATCCTGCGGAAGCACACTGCTGCCCACTCCGGCCAGCCGCCGGTCGGGAACCGGGGTAACGTAAGCGTCATTGGTGGTGATGAAATTGGAAAGTGTATGCACCCCCAGCATAATCCCCTGCCGCTTTGCCTTTTCCACACACCGCCTCATGCTTCCAATGCCGCCGGGAAATTGTTTTTTATTCAATACAAAATGTCCCCATGTTTCAAACGGCCCGGGATGATAGAGATACCTTAATCCGGCTTTTTTGGTGACAGCCAGTGCCTTGTCAATGTCCTTTTCGCCAAAATCCATGATGAGGTAAGCTGCGGAAGCTCCTTTTGCCGTTTTGGCCCACTGGCCGTCGAGCATGGGGTGGGGCAAACCTTCGGCCACCTCGATGGCCCCGATGGTGGTCAGTGTCTGTTCCGGCGGACAGCCGAACAGGGCTATTTTCGAGCCGGTGATGCCTCCGTCGTTAAACGGCGGTGCAACATATTTGTCGTAATTCAGGTTTTTGATGATCCGGGGTTTGTTCCTGTTCCGGCAATAGGCCTGGAGGGTGCTCCCGAAACCGGCGGGCTTGGCCGCTTCCACCCGGTAAAGTACATAGCGTTTGCCTTTTTCGTTCAGGTCGGAAGGATCATCCTGGTCGAAAATATCTATCTGTGGCATGCAGTCGTTTTCGTTCCAGGGATATCCTCCGAGGGTTTTGGGGTTCAGCGACTGGATACCCGCGGTGAATTCATCATTGCCGGCAATGCCCACTGTTTCGCCGATGTATTTGTTCAGTGTCAGCGGGTACGGGCCCCAGACTGCAAGGTCGAATTTTCCGGCATCCGTCACCGAGAGCAATTCAAAAGCAAGGTGGGTTTGTTTCGTCTCCACTTTTATGACTGCAGTAATGTTTTTATCATAATGAAGTGTGAGCCGGTTGTTTTTGCTGTCGAATTCCACCTTCACGGGAAAAAGATAACGGCCGTTCAACCTTAAAGAAAGCAACGGCGCAAGGGTATCCTTTGCAATGTAGTTCTTGCTGGTGGCCACATCGAAAAACCCGGTGACATAGCCCTTGTCGTCGAGTGTTATCTTTAAATCTCCTGCCGTGAGCGTGATTTCCTGTTGATGGTTGCTGCAGGAGAATGCGAGGAGCAACATCAGGAAAAGGGCGGGAAGCGGCTTAATCCGAACAGTGGTAAAGATTTTCATTTTATGTTAAAAAAGTCCGCTAAAATTAGAAATTTAAACAGTCTCTAAGTTTCTTGATTACTTTTTTATTTTCAAATATTTCATTGGCAAAACTCCATACTTTTGATACTATGCTTGACTCATTACTCATTTTTTAACTTCCTTTTTAATTTTTCAGTAATGTAATAACCCCATGTGTGCCGCAGACTTGTACCGGAGCTAAAACTCAAAACCTTCCTTCATTGTTCATGCTAAAAATAAGAATTTCTTTTTGTTTCGCAATGGTGTTATGTGCGTGCGGTATTAAAATGGCTTAAGTCCTTCCGGCGCTGCCGGTCTTGGGAAGAGTTAAGGCAGGAGTGAGTTATTCATCAATATCTTTATTTTCAATCAATTTCTTTAATTCTTCTTTGCTTGGTAAAACAGTTAAATATTTACTTGCAAAGATTTGCTCATTATTTTCAGGTAATGTCATTTCTACCAAAGCATCGTCTTTTGTTTTACAAAGAATTATTCCGATTGTTGGATTTTCGTGAGGTAATTTCTTTTTTCGGTCATAATAATTTACATACATCTGCATTTGTCCTAAATCTTGATGCGAAATCTCTCCGGTTTTCATATCAATTAGCACAAAACATTGTAAAATTCTATTGTAAAAAACTAAATCTACTCTAAAATGTTTTTCTTTAAATGTAAATCTGACTTGTCTTCCAACAAATGTGAACCCTTTCCCTAATTCGAGTAGAAAGTGTTCGAGTTTATCAATTATTTTTTGTTCCAATTCCGTTTCCGAATATTTTGTTTCTTCCGGTAACCCAAGAAACTCCAAAACATAAGGGTCTTTTACTGTATCTGTTGGCTATTCAATAATTTGGCCTTTTTCTGATAATTTTCTAATTTCTTTTTTATCTCTGCTTAATACGAGTCTTTCAAACAATGCTGAATTAAACTGTCTTTGCAATTCTCTGACACTCCAATTATTGTTTATGGCTTCTAGTTCATAAAATTTTCGTTCTTCAATATTATCAATTTTTATCAGAAAAAGATAATGTGACCAACTTAACTGAAAATCAACACCATCAAAAATCCGAGACACTGTTTCGGAT
>JAOZMX010000271.1 GCA_029934065.1 Bacteroidales bacterium
TTGTGCAGGTCTTCGATCCCCAGGGAAAACTGATCTTGTACCAATCCATTTCTGTGCTCAACGGCAATATCCACCATGCCGTTAATATTTCGGAGCTGAACAACGGGATATACATCTTTAAAGTGTTCAGCGAACAACAATCAACCACTTCAAAATTTTTAAAAAGCACTTGGTAATGATGTTAAAACAGCTAAAAATACAACTTCTGCTTGCAGCGATATTTTTTCAGTTTGGCATGGCCCATGCGCAGGTTAAAGAATATTTCATCACCTGTGATCCGGCGGATTTCGAATACATTTACGAGCATTTTGAAGAAGACATCTATATTCCCATCACTTTTACCTACGACACGATAACATGGAACGATGCGGTGATGCGTATCCGCGGTGACGGTTCGCGTTACCTGCCCAAAAAATCGCTGAAGATCAAATTTAACGGTGAACCTTTTGTGAACGGACGCGACAAGCTGAATTTCAACGCCGAATACGAAGACAGAAGCTACATCCGGTCAACCATGAGCAATCTTGTTTTCAGGATGACCGGCCAGGATTGTTTTGCCACCGAATTTGCCCGGCTTTATCTGAACGGGAAGTACCTGGGGCTGTACAACCGCACCGAAAATATGGATGCTTTATTCCTTGAAGCCAACGGATACGACGCCGGCGGCAACCTGTACAAAGCCACCAAGGACGGCGCCTGTCTGAGCATTTACGATGATCTGGTGAATTTTTGGGAACAAAAAACCGGATCGGGCAACAAGGAAGACCTTGCGCAACTGATTGATGAGATCAATGCGGTGCCTTTGAATGATTATCCCGCTTTTTGTTCCGAAAAACTGGATTACGATGAGATGGTGAACATGATCGCCTGCAACATGGTTCTTTCCAATCAAAGCACTTACTACCACAACTATTACATGTTTCACGATGTGAACGGCAACGGAAAGTGGAACATGTTTCCGTGGGATCTGGACAAAACTTTTTCGGTTTATTCCTGGCGCAATTACACTTACAGCTCGGCGCGTTGGGCACACGACAACCCCTATCCGGAAAAGGCCATTCTGAACCAGCAGATGCTGAACGATGTGAAAGACCGTGCCAACGAGATCTTTGACGAAATTTTCAACACTGAAACATTGTGGCCGGTAATGGACAGTCTGGTGGCTGCTTTGCAACCCTCGGTGGAGCAGGATACCACCGACGACATCCAGGATGTCAGCGAATGGCTGGCCCAGGTACAGAACGAAAAAGATTATGTGGCCAACTTTCCTGCAAAACTCAACTGGTATTTCGATCATGTACAATCGTCGTTCACGGCCGACCCCACTCCTTACCCGCTGCCACACACTGTGACATTCCGCTGGACCCCGTCGGTTGACCCGGACGGATTCCCCGTGGAATACAAGCTGCTACTGACCACAAGCGATGCCTTTGACCCGGACGAAACCGTAACTTACGAAGGCATCACCGACACGGTATTTACACTCGACAACATCGAAACCGGCAACTATTTCTGGAAAGTTGTATCAACGGACAACGACGGACAGGAGGTGGAGTCTTTCGATTCGAAAAACCCGCTCGAAGTGAAAGATTTTGAAACGCTGCCCTGTGTGATTGACCAGGACATGGTTTTGACGGCGGACCATTCTCCTTACCTGGTGGTATGCGATATTGACGTACTTCCCGGGGTGAAACTAACCCTGCAGGAGGGAGTGGAAATTGGTTTCACCGATTCGTGCTCCATCAGGGTGTACGGACAAATTACGGCAACAGGCAGCAAAGCGAATCCCATTGTTTTCAAGCCCTATTACGACATGCCTTACTGGGACACCCTGTTGATGGAACAAACAACGGGAACCTGTGTGTTTGAATACGTCCGGTTTTACAACGGAAGGCTGAACGCCCGCAGTGCCAACGTCACCCTCGATCATGTGTATCTCGAAAACACCAAACATCTTTATTACTACAACGGGCTGTTCAATGCCCGGCACGGCATCATCGAAGTGAGGAACAGCACCTTCATCAGCAACAATACTGGCGAAGGATTGATTTTTTCCATGCCACAATCGGCCATTGTGGAGAACAGTTATTTTTTCGAAACCCCGGATGCCGTGGAATACCTGCACTATAACGGCGGCATCGTGCGCAACAATCTGATCATCCATCCCTACGACGACGGCATTGATTTCGACAATGTGCACAACGCCACCATCACAGGCAACATCATCTACAATGCATTTGATAACGGCATCACACTGGACACCTGCATGAACATCGAGGTGAGGAACAACCTTGTGGTGGGCTGCTCGCAGGGCATCAACCTGAAAAACAATGCGCATGCCCTTTTGATCAATAACACGCTGTATCAGAACGGAAGCACGATATGGCTTTACGAAAAATATGCAGGCAGCGGCGGCGGGCATGCCACCATTGTCAATTCCATCCTTTCGGCCTCCGCGAATAAGGTGATTGACGCCGACGAACTGTCGTCGTGGACGGTGGATTATTCGCTGTGCGACAGCGAAGCGCTGGCGGGAACGGGCAATCTTTTTGCAGCACCCGAATTTGCGGCGCCCGCCGACAGCAACTTCAACCTGCTGCCCGGCTCACCCTGTATTGATTCGGGCGATCCCGACAGCCCGGAAGACCCGGACGGCACCCGCGCCGATATGGGGGCTTTTTATTTCAATCAGGCGAGCTACAACGTGATGTTCAACGAGATCAACTACAAATCGGCCTCCAATTTCGACGCCGGCGACTGGGTAGAGCTTTACAACGCCGAGGAAGACCCGGCCGACATCTCGGGATGGATCTTCAAAGATGCCTCCAACAGCCATACCTTCGAAATCCCTTTCGGCACGGTGATACAGCCGAAGGATTTTCTGGTATTGTGCCGCGACCGGAGTCGCTTTGTACAGCAATTCCCTGAAACGGAAAAGGTATTGAGCAGCTTCAGCTTCGGGTTGAGCAGCAACGGTGAGCTTATCAGGTTGTACAACCACATGGGTGCCATGATGGATTCGCTGGTTTACGGTGTGGAAGACCCGTGGCCTCCCGAGCCCAATGGTATGGGGCCAACGCTGGAACTGCGCAGCCCCACCTTCGACAACACCCTGCCAAAAAGCTGGTGCTCTTCGGATAACCACGGCACTCCGGGCAAAATTAACAGTTGCTACGTTTACAATATCCCCGGAAATGATACGGACCCCTTTAAGGTTGAGGTTTATCCAAATCCCACGGCAGGCAAAGTTTTTCTTCGTTTCAAAAGCGATCTTTCCGGCAGGGTGGTGATGGATGTTTACCGCAGCAACGGAATCCTCAACCAATCCTTCAGCCATACTGTTTCCGGAAACAGTTATCAATACCTGTTTCAGTTGAAAACACTTACTGACCCGGGAATTTATCTTATCAATGTAAATTTTATCACCGATTCGTCGGCTTACCACAAAAGCATTAAGTTGGTAAGGGTTAAAGAGTAAAAGGGAATTAAGTTCATTAAGCTATTTATTTCAGATTGAAGATTAACGATTTTAGATTTTAGATGTAACCTGTTAACAAACACGCTGCAAAGCCGAGGCAGATTGCTTCGCCCGGTAAACCGAACTCGCAAAGTCCGTTTTTCGGTTTGGCTTTTATCATTGTATGTTGAATGTTGCTTATTGCTTATTTCCATCACCCCCACTTTCCCCTGTCAACT
>JAOZMX010000091.1:0-8343 GCA_029934065.1 Bacteroidales bacterium
TTTCAATTACGGCAGCAAACACTTCGTCTTTGCTTTTGAAATAGTGATACAAAGTGCTTTTGCCTTTTCCGGCAGCAGTTGCAATTTCATCCATAGTAGATTTTTTAAAACCGTACCTTTTGAAGATATTTTGTGCTACTTCAATAATTCTGTTTCTGATATCAATGTCTTTCATCATATAAAATTATAATACAAATAGACCATTTAAGTATTTTGGTCTGCAAAGAAATGTGTTATTTCTTTTGCATGCAAGAATTTTTAAAAAATTAACATATTGAATTTGTCCGAAACTTTCCTTATTCAGTCAGATTAATTAAAACCTTGACATCTTATAATCTCAACACATATTGCAATCAAAAATTCGTAACTTTCTCATCTCAAAAGGAATCATTTTTTAAAATTGGCTCAGGTACCGCTATGGATTTTTATGGTTTGACGGATGATTTTTTTATGGTAATGCTTTTTATTTATGGGGTTGTTGTATTCTAAAATCTTGAATGATGCAAAATCCGGGTAAATAAATCGTACATGTTTTACGTTTATCAAAAAAATAAATTCTGACAAAAAAATGAGCAACTCTTTCATTGCATCCAGATACTTCGGCAATCTGACGATATTATTTGTCGCCACGGGTTTATTGTTTTTTTCTTCTTGCAAAAAGCCGGAGGATACGCCGGAGGAAAAGACCGGGAAGATCGTTTTTCACTTTACGCAGTACAACGAAGGCGCTCCGCAGCGATACGACACCATGAAATATGTGAATGCCGCCGGAAACCATTACCTTGTAAGTGAAATCCAGTATTTTGTTTCGGATGTAAAGCTGCACCGTGCCGACGGCGGTGCTCAACTGCTCGACCAGTGGGAGGACATCCATTATGTGGATACCGATTTGGAGGATACGCAGGAATGGAAGGTTTACGATCCTGTAGAGGCGGGTGATTACGATAAGATCACTTTTACCTTTGGCATTTGTGAGGAGAAAAATCAGTCGCTGATGTTTTTGAATCCGCCCGAGCGGGACATGTTCTGGCCGGAATATCTGGGCGGCGGTTACCATTACATGAAACTCAACGGCAAATGGCTGTCCTCCGACGGTATGGTGAAGCCGTTTAACTTTCACCTGGGTATCGGACAAATCTATGCCGGCGGGGTGATTGACCCGGATTCTATCACCGGCTTTGTGCAGAATTATTTCGAAGTGGAACTGCCCGCTTCGTCCTTTGGCATCAATGCCGGTGAAACCAAAGAATTTGAAGTCAGGATGAATGTGGAGAACTGGTTTCAGCACCCGCATGTGTACGATCATGACGTGTGGGGCGGCGACATCATGCAAAAACAGGATGCCATGAAGCTGGGCTGCGAAAACGGAAAGGAAGATGTCTTTTCCTTCGGGGAATGGAAAGGCGATAACTGATGTAGGCGGTTAAAAATTGATCAATGATTTTGAGCATTATGAAAATAAAACGGATGGCGGTGTTTTTGATGACGGTGGTGGTGATGTACGGCCTCTCGTCGTGCCATGATCCGGAGGAGCCGGAACCTTACGAGCCGACGCCTTATTACATCGATATTCCATACGGTTTTCCCACCGAATTGAACATCCCGGAAGACAACCCCATGACGGTGGAGGGGATTGCTTTAGGACGGGCGCTCTTTTATGACGGACGCCTCAACGGGCGTACGCACCCCGACTCGCTGATGAGTTGTTACAGTTGCCATCGTCAGGAGAATAGTTTCGAGATCGGTGCGCCGCGTCCCCATCCGTTCGGCGTTACCGGACATTCAACACATCACGCCATGTTGCCCATGATCAATCTGGTGTGGAACCCCGGCCATTTCGGCTGGAACGGCAGCGTAAGTTCTATTGAGGAGGATGTGCTGGGAGTGATCAGCGACCCTGCGGAATTTGATTCGTCACCCGAAAAGGTTGTCAATACCATCAAAAATATTTCCGGTTATCCCGAAATGTTCCAAAAAGCTTTCGGTACGCCGGATGTTACCGTTGACAGGATTGCCAAAGCCATTGCCCAGTTTGTCCGCACGCTGATCTCGTCCGACACCAGGTTCGACCGCTACATGCGCGGCGAGGAGCAACTGACGCCCGAGGAGTTGCGCGGCTTTGTGCTGTTCACCACCGAGGAGGGTGCCGACTGTTTTCATTGTCACGGTGGGTATGGCAATCCGTTGTTTACCACCAACGGTTTTTACAACAACGGCAAGGATTCGGTCTTTACCGATCCCTACGACAGGTTTTCGGTTACGGGTAATGAAATGGATAAAGGAGCTTATAAAGCCACCACGCTGCGCAACATAGAATTCACCGGTCCTTATATGCACGACGGCCGTTTTGAAACACTGGACGATGTGATTGAATTTTATTCGCACGATCTGGTGAACTCCCCCTACATCGATCCGCTGATGCATCATATTGCCGATGGCGGCATCCAGCTAACACCTCAGGAAAAATCCGATCTGATGGCTTTTATTAAAACGCTCCGCGACGAGACCTTTATCGGTAATCCCGATTTCGGCCCTCCGGAAAAACTGCCCGGAAACAACCCCGAATAGCATTTGTGCCCTTTTTCCGCTTTCGCGAAAATCCCAACGTGAACCAGCCACAACCAAACAGGGTGAGTATGTGCGGAATTTAACCAATAAATTTTCGTCAAAAAAATGCAATCGATTTATTGAATTGATAAGCTACTACGTTTTTCATGGCAAGCCTGAAAAAAAGCCGCTTTGCGGGAAGGCATCGGCAGGGGAATCATCTTTTTTTTCTTGTTTTGTCACGATTTTTGCTGTTTGGCAAAAATCCCGCCAAAACAAGAGTGGTGTTCTTTGTTTTTCCCGGGTTGAAAACCCCGGGTTATTGACGTTTAACCCCTTTCGGGATTAGTGCATTTGGCATGATAATGTTTGATGTTCTGCCAAACTTTTGCCTTTTGCCTTTTGCCTTTTTACTTTAAACTTAACCGGCATGTTGGTTGGTTTTGCCTCCCAAGAGCCCAATGCCTGTTATTTTCCTGATGATTGAACCTGGTGTAAGGAGGATGGAACGGGATTTACCTGTCGTTTTATTATTGGCTTTTGGGCAAAAGAAAATAAAAGATGCTGCCTTTTCCCGTCTCACTTTCAACCCATAATTTTCCGTTGAGCAGTCTGATGAATTCGTAGGTGATGACCAGTCCGAGTCCTGTGCCCGATTCGCCGTCGGTGCCCGATTTGCTCATCATATTTCGAACGCTGAAAAGTTTTTTCCGTACATTTTCTTCCATGCCCGTTCCGTTGTCTTTGATGGCAAAAACAACGGTTTCTTCATTATTGCTGGAGGTGATCTCTATGGTGCCTCGCTGCGGGGTGAACTTGATGGCATTGGAAACCAGATTGCGGATGATGGTTTCAAGCATGAAACGGTCGGCCGAAACAAAAGTATCTTGCGCAACATTATTTAAAACATGCTGGTGTTTCAGGTTGGAATTTCCTTTGGTCTCCAGTAAAACTTTTTCAGTGGTTTCAAAAAGATTGACTTGTTCGTTGTGCGGTTTTATGGATCCGCGCTGAAGCCGCGCCCAGTCAAGCAGGTTGACAAGGAGGTTGTATGTGTTTTCGGAGTTGGTCATAATGGCACGTACCATCTCGATTTTTTCGCTCTCGTCAAATTCGTCCCAATGGTCGTTCAGCATTTTTGAAAAACCCATCAATGCACTGAAAGGATTTTTTAGGTCGTGTGCTAAAATCGAGAAGAACTTGTCTTTTGTTTGATTGGCTTCGCGCAACTGGTCTTCGGTCTTTTCCCGAATGGCGATCTCTTCTTTCAGTTGCATATTGGCCCTTCTCAAATCGGAAGTCCGTTCGTCAATCAGCTCTTTTAATTTAATTTCCTGCCGTTTTAATATCCTGAACCTCAGGTAAAAAATAATCCCGATAAGTACTATGAACAAAACTAACAACATTATTTTAAACCATGTGGTTTCATAATACTTCGGAAGAATGACCAGCTGAAGGGATTTTGGTGTGTTTTGCCAGCTGTGCCGGTCGAGAGAAGCCCTGATGAGGATATTGTATTTTCCGGGATCCTGATTGATAAGCGAGATTTTATGATTCTTGCCGAGGTTGATCCATTTTTCCGAAAGTTTCGGGATTTTGTATTGAAAATAATTGTCTCGGGGAAAGAGATAGTTTTCGGCACTCAGTTCAATGGATATAAAGTCGGTGCCGGGCTTAATAAAAACGATTTTTTTATAAGGTAATATTGTGTCGGGTTTGATGACCGTATTAAAGAGATAAAGCTTGCTGAAAAGCGGTTTGGGCTGTGGCAGCGAAATGTTGAGCTGGCCGGGTGTGAAAGAGACCATTCCCGAAATGCCGCCGAAATAAAATACCCCGTTACTGCCATGGTAATAAGCTGCCATGTTGAATTCAATGCTTGGTAAACCATCCTGTGTGCTATAGTTGACAAACGTATTTTTTTTCGTGTTGAACTGGGATAAACCATAATTGGTGCTCAGATACAAATTATCGTCTTCGTCGCCGAGGATGCCGTAAATGATGTTGTTTGGCAATCCGTTTCTCGTAGTGAAAACATCAAATGAATTGTTTTCCATATCCATCTTGTTCAGTCCTCTGTCGGTACCTACCCATAGAATGTTGTTGCCGTAATAGAGCGATAATATTCTGTTGGATGACATCGAGCCTTTTTTACCGAAACAAAAATAATTTTCAAAAGTTTTGTTTTCGAAATCAAACTTTGACAAACCTCCTGTTGCTGACCCGATCCAAATTTCTTTTTCAGGAGTTATAAGGATATTTTTGATTGCTCCGGGAACAATGCTTGTAGAATCGTTTTGCTTATGATAAAAGAATGCGATGAGATTTTTGTCGGTACTCCTGAAAACACCTAATCCGTGGGGAGTGCCTATCAAATAGAGATCATTTTTATAATGTGTGATTTCGAAGATAAATTTGAATGGGAACAATTTCCCCTCTTCGGATTCCCATTGCAGTTGATAATCTGTGGTCTTTCCCGTTGATAAATTAAGGCTGAACAATCCACCTCCTTCCAGTCCAACCCAAACCAGGTCCTTATTGTTTTTATCCTTACAAAGTGTATAAACGGCATCACCCGAAAAATAAAATTCCCGTTGGGCTGTATTCAGGTTGATCCTGTTCAGGCCGAAATAGCCGCCTGCCAGAACTTCGTCGCCAACCTCAAGAATTGACCTGACACTGGAGATGTCAATGGTATAATCGGTGCTGTCGTAATGCGAAAAAACCGTAAATTTTGAAGTTCCCGGATGGTAAAGACTTACACCTTTTCCGTTGGTTCCCACCCATAATATCCCAGTGTTGTCAACAAAAATCGACAAGAGCGAATTGTACAGTATCCCGTGGGGGTGAGCAGCCGAAGAAAAAAGCTTTTTTTCGTTGGTTTTTACGTTGTAAAGGTACAAGCCCCAACCTGCTGTGGTGATCCATAAAGTATCCCCCTGAAACAGCAGATTGTTGATGGAGTAAAAATTAAAATCTTTATATTTCGAAGGTTTTACAATTTCAAATTCTTCATTGATCGTATTGAATTTGTATAATTGCGAATTGCCGGATACAACCCACAGATGCGGGTCTCCCTTTTTCATGGTGAAACAAGTGATTGAATTAAAAAGAGGGTTTTGTTTATTTTGTAAACTGCTGATGGAAACCCCTTTTTCGGGGGAAAATTTTACTAATTTATTGTATTGTAATCCCAGCCACAAATATTCCCCGTCAGGGACAATGGTTGTGACGGGAATATTGGTTGAGCCGTTGTCTGTTTTTGTAACGGGAAATACGCTTTTGGTCTGCGTTTCCGGGTTATAAGCTAATAAACCTTTACTGGAAGTGCCGGCCCAAATCGTGCCGTGCTGGTCATGTGACAAACAAATGATGTGCGACGGCTTAGAATTGTTGGTCAGTGAAGTAAAGTCAATGTGTTTAAAAGTTTCTGTTCTGGGATCCAGCCGGTTCAGGCCGCCGTCTCTTGTGCCCACCCATATGTATCCGTCAAAAAAAAGCAAAGTGGTAATCTCGTTGGCGCTGATGGAGGTTGAATCATTGGGGTCGTGTCTGAAGATTTTGATCTTATTTCCGTCGTAACGGTTCAGGCCGTCGCGTGTGCCGAACCACATCATGCCGATGCTGTCTTTGCAAATGGCGGTGATGGCACTTTGCGAAAGTCCGTCCTTGTTGGTGATGGATTTAAACTGAGGATAATTCTGCCCCGTGGATAACAATCCCGAGAATAAAAGGATAAAGACGATTATGACTGGCCGTAATTTTTGCATTGGTTTTAAAAACTGACGGACAAAAATAAGAAATGTTTGATTCCACTGTCAATGATATCAAAAATTTTTTAAGGTCGGGAAGAAAAAAGCAAGAGGAACATTAGACGGTTAAAAACGTCTTTTTCTTTTTTTTCGGCCGTCGTTATGGTGGCTGCTGTTTTTTTGCCTTTCTCTAACGTCTTTGCTTTGAGCTATTTCAACGCTCACCCTGCTGCCTCTGAACCATGTGTCATTGTTGAGGGCTTTGATCAAGCTGCCGGCATGGTCGCTTTTAACTTCGAAGAACGAGAATTTCTTCATCAGGTCTATCCTGCCCACCGGAATTTTAGGCCCGTTAGTGTTTTTGTTGATTATCTCGATCAGTGCGTTTGGTACCAAACCATCCATTTTCCCGAGATTGATAAAGATGCGGGTATAACCGTTTTCGGCTTTTCCGTTATCTCTTTGCCGGTTCTGCCGCTCTCTGCCGCGGGACTCCTCTTTGGGGGTGCCCAAAACATCGGCATCTTTGTAGTATTCCAGAAACCGGTTGAACTCCAGCGACACAAAACGTTTGATGACCTCCTCTTTGCTCAGCCAGTCCAGTTTTTTGTAAATTACCGGTAAGTAACTGTCGATGTCGGAATTGTCCATCTCCACATTTTCCATTTTGTCGATCAGGTTAAACAGTTGTTTTTCGCAAATCTGTCGTCCCGTGGGAATGGTGCTTTTAATGAATTTGATGCCGGCTTGTTTTTCGATCTGTTGAACGGCATGTTTTTCCCGAAGGTGTGTGATGGCAATGGAGATGCCGGCTTTTCCCATGCGACCGGTTCTGCCGCTGCGGTGGGTGTAAACCTCTTTGTCGTCGGGCAGGCTGTAATGGATCACGTGGGTCAGGTCGTTCACATCCAGTCCGCGGGCCGCCACATCGGTTGCCACAAGCAAACGGATGTTCCGTATCCTGAACTTTTGCATGACGTAATCGCGCTGAACCTGCGAAAGGTCGCCGTGCAACGAGTCGGCATTGTAACCGTCCTGGATCAGCTTGTCTGCGATTTCCTGGGTCTCCCTGCGGGTGCGGCAAAAAACAATCCCGTATATCCGCGGGTAAAAATCAGCCAGCCGTTTCAGTGCAAGGTATTTGTCCTTGGCATGTACGGTGTATAAAAGATGTTTTACATTTTCGGCTCCGGCATTGCGCACTCCGGCGATCACTTCTACGGGATCGGTCATGTATTTGTTGGCAATGGCTTGTATCGGTTTGGGCATTGTGGCCGAAAACAACAAAGTGTTCCGGTCTTCGGGAATGGTCGAAAGGATTTCGTTGATGTCGTCCAGAAAACCCATGTTCAGCATCTCGTCGGCTTCGTCGAGTACTACCCTGAAAACGTTGGACAGTTTGGCTGCCTTGCGGCGGATAAGATCGAGCAACCGCCCCGGCGTGGCCACAACGATTTGAACGCCTCTTTTCAACTCCCTGATCTGGTTCTCGATGCTTGCCCCTCCGTAAACGGCAAGAATGTTCAATCCTTCCACATATTTGGAATAATTGTTCAGGTCTTTGGCGATCTGGATGCACAACTCACGTGTCGGGCTTAAGATCAGTACCTGGGTTTTTTTTACTCCCGGTTCGGCTTGCTGTATGATGGGCAGCCCGAAAGCGGCTGTTTTTCCTGTTCCTGTTTGTGCCAGTCCGGTAATATCCACATTTTTCTCAAGGAGCATGGGGATCACTTTTTCCTGGATGGGCATGGGTTTTTCGAAACCCATTTCACGGATTGCCTTTACTATTTCTTCGGACAATCCAAATTCTTCAAATGTCATTGGTAAAATTCAAATTTATTAAATAGGTGCTTTTGGAAGCTTCTGCCAAAGGTTTCCGGCAGTCGTGTCGTTTGGTACACAATTTTGGGAAAAAAGATCGGTTCGCTTGTCAAAATCCACAATTTCAGGGCGCAAAGATACACTTTCTTTTATTAACGGAAGGAATGCCGGTGGAATAGGAAGTGAGATGTTGGAAATTGTAAACTCCTGCCGGAGGTTT
>JAOZMX010000091.1:8443-13812 GCA_029934065.1 Bacteroidales bacterium
GAGCAGTTCCGCTTTTGCCGCATCAAACTCTTCCATGATCTCCGCCACGATCCGGCCTGCCGGTTTGATGCTGTCGATGAGTGCCGAAACCTGTCCGATCTCCAGCTCCCCTTCGTCGGCATCGCCTTCAAACATGCCGAGTTTTGCCCTGCCGTGTCCGAGCAGTTCTTTTATCTCTTCCGTCGAGGCACCTTTTTTTTCAAGCGTTTCCACCTCGCCCAGAAATTTGTTCCTGATCAGCCTCACAGGGACTACCTGTTTCAATGTGAGTTTGGTGTCGCCGTCTTTGGCTTCAACGATCTTTTGTTTGAACACCGGGTGTGCCGACGATTCTTCGGAAGCGGCAAAGCGGCTGCCCACCTGCACCCCGTCGGCACCAAGAGCAAAGGCGGCAAGCATCTGCCTTCCCGTTCCGATGCCGCCCGCGGCAATGACGGGAATATCAACTGTTTTCCGTACCAACGGCACCAGCACCATCGTAGTGGTTTCTTCAAAACCGTTGTGTCCGCCGGCTTCAAATCCTTCGGCAACCACGGCATCCACACCGGCTTCCTGTGCCTTGACCGCAAATTTAGTGTTAGCCACAACATGCACCACTGTCATGCCGTGTTCCTTGAACAATGTCGTGTATTTTTTAGGGTTGCCCGCCGAGGTGAAAACGATCTTTACCTTTTCGCGCAAAACAATCTCAATGATCTCGTCCATTTGCGGATAGAGCAGCGGCAGGTTCACACCGAAAGGCTTTTCGGTCGCCGTTTTTATCTTTGTAATATGTTGTTCAAAAATGTCGGGGTGCATCGAACCGGCGCCGATCAAGCCCAGTCCTCCGGCATTGGATACCGCTGCGGCCAGTTCCCATCCCGAGCACCAGATCATTCCGCCCTGAATGATCGGATATTTAATGTTGAGTAGTTTTGTTATTCGGTTTTCCATTGGATGTAATTTTTATTTGATGAAAAATTTGTATTTGACTTTTGTTGTCGGGTGTACCCGGCAAAAATAACCCCTTTCGTCAGAAATAAACAAATTTTCATTCTTCTGCTTGCGGAAAAATAAGTTTTTATTGATGCCGAATGTTACTGCGATCACGGCGAAATAATTACCTTTGCATATCCGTAAAAGTTCATTTTGTTTGAGGATGCGAATAAAATGCTTTCCGGAGTGAGTGGGAATGACAAAAAATTGAAGCAGAAAAATGATGCATAAGCCGGTTTTCTTTTTTTTTGTTTTGCTGATCCCTGTTATGATTCAGGGACAGGAAAAGCAAAGCAAACCCGGCAGGCCTCCCTATGAAATCCATACCTATACCACGAGAGACGGTTTATCACAGGTTTCGGTAAATGATATTGTTCAGGATGATGAAGGTTTCCTTTGGATAGGAACACAGAGCGGGCTCAACCGCTTCGACGGCTCATTTTTCCATGCATTTGATAACATTGATAATGGAAAAGGAAACTGCGGCAATTACATCAATGTTCTTGTTCCCGACTATGACAGGATTTGGATCGGCTCGCGCGACAGGGGGTTGTGCTATTTCGAAAAAAAGGCGCATCGGTTTTACAATATTGAGGCTTTGCAGGATTTCATTATCGAGGATATGGCAATGGATTCGTTGAACCGTTTGTACTTTACGGCTGAGAACAAAGGGATCGGGTTTCTGGAGACAACAGGCGCAGGTAAAGAAAATTTTACGGTGAGTTTCCTGCCTTATTTCAAAGACAAAAATATTACGGTCACAGCCGTTTTTATTACTGCCTCCGGAACGCTTTGGGTCGGTACAATGGAGGGAAGATTGCTTTACGCAAAGGTTAAAAGCGATCCCCGTGCGATGGTTTTTCATGAATTTCCGTTGCTTCAAAAACCGGACAAGGTGAATGTGATCAACGCCCGTTCGGATGATGAGGTCTGGGTGGGCACACAAAATAAGCTGCTGCGTGTGGATGTGCCTTCGCAAACGGTGCATGAGGTCGTTCTTGACAATGTTTCCGGCAATTCTTCGGTTATTTATGATCTCAAATGGAATGGGGAGATGCTGTGGGTCGGCACCGGAGCGGGTTTGTTTGAATACGATGTTAACAACAACAGGCCGGTTGCCAAATTTGTCCACTCCGAGAAAAGGTCCAATACCATCAGTAATGATGTCGTTTACAGCATCCTTATGGATGACAACGATCAATTGTGGGTTGGGACGGGAAAATATTTGAATCTGTTTTACAACAATGAGGTCTTTAAAAAAATACGGAACAGCGATGGGGTGCAGGGTTCGTTGAATTCGAATATTGTTTTTGCCATTTTAAAATACGGACAGGATTTGTGGGTGGGTACATCCGGCGGGGGGATCAACCTGATCAGAGACGGCAAAAGTTATTTTTTCACCAAAAAATCACACCTTTTGCCGTCTGATATCTGTTTTGCATTGCTGGGTGACCAGAACAATGTTTGGGCTGGAACAAGGGAAGGACTTGTGATCATCAGGAATTGTTTCGCTCCGTATCGCTCCATGAAGGTGCAAAAAATCTTTCACAATCCCGATGATCCGGCCTCCCTGAGCAGCAATTTTATTCGTTACCTTTACAAAGACGACGGGAACAATATCTGGCTTTGTGCCAATGGTGGCGGGCTCAACCTGTTTACGGGGGACCTGAGTGAGAGCGTCATCACTTTTAAACGTTTCAGACACAAACCGGGTATCGGCAATAGCATTGCTTCCGATAAGGTGAATTACATCCTGCAAATCGACACCGGCAGGTATTGGGTTGCCACGGACAAAGGATTGAGTATTATGACTTTTGATCGGAATAATTTCGATGACGTTCGTTTCTCAAGGTTGACGGCAGGGGATTCGGTGGTGTTGGACAAAGCGGTGATCTACACGTTGCTGAAAGATTCGGAGGGAGGGGTATGGATCGGCACAACCGGCGGACTCTACTTTTGGCAAAACGGTCGCTTGAAATATTATGACACACAGGACGGATTGCCCGATAATGTGATTTATGCCGTTTTGGAAGATGTGCGGGGTAGCATCTGGATGTCAACCAATAAGGGATTGTCCCGGTTCGACAAGAAATCCGGTACATTTACCAATTATCACCAGGCAGACGGACTGAGCAGCGAGGAATATGACCTGCATGCCAGATTTATTGATGACGACGGGAACCTCTATTTCGGCGGGATTGACGGCATCACCCGTTTTGACCCGCAGGCGTTGGGCAACACACGGTCAGCCGGCAAATTATATATCGACAACATTCAAATCTTAAATGCGGATGAAAATACGGTGGAGGTGGTTTATTCGGAGAACAACCAGCAATTGTTCCTAAAGCAGGAACAGTTTCCCGTCATTATCCATTTTTCCAACATCAATCTGAAATACGATAAAAGTTCAACTTTTGCCTACCGTTTGTTGCCGGATAATACCCGCTGGAACAAGTTAAAAGATAAAAGATCGATCCAGTTGATGAATTTGTCGCCGGACAATTATACCCTGGAAATACAGGAGGTGGGTAAGGACAAAAGGTTGCACAATGATAATTTGTTGCGGATACCAATCACTGTGGTGCCTTATTGGTGGCGCTCGGATACGGCCTATCTGTTTTACATCATTTTCATTTTACTAACCATCTATGCCTTCTTTCGCTTTTCGCTAAAACGGAAGATAGAGCTTCAGGAAAATATAAGGTTAAAAGAGCTGGATAATCTGAAATCAAGACTTTATGCCAACATTACCCATGAATTCAGGACACCGCTTACGGTCATCAAAGGTATGGCGGACGAGTTGAGGGAGAAACTTCCCGCAAAAGACCTGAACCGCTGTGATGAAAAACTTGAAATGATCGAACGCAACAGCAATAAGCTATTGCATCTTGTGAAGCAAATGCTGGATATGTCGAAGATCGAGGACGGGAAAATGAAGGTGAGCATGATACGTGGCGACATCATTTCCTATCTGCAGTATGTCCTGGAATCGTTCCAATCGATGGCGGATGCCAAGAATATCAAACTTGTTTTTTATCACGAAACCGACAAGGTGGTAATGGATTATGACCAGGATAAGATATTCATCATTGCTTCGAACCTGCTTTCCAATGCCATTAAATTTACACCCGACGGCGGAAAGATCATCTTTCACGTTAAAAAAGAAAGCATTGAGCAATCCGGCTATTTGGTGATAAAAGTTCAGGATTCGGGGATCGGTATCGGGAAAGAACATCTCGAACATATCTTCGACCGGTTTTATCAGGTGGATAACACTTCAACGCGAAAAGGCGAGGGGACGGGGATTGGCCTGGCGCTTACCAAAGAACTTGTGAAACTCTTGAACGGAGAGATATCCGTGCGGAGCACTCCCGGCAAACGGACGGAATTTAAAATAATACTTCCCATTACCGGCCATGCTGCTTTGGAGAAATCAAAACCGCTCAGGACCAAAAGACCGGATCGGGTAAACGGAACGGTTGAACTTGTGATTGAGGAAGAACGTGAGAACGGACTTCCGCTTGCCTTGGTGGTTGAGGATAATCCCGACGTGGCAAAATACATCATTTCATGCCTGAGGGGGAAATACAGGGTGCAATGGTCGCCCGACGGCGAAAAGGGTATTGAAGCCGCCGTAAATTCCATTCCCGACATTATTATTTCGGATGTGATGATGCCGGTGAAAGACGGTTTTGAAGTGTGCGAAACATTGAAAAAAGACGAACGTACAAGTCATATCCCCATCGTATTGCTTACGGCCAAAGCTACCGACGACGACCGCATAGAAGGATTGTCGTACGGGGCTGATGCCTACCTCACCAAGCCGTTTAACAAAAAGGAACTCTTTGTAAGATTGGAGCAACTGATTAAAATCCGTAAACAGTTGCAGGAAAAATACTGCAGTGTTGAATTGAATATTACCGAAAAAGACGAGCCTAAAGGAGAGGAAGTATTTCTGAAAAAGGTCGTCCTTGCCATCGAACAAAATATTGACAACCCCGGTTTTGATGCGGTTAATCTTTCCGGAATACTGGATTTGAGCGAATCGCAACTTTACAGGAAGTTGAAGGCGCTGAACGGAAAATCCGTATCCATATTCATCCGCGATGTCCGGCTTTTCGCAGCAAAAAGACTTATTGAAGGCACCTCGCTCAATATATCACAAATAGCTTATCAGTGTGGTTTTAACGACCCGGCATGGTTCAGCCGGACATATAAGGCAAAATTCGGGGTTTCGCCAAGCCACAACAGAAAGAAAAACAAAGCATGATAATGTGTTGACCCCGATTTCCTTAAGAAATTAGTTTTTGTTTCGCTTTACTCTATGGCCGACGTAAGTTCTTCCGTTTTGGCGTTCCAGAATGTAAACATATTCAGGCTCAGGTTCACCCTGG
>JAOZMX010000092.1 GCA_029934065.1 Bacteroidales bacterium
GCAACATTAATTACAGTACTGGTTTCAGCATCTTTCGGCGTCAGGCGCATGGTATGCGTTCCGCCCACATCGGTGGAAAGATCCCAAATCGTAGTGGATTCGGGAAGTACAGGAAGCAGGGCTTCCCAGTCGCCATGTGTTGTGTTTCCTCCGTCCCCGAAGGTGATTTTACCCAGACCAAATTTAAATCCACTGAAACCAGCTCCAAAATCAAGTTCAGCACCGTTTGTCCTTCCATTTTTGATGGTAAAATTTACTCTGGTATTATCCAGGTCAACGGTATAATCTCCGGTAAGATGAAATAATGCCTCTGAAGATGTAACATTTTGATTATTGTTGATGATTACAGTAGCTGTTTCATTTGAGCCGTAATTATCATTTTTGGTTATAATCGCATCGGCAACTATCAAACTTCTTTGTATCTGTGTTTCACTATTGGCTTCAATTAACAGGTGAGTTGTTGAAGCCGATGTCTTCTTAACGATAAGATCGCCCCCCACCGATAATTCTCCGTCTTGTATCAGTTTTCCGTTCACTGTAATAGTACCTGTTGTTTTCAGAGCGCCACCGGGCTCAATGGACAAATTGGTAGATGCCCCGACAGAAATTGTACCATCCACCGTCAGGCTGCAATCATTATTAATTACTAGTTTTGAAACACCATTTGTAATTTCAACACTTTTTGCCTCCAGTTCCTTTTTATCAACGGTAACAGTGTAACCATTGGCTATTTGAACATAATCTCCCGCACCGGGAATCGCTTCACCGCCCCAGGTAGCTTTTTCAGACCAGTTTCCCGTTTGTTGAGATACAAAGGTCGTTTGTGAAAACAGCGGAATGCCGAGCATCATGGCAATGCCCAAGATAATTAGTTTTTTCATCCTGCAAATTTTTAATTCATATAATAGTCTCATTTCCGGTACAAAGGAATAAAATTTATGAATACTAAAAAATATTTTATAAAAAAATTTATAAAATAAAAATATTTTACAAAGCCACGGAATCATATAAATACATGTTACTATGTGCAGGTTTCAGCAATGCAGCGGTTACCGGAGATATTGAGCGGGGAACAGATTACCCACCGGGAGAATTCTTTGCATAAAACTTTTTAAACCCGCTGATGGTCAAAGCATCCTCAACCCTGTAATCGCCAATTGCCGTCCGGCACAAACGATACAAATAGGCTCCGCTTCCAAGGGCTCTGCCAAAATCATCGGCCAGCGAACGGATATATGTTCCCTTGCTGCATTTTATACGGAAGTCAACCAGGGGCAAATTGATATTTTCGATATCAAACCGGTATATCCGTACTTTTCGCTCTTTCAATTTCACCTTTTCATTCTTTCTTGCATAATCGTATGCTTTCTTTCCGTCTATCTTTACGGCCGAATAAACCGGAGGGGTCTGGATAATTTCACCGGTAAATTTTTCAGTGGTTTGTCTGATCAGTTCGTCAGACAGGTGTGCCGTTGGGAAATCCTTGTCGGGTTGTTTTTCGGTATCGAACGAAGGAGTTGTTTTGCCGATAAAAAAAGTACCGGTATATTCTTTTTCCTGTGCCTGATAGCTATCAATCTCCTTGGTTTTTTTTCCGGTACAAACGATCACCAGGCCCGTAGCTTTGGGGTCAAGTGTTCCGGCATGGCCGATCTTTATTTTTTTGATCCCGAATTCATATTTCAAAAAAATCTTCAGGCTGTTCACCACATCAAAGGAAGTCCAGTCGAGGTCTTTGTTGATAAGGATAACCTCTCCGGCAGGAAAATCGGGGGCTTCGGGCAAAGATTGTTTGGTGATCATCTTAATGCAATGAAAATAGCGGTCAGGCCGATGATCAAACAGTAAACGGCGAAATAGATGAGCTTGCCTTTTTTCACCAGGCCGATCATCCATTTGCAGGCAAACAATCCCGAAACAAAAGCTGCGAGGAATCCAACGATGAGCGGGATTGCACCGATGCCGGCGCTTTGCATTTCACCATCGGCCAGGTCTTTGATATTTGCTCCGATGATGGGAATAAGCACCATCAGGAAGGAGAATTTTGCCACGATCTCTTTTTTGTTCCCCAACAAAAGTCCGGTGGCAATGGTACTCCCCGACCTCGAAATGCCCGGAATAACCGCAAAGGCCTGCGCAACACCGATGATCAGCGAATCCAAAAAGCTGATGTCGCGCGTATTGGATTTTTTGAAATAGGTAAACGCCAGCATGGCAGCGGTGATCAACAGCATGGCCCCCACAAAGGCGATATTGCCCGTAAAGAACGATTCCACCTCATCCTTGAAAAACAACCCCACAAAACCAACAGGTATCATGGATACGAAGATCTTAAAAACATATTTGGTTTCGTCGTTCCATTTGAAGGCAAAAAATCCTTTGATCAAATCCCACAAATCCCGTCGAAAAACAACAATGGTACTCAAAACGGTGGCACCGTGAACCACAACGGTAAAGGTAAGGCTGTTTTCGGGGTTAATGCCGAGAAGGGCTTTCCCCAATTCGAGATGTCCGCTGCTGCTAACGGGGAGAAATTCGGTGAGTCCTTGCAGCAAACCGAGTAATAAAGCTTCTATCCAGTTCATCTGAAAAATTTTGGAAGACCGTTAGTGAGTATCTTTTGGTTTTTTCATGATGGCGTAAATGCCCAACAAATAACCGATGAACAGGAAAACGGGAGAGAGGGTAAGCCGTTGAAAATTGAACATCCCGTAATTGAAGATTTTCGGATCATCGGAGCCGCCGCCGATCATCAGGATAAATCCCACGAGCAAAAATGCCAGTGCGACGAGCAGCCATTTGTAATTCTCTTTACCAAAAGCAAAATCAGTATAGGTGATATCTGTTTTGGCATCGGCCTTGACAACTTTTTTTTTCGGTTTTTCCTTTTTCATTATCAAACAAATAAATTTTATTTCACGGCAAAAGTAATCAATATAAAGCGTCGGAATTGAATTTTAAGTATTTTTTTACTGCAAAAAAATTGGATAACCAGGTGATCATCATCCCGAAAACCACCACACCGGCAAAGATCACCACAATAAACCAAAGGTCGCTCAAAACCGTAACCTCGGGGATTTTTTGCTGCGCAAAGAACAACACTGCCGCCAGTCCGGTTACGGCAATGGCTCCTCCGAGCAATCCCTGCAACAAACCACTGATGATAAACGGTTTTCGGATGAAGGTCTGCGTGGCACCCACCAGCAACATGCTTTTAATCAGCAAACGGCGCGAATAAACCGCAAGGCGAATGGTGTTATAGATCAAAACAACGGAAATAAGCAACAGGATCAAACTGAAACCAAGGAGTATCCGGCCTGCCCGGGCAAGGTTACGGTTGACCATCTCCACCATTGACTGTTGATAATCAACTTCCCTGACAATATTGTTCCGCCTGATCCATTGGGTTAAGGCTGCAACACTGTCATCAACGGTATAAGGCGCATTCAAATGCAAGACAATGGTTGTGGGCAAAGGGTTATAACCTAAAAAACCGACAAAATCCTCCCCGAGATCGTCGGCAAGTTTTTTTGCCGCTGCATCGCTTGTGATCAGCTCGGTGGATTTCACGGCAGGCAAGGTATCTAATTGATGCCTGAAGGCCAAAACGCTCTTCGGGCCGGCATTTTCTTTCAGCATCACCGAAACGCCGATATTTTCGCGGATGTACTGCGAAAGTTTCCGTGCATGGAAAACAATGAGCGCAAACAACCCGAGCATAAAGAGTACCAGCGCAATGCTCATGACGGTGGTGCCGTACGAAGCGCGGTATCTTTTTCGGTTGTATTTTTCTTCAAATCCCGGCATTCAGATATCTGGTTAAGGCATCGTTATTATCCGTGTGCAATGCAAAGGTAAACTATTCGGCCACAACGCGGGCAACTTCTTCTCTGATAAAGTTCCAAGTACGGGGTGTCATTTTGGCTCCAAGCACTTCAATCACCTTCCCGGCAAGCAACGACCCGATACGTCCGCATTTTTCCACCGGAAGACCATTGGCCATCCCATAGAGAAAACCCGCAGCATAGAGGTCGCCTGCGCCGGTTGTGTCGATGCTTTCGGCCTTGATGACGCCAATGGAATAATCCCTGCCGCGATACCGGATCAACGAACCCTTTTTCCCGATCTTAACGATGCTTACCTCACATAAGCGTGCCAGCTCGTGCAATGCCGCTTCAGGTTCTTTGCCGGTAAAGGCCTTCGCCTCCTCTTCGTTGGCAAAGACAATGTCCACATAATTTTCAATGATCTCCTGAAGAAATTCCAGATTTTCGTTCACCACATCGTAACTGGCCAGATCAAGCGAAACTTTCACGTTGTTCTCTTTTGCCAGCTTTACGGCTTTTCGCAACAACTCATGATTCTGCACCAAATAACCTTCGATGTGGAAAAAGTCGTATCCCGTAAACTGCGCGGCCGAAATATTTTCGGGCGAGAGCTCAATGGCACACCCCAGATTAACGGCAAAAGTTCTCTCCGAATCGGGAGTGACCAGTGCCACTGCGAGCCCCGTTGGAGCCTCCCCCTCAAAAAGCAACGGGTTGATCCCGCTCTTTTCCATGTCTTCTTTCAGAATATTTCCGAAATGATCGTCGGCCACCGTACCGATGTAACCGGCGGACATTCCGAGGTTGGCCACACCGTTGATGGTGTTGGCAGCCGATCCTCCGGGTGCATGTTCCACAGGAAGATGCTTTAAGGCTTCCATCAGCTTGCCGATGAATGCTTCATCCACCAGCCGCATGCCTCCCTTCGGTAAATCAAAATCCCGAATCACTTTGTCGCTTTCGATCCTGATCATCAGGTCAACAAGGGCATTACCCATTCCAAGAATTTTTGCCATAATTGCGAATTATAATCTGTTAGGTTTGAAATTTTTATAAAAATCTTAAAATTTTTGTACAAAAGTATTGCTATTTTACAAATAGTATCTATTTTTGCACTCGCTTTTGAAAAAAGTAACGTTCTTTGTAAAACGAAGCACACTCCTCCTTAGCTCAGTTGGTTAGAGCATCTGACTGTTAATCAGAGGGTCGTTGGTTCAAGTCCAACAGGGGGAGCCAACAAATAAAAGGCTTACGGAAAAATTCCGTAAGCCTTTTTTTATTCGTTTAACAAACAATTGATCAAATTTTATGGCAAGAACTGGTATTACTTTCCGCCGGGCTCCACATGTGTAAGCAGGTAATCGGTCAATAACGTGAAAAGATGCCGGGTGGTGTTTTCGCCTTCGTAAATGCCGTGCGAACGGTTGGGATAAGGCATCATCTGAAAGAGTTTGTTGTTTTTGATCAGTTCGTTGATCAGCGCTTCGGCATTCTGATAATGGACATTGTCGTCGCCGGTTCCGTGAACGATCAGCAGGTTGCCTTCAAGATTTTTGGCATAGGTGATGGGCGATCCTTCGATGAAATCCTCGGGGTTTTCCGACTTGAGCCCCATGTATCGTTCCTGATAAATATTGTCGTAGTAAAACTGATTGGACACTGCGGCCACAGCCATTCCCGTGCTGTAGATATCCGGGTAGCGGAACATCAGGTTGAGCGTCATTGATCCGCCGCCGCTCCAGCCCCACACAGCGATCCGTGTGGAGTCAATGAACGGCCATTGGATGATCTTTTTGGCGGCCATGGCCTGATCGCGTGAATTGATCACTCCGATCTTGCGGTAAATGCTTTTGCGCCATGCGCGTCCTTTGGGCGCCGGTGTTCCGCGGTTGTCGAGCGAGAGGATGATGTATCCTTTTTGCGAGAGCATCTCCATCCATAAGATGACGGCACCCCAGGCATCACGGGCCGTTTGCCTCCACGGCTCGCCGTAAACATAAAAAAGCACCGGGTATTTTTTTTCAGGATCAAAATCCGGCGGCTTCACCATGAAACCTTCCATGGTGACGCTGTCGCCGGTGGTGACGCTGAAAAATTCCGCAGGTGACAGATTCAGTTTTGCAATGGCTTTCTTCAGCCGCTGATTGTCCACCAATACCCGGATGGTTTTGTGTTTGGGCAGCGACACCAATTCGGTTACCGGCGGTGTGTTGATGTCAGACCAGGTGTGGAAAGCGAATTTCCCTCCCGGAGCGATCTGATACTGGTGTGTTCCCGCTTCATCTTCGGGAGTGATGCGTTGGGCCTTGCCGCTACCGTCGAGTTTGATGCGGTAGAGGTATCGTTGCGTGGGGTTGTCGGGCGATGCGGTAAAGTAAGCATATCCGCTTTTGCCGTCAATATCATCAATACCGATCACATCGTAATTGCCTTTGGTGATGAGTTTTTCTTCATCGCCGGTTTTGGAGACAAGGTAGAGATGCCGCCAGCCGTCCTTTTCGCTCAACCAGGTGTAATATTTATCGCCGTCGATCCAGAGCCAGTCCTCCACAAGATCGACCCATGCGTCATCACGGTCGGTATATACATTGGCAGCCCATCCCGATCCGCTTTTGCAAAGCCATACCTTGTTGGTATTTTGTTTACGGTTGAGTTGCTGCACTAAAAAATCCTTGCTGTTCCCGTCCCAAAGCATCCTCACGAGATAGTGTTGTTTCGGGTCTCCCGGGATTTGCATCCATTTCGTTTCACCGCCCTCCGCACCGATCACGCCGATCCTTGCCGAAGAAGGGTCTTCTCCCACTTTCGGGTATTCAACGGGAATGGTAAATGAATACAATGAGTCGGTATTGTTGATCATCAGAAAATCTTTGATCCCGGAGGCATCGATCTGCCAGTAGGCAATGGTTTTTCCGTCGGGGCTCCAGCGAAATCCGTCGCGGCAGAAAAACTCTTCCTCGTAAGCCCAGTCGAAGGTGCCGTTGATGAGCTCTTCGGTGCCGTCGAAGGTCAGTTGGGTGATGTTACCTGTTGCGATGTCTTCAACATAGAGATTGTGCCTGCTTACATAAGCGACTTTGGCATCGTCGGGCGAAAACTTGGCAAACATCAACGACGACGGGGGCAGCGACGTGCCGAGCTGCTTCAGTGATTTTGTTTTCAGGTTCAGCACCCAGTAATCGCCGCGCGTGTTGTAGCGCCACACACGACGCGTATTGGTGAAGATCAACAGCATCTCTTTGTTGCCCGACCAGTGGTAATCGGCAATACCCAACGGATTTTCGCCCCTCCGGGGGATGAGCTCCCCGGCAGACACCAAAACAGACCTTTTTCCGCTTTTGGTCTCATATTTCACAATATCCCGACCCGTATTCTGGTTTTCGGCCGGTTCGAGCATGGTATAGGCATCACCGTTTTCGATCCAGCGGGCCTGGCTGAATCTGTCGCCACGAAATTCGCCGGAGGCAAAGATGCGATCGATGGTTAGTAGTGATGAGTCCTGAATATTTTGAGCGAACAAACCGCCGATAAGTCCGGCCAGTATGATAACAACGGCGGGAAGAGAAAAATAAAATTGTCGTTTCATAAACGGATATTTAAAGAGGGTTTGAAATTGATTTATTGATGCAAATATAAGAAAAATGCACACAACAAAAACCAACCAACTTCCGCATGGGGAATTTTACTTCTGCTTTTCTTTTGCCTTGGCTGCTTTTTTTTCGGCTCTTTTCTGGGCTTTTTCCTTTTGCTGTGCGCGTGCTTTATCTCCGGCACCAATGGGAATATTCAGTTTCAGAAAGATCGAGCTGTTTTTTGTTCCCGGCTTGTCCTTATACACATTGGTCAATCCGTAATAATATTTCACACCGAGTGTCCACCCGGGCCTGCCTTCTTTCCCCTGAAACTTATAACCTGTCCCGGCCATCAGCCCCGCATCAATCCGGTTAACCATCTCTTTATTAAATTCCTTGATGACAGATGTTTTTTTCTTGCTCTTAGATTTGAATTCAACCCATACCTTATACATCAGCCCCAGTTGCACACCGGCTTCCACATGCATCCTGTTTTTGAAATTGTATTTTGCCAGAATCGGCACCAGAAAATAATTGATCTTCTGATAAAAATCCCCGTCATCAATATAAGCAGCGGTGTCAATGTTCAGAAAAGCCAGGTCCTTGTCCGTCAGCTTTCCCGATCCCAGTTTTGCCTTCACCAGCACGCCTGTATAGATTGACCATTGTTTTTTCATTTTTATGTCAAAATAAAAACCGAGGTTCCAGTCCTGAACATATTTTTTGGTGTCCATTCCGAGAATGCTGGAAAAGTTTCCACCGCCTTCCAGGCCAAATTCCACTTTACCCGAGTTGAGCACCTCGCCGAACAACAACGAAATGAGCACCTGGGATTGGGCATTCAGCCCCGATACGGCAATTAATACGACGAGGAAGATAATTTTAATTTTCTTTAAAATCAGTTGTTTAAATGCGTATATTTTCTTCATTGTGCAAAATTATGATTTTTATTGAATGAGCCGCGCTAAAAAGGCCGGGCTGCTATGAAACAGCTTTCTTTGGGGAAGCTTCTCTCTTTTTCCGGCTCATGGTGCCCCACACTGCTGTGGAAGGAATAACAAAGATTGCCGTCGGGATGGTTGATTGAAGCGGTTTGGGAGTTCCTTTCAGGCTGTGAACGCCAAAGGTCAACAACAGGGAAACCAGTGAAGGGATCACACAGGCGGCGATCAATGCAATGGTCCGGCGGTGCACTTCGGTAGCGAAGCGTTCGCTCATTTTCATGATCACGCCACCGAAGAAAAAGGTATAGGTTCCCTGTTTCAGTGCTGCCGTGGTAGCCCCCCAGGTGTCGTGGGTGCCATAGTAGTTGATTCCGAACACAACGGATGCCATCACAACAGCTCCGGCGATCCCCATGCGGTAATCAATGAATTTCCTCCCGAACACAATTGCTCTTTTCACCGGACCGTACTGACGGTTATTTTTTGGTTGGGTCATGCTAAAAATTTAATGTTTGAAATTTTTTCGGAGCGCAATATTACACAAAAATCATCATTCGATGAATGCGTATGCCGTGACCGGCGCTCCCGTTGCACCAACGATCCTCACAGGTGTGGTTTGCAAATAAAAACCATCTCTTTTTTCCCGGGGGATTGCATGCAAATGAACAAGCGATTCTACAATGAGCTTCTCTTTCAGCAACTGATGGGCGGTATGGACCCCGTCGGGATCAACGGTCATCGAATCGGTGCCGACCACTTTAATATTTTTGAAGGAAGCAACAAAAGCAGCGGCATCAGCAGTCAGGTAGGGCAACAACTCCGGGTCGTGCGGGAAATTTTTTTCGAGATGGCGGTCGTAGCCCGTTCGCAACAGCACGGCTTCCTTTTCTGAAAAATGTTCCTTGTAAGGAAGCAGGTTTTCCAGTGTGATCTCAACAACAAAGCTGATTCCGTTCCTGTTTATCACCTGCCCCGTCGCCGTAAGGTCGATCATAAAAGCACTGTTGAAACTGTACTCAAGACCGAAAACTTCGATGCCTTTGTCCTGCATGTCGGGATTCTGGTGGTTGGGGGCGTCACCATGCGGCTGAAAATGATGATCGGCAAGCCGGTGAATGTAATGATGCCAGCCCGTTTGTTCAATATCGGTAAAAACCTCCCTTTTGGGTTTCGGATCACCGGGATAAACCTCCTGATCGAGACTTAAAGGTTTCATCAGGTCAACAACAAGAAAATAACAGGAACCCAGTTTTATTTTTTTAACAATCAATGTTGCAAGATATTTTAAAAACTGAAAAGATATTCCGCATCATCCGAAAAAGATGAAGTGCTTCTACCCGAAAGAGGAGCTTTGATCCGTATCTGCTATTTTTTTTCCTCAATGGGCGCAACCGGATAGGGTGCCATGATTTGCTTAACCACTTTAGGTATGGTAACATCCCTGTTGGACGGATCCTCATCTATCACTCCTTTTCCGATGCTTTCCCAAATCAGTTCCTTTTTATTCGTATCAAAAACATCAACAACCAGTGTTCCCACCGTGTAATTAGTGGTTTGATAGGTAGTGGTTGATTGAGTCGGGCCCATGTATCCGGGTCCCCAGCCCCATCTCGGCCCCCAACCGTAATAACCGGCATATCCGCCGTAGGTATTGGTGGTGGCTGTGGTTTCCTGTTCTTCACTGGTTTTGATGAACAGCACCACGGTCAGATCGCCGCCTTCTTTTACATAGGTTAATCCGCGTGCGGCAAATTCTTCCCCGAAGGCTTTTTCGATGCGTTCCTGATCAAACGGTGTCAGGATCTTATTACTCTCTTTGGCCCATCCGTAAAAGGAAAATGTTTTGTATTTGGTAAAATCGATCGTTTTGTCGTAATCGTATGATACATCAATGGTAGAACAAGCACCGACAATAAGCATGATGATCAGTGTTGCTGCAATTTTTCTCATAGTCTTTAACATTTAATTTTAGTGATAATTTTTTCTGTTCCTGTTCGTGTTTTCCTATTCATTCACAATCTTATTGATCTTTCTGAATTTCAAGGATAACATGATATATGAAGCTCCCGCAATGATGAGTGTCATAGCGGTCCACAAAACAACCGTTATTCCTCCGAGTAACGGATTGAAAATGATAAACCATGAAAAGATCATTGAGAGGATACCCAAAATAAGATACCAAACCCAGCCGGCCGCTTTGGTCGCCTGCAACTGAAACGATATGCCGATGATATCAATGGACCTGAACAACATCCAGAAACCCACGACAAACGGCAGTGTTGTAAGGGTAAATCCCATGTTACGGGTTAAAATGACCCCAAGGACCAACTCCATAATTCCTATGGCGAGCTGCCATCCCCAACTTTGCACCTGGTTGCGGTTTGTAATGGAAAAAACAATTTGGAAAACTCCCCCTACGAGCATGGTCACCGCAAAAAGTACGGCAAGCGCCACATAGCTTTCAACGGGTTTTGACAATACCCAAAAACCCATTAGCAAAAAAACGATACCGATGAGTAAAAATGTCCACCAGTTCTTAACATCTCTTTGGATTTCCTTTAATACTGAACCTGTTCCATTCATAATTTCGTTTGTTTTGATTAATTCGGCAAATATACGAAAAAACCACGAACGTCCCCATTGGCCGTTTCCATCAAAAATTAAATTCAAATGTGGAAAGCCTCCCGGAAAACAAAACAATAATAAACAGCTTCCCAACCATCCACTTCTTTTCCGGAAGTTTCCATAAATAATTCCTCATTCGGAAAATCGAATTAAAAAAACTCCCACATCAATGCCTTCCCGCAAAGCGGCTTTTTTTTCAGGCTTGCCCTGAAAAAACATTGTTGCTTTATATACGGCATTTCAAACAGTCAATAAAAAAGCCGGAAAATAATTGTTTTAACTTATTTTATATTTTCATTTCAACGGAAAGCTATATTTTTGCGACACATTGTAAAACAATAAATTAAACGTTAAATAAACCAAATTAAATTATGTCATTAGTAGGAAAAAAAGCGCCTTTATTTGAGGCCGACGCTGTGATCAACGGAGGTGATTTTGTAGAAAAATTCACCCTTGAGCAGTATATCGGAAAAAAGCATGTTGTATTTTTCTTTTATCCGTTGGATTTTACCTTTGTTTGTCCCACCGAGATCCTGGCTTTCCAGGAGCAACTTGCCGAGTTTGAAAAACGCAATGTTGCCGTGGTAGCATGTTCCATTGACTCCAAATTCTCGCACTGGGCATGGCTCAACACCGAAAAGAAAGACGGCGGGATCAAAGGAGTAACTTTCCCATTGGTATCCGATCTTTCGAAAACCATTTCGGAAAATTACGGAGTATTGGCCGGAGAGTACGACTACAACGAAGACGGTGAAATGGAATTCGACGGTGCGCCGGTGGCTTACCGCGGATTGTTCCTCATCGACAAACAGGGTGTTGTTCGCCACGAAGTGGTCAACGACCTTCCTTTGGGAAGAAGTGTGAAAGAAACCCTTCGTATGGTTGACGCTTTGCAGTTCTATGAAGAGAACGGCGAAGTTTGCCCTGCCGACTGGCATCCGGGCGAAGACGCCATGAAAGAATCGCACGAAGGTGTTGCCGAATACCTTGCAAAACACTAAAAATTAACTTCACAACAACACAAAAGCCCCGGACAGGTTCGGGGCTTTTGTCGTTTTATAAATCACAATATCAAATTTTATGGAAAAACAGGCAAATACGGATCATCCCATACACACACTCCTGACCAACCGCTGGAGCCCCCGTGCATTCGGCAACAGGAAAGTGGAAAAAGAAAAGCTGCAACGCCTTTTTGAAGCCGCACGCTGGGCACCTTCGGCCAGCAACGAACAACCCTGGTATTTTATCATCGGCCAAGCCGGTGACGACACTTATCGCAAAATTTTTGAAACCCTCGTCGAATTTAATCAACTGTGGGCAAAAACAGCTCCCGTTCTCATGTTGCTCGCCGGCAAAACAAAATCCGGCAAATCGGGTAAACATAACCCCTGGTGGCAATATGATACGGGACAGGCTGCGGCACACCTCACCTTTCAGGCCGCTTCCGACGGGTTGTGGCTCCATCAGATGGGAGGCTTCGATGCGGAAAAAGCCGGAAAATCGTTCAATCTTCCCGAAGACCATACCGCCATCACCGTAATCGCCCTCGGATATCAGGGTGACGCAGCCCGGTTGCATCCGAACCTGCAAAAACTCGAAATTGCAGAAAGAGAAAGAAAAAATACACGTACTTTTGTTTTTTCAAATACCTTTGGCGAACCATCGAAATTGATCTGATATTTATTGAAAACAAATTAGTAAGTTTATTTTAAAAAAAATGAAAACTTCCTTATGGAACACAAAAGCCTTTCCGGCAGGTGCCAAACAGGCGGCAGAAAGGAAACCGGATTTTTTACTCGTTGTTTTGGCATTGCTCGCGGCCTTTATCCTGCCGGCATGCGGCGGCAATGGTTCCAAGACTGTCAATACAACTCAAAAAATGAAAACGGTTGAGGTTAAAGTCCCGGAATTCAATGCCGATTCGGCTTTTTATTTTGTGAAAAAGCAAACGGACTTCGGTCCGCGTGTGCCCGGAACGGAAGCCCATGCCGAATGCGCAGCCTGGCTGGTGGCAACACTCAAAAGATTTACTCCGGAAGTTACGGTTCAGGATTTTAAAGCCCGTGTATATGACAACCGCATCTTTGAAGGACAAAATATCATTGCCTCTTTCAAACCTGAATTTCAACGGCGTATTTTTTTGTCTTCCCACTGGGATTCGCGTCCCTATGCCGACCACGACCCCGACCCCTCGAAACACAATACACCCATTGACGGCGCCAACGACGGCGCCAGCGGAACAGGTGTTTTGCTTGAGATCGCCCGCCAAATGAGCATGCAATTGCCCAATGTCGGCGTGGACATCGTTCTTTTCGACCTGGAAGACTACGGCCCGCCGCAAGACAAACAAGCCGGACAAAATGCCGAAAACTGGGGACTGGGTTCACAATATTGGGCCAAAAATCCCCACACGTTTCATTACTCGGCTAACTACGGCATCCTGCTGGATATGGTGGGCGCTGCAGATGCCCAATTTCCCAGAGAGGGCTATTCCGTTTATTATGCCTCCGATGTGGTGGACAAGGTCTGGAGCATTGCCCGATCCCTCGGCTACGGCGATTATTTTACCGACAAAACCGGCGGTTACATCACCGACGACCATTATTTTGTAAATACCCTGGCAGACATCCCCACGATAGACATTATCCACATGGATGAATCCTCATCCAACGGTTCGTTTTACGAATACTGGCACACGGTAAACGACAACATCCAACACATCGACCCTTCAACACTGAAAGTTGTCGGACAAACGCTGCTGACGGTCATCTACAAAGAGTAAAAG
>JAOZMX010000093.1:0-3221 GCA_029934065.1 Bacteroidales bacterium
ACTTTCACATTCTTTTTACTATCCCGGGATTGAGAACCCCGAGTTATTAACATTTAATCCCTGCAGGATTTGTGCGTTTGGCATTCGGCCGTTCAGCGTTCAGTGTTTGGGCATTTTATTGTCTCTTCAGTCTCTTCGTCTCTCCAGTCCAATCAATCTCTCGTTCTCCCATTTTAGCCTTTTCACTTTAAACTTTAGCCTTTAGCCTTCTGCTGTTCAGCATTTGGCGTTCGGAAACACTTTCAATATATCACTTCTTCGTTTTCACTTAACTCATAACCTTTTGCCTCTTAACCTTTTACTTCTTCCCGATTTCTTTGAGAATGGTCTTTTTAAATTGTTCCAGATCAATATCGAGCTTGCCGGTTTCGATGGTATCCTGCTTGCGGATTCCCATCTCGATCAAATAATTTTGCTTTTCATAACTTCTGCATGCCTTACACATGGATTTGTGCAAATTTAACTGCAGCTTTTCCCTGAAAGAAAGTTTAAACTGTATCTTCTTTTCAATGAGTTCGGTGGCTTTTAAACAGGAGAGAAACAATATGTGCATTAATTTTTTCATGGCATTAATTTTCCTGAAACCAGTTGTTCTCGACACATTCCCTTAACTGTAATTTGGCCCTGTGCATTATTTGCCAGTAATTTGAAGTGGAAACGCCCAACTCCTTACAGATCTCCTCTCCTCACCGTTTTTACTCATCAGATATTTTAGCTTGATGCCGATGCTCCACTTCTCCGGCAAGGCTTCAATACATTCTTTAAGGATTGCGTTAAAGTTGTCGTCATCGAGCAAATGGCCCGAATCATCACTCCATTTCCCTGGTCTTTTTTCGGGAAGCCATTCCCCACCCTGACTAAAAAACTTTGAGAATGTCTGATCCTCCGGTTTCAACGGTTGGTTCAGTTTGGCCCGGTAATGATCAATGATCTTGAAATTCAGGATGGAAAAGAGCCATGTTTTGGGAGAGCTGTCGCCTTTAAAAGAATCCAGTTTCTCCACAGCGGCCAGAAAAGTATCCTGAACGATGTCTTTTGCTATTTCAACATCCGAAACCTTATGCGTTGCCCACGACAACAGATCGCCGGCAAAGCGGTTTACCCAATCTGTTACATCTGCCTTATCAACATTTGTCTGAACGGTTTCCATTGTTCACAAAAGTAACAAACTATTTAAGACCGCATCACTCTCACTCTTCATCCAGCTTGCGCACGATCCACAGATGGCTGTACCAATACCATTGCTTTCCGTCGGTGGATGGCACTGTGACGGTATAAAGTGTCCGCCGCGATGTTAATGCTCCGGCAACTTGCATATTTAAACCAATTAAGCCTTCTCCGGTTGTGACGGTGAAATTTTCGGACTTGATCCCATTGACGAAAAACTGAAATTGATGTGGGTTGATCCCTGCGGAATTGATTTTCAAAACAAGGCTTGGGGGATTGTTTTCAACCACAGGAGAAGCGGGAGAGCTCTCAACTACACGTAAAGCCTTCATTCTGATTTTTTCCTTAAACCCTTCCATGGTGGCAAAACGGCCTCCCATCGGGAAACGGGGGACGGCATACGCATTGGATGATTCGCAAAACACGCCCGAATTTTGGGCTGCGGCAGCCACAATGCCGTTTTGCCGCAACACCTCAGCCATTGCAGGCGTCCATTCACCGTAAGGATAGGCATAGATAACGGGTGAAATACCCAGGTGAGCCTTAAAAGCGAGAACCGCTTTTTGAAGATCCTCTGCAAAAACATGCCTGACCATTTCCGGGCCGGCATCAACAAAATGAAAGTGTTCCGCCGAATGATTCCCTATTTCGATGCCAGCCTGCCGGATACGGTTCAGTTGATCCCAATTCATAAAATCATTGCCTCCGACAGTCTCCGTTTGCACAAAAACCGTCGCCGTAAATCCGTATTTTTTCAGCAACGGGAGAGCATTTTCGTAAAAGGAGAGGTAGCCGTCGTCAATGGTCAGGATAACAGTAGAATCGGGTATGGGTACGCCATTCATCCATTTTTCGACGGCATTGCCGAAAGGGATGACATGATAGTGATTTTCAGATAAAAACTTCAACTGCTTTTCGAAGGTTTCAACCGGAATATCGGTTGAAGGATACCTGTTGTCGCCAAACCGGTGATAAACAAAAACAGGAATATCAAAAACGGATGTTTCTTTTTGTGCAAAAAGAGAAATGCTGAATATGGTCAAAGCAAGCAAGAAAAAACGACTTAACATGGTTCCGAAGATTTGAATGAGCCGGTTTGATTATAAAAACTGGGATATATTCCTACCCTTCAGATATTCAATGAATTCCCCGGTCAGATCCTGGATCACATTCTCAAAAATACAGCTCTCGAACGGGCAAACCGCATTTTCCATGGGGCAGTCCGTAATTTTTATTTTTCCTTCGATGGATTCGTAAATGTCCAGAAAATTGATCTCTTCCGGCGGCCGGTTGAGGCTGAAACCTCCGCGAGGCCCCCTGTTCGATTTTAGAAAACCCTCTTTTACCAGACGTTGCATTACTTTGGCAATGTGATGCCGCGATGATTGAGTACGCTCTGCAATGCTCTGAACATTCAGTTTTTTGTCGGATTGAGCAATTAAAATCATGCTGTGGATGGCAATGGAGCCGGCCTCGGAAAGAGAAAAGATTTTAGACATGAAAAAAAAATTTAAAGATTACCCGATTATCTCGTCTGACAAAGAAAACTAAAAAAAACACCATTCAGGTATTTAAACTCTAATTTATTTCCATTCTAAATCAAACATCAATCATTGATGGGTGCATCGCCGGTGCAAAACAGAAATACATCAAAAAAATACCGATGGAAGAGCGTTTCGGATAGTGCCCGGAG
Organism: Bacteroidales bacterium; assembly: GCA_029934065.1. Taxonomy (GTDB): domain Bacteria; phylum Bacteroidota; class Bacteroidia; order Bacteroidales; family 4484-276; genus 4484-276. The sequence continues at coordinate 2,861 of JAOZMX010000093.1, forward strand.
CGAGTGTGCTACTCGCCGAAGTTTAATTCGAATGTTTCGTCTGCCAGCAAATAATAAGACTTACCCGGTAACAACTCCGTGAGGGTAGCAATATCGTTATCGCGCAGGAAAACTTTTGCTCCGGCCACCTCTTTTATGGCCTTTATTTGCGGATATTGGGCCGTCAGTTGCGGGACATCCACGGGTTGGTCAGACAAAACAGGAATCATGTTCCATCCCTGGGAGACAGAAATGCTGTCGTTTTGTGGGATTGTTCCTTTGATAAGCAACCGGTTCTCGCCGCTCATTTTGATCGCAAACCCTTTTTTGCAGTCCCAGCTTTGGATGGTGTTGTTTTCGCCTCCTGCGGTAAAGATGCCGT
>JAOZMX010000093.1:3321-13637 GCA_029934065.1 Bacteroidales bacterium
TAAAAACCGGAGACATCTACTTCCGAGATAAACCAGGTGATCCCGCCGGGTACGGTAAAATCATCCGCCGCCTGACACGAATAGGTCGGGTAATCGGTAAAATCCTGTGAAACGGTCCCTGTCGTCGCCGGATTTGACATCTGTTCATATAACGAAATGTCGTCCGAAGGAGCAGTTTGCTGTGTGATGATTGCCGTGGATTGGGGCTGAAACTCCTGCGCAGCAAGGGGATTTGCAAAAACGGCCAACAAAAACAGCGCAGTAAAAGAACGCACTATTTTTTTCATATGATCTCGTTTTGGTCCGTGTTAACGGAGAGGTTAATTGAAATTGAGTGCAATATTGCCCAAAGGTACAAAATATCAGTTAAAAATCCAAACATTAACCGGATTTATTCTGCTGCATTGATAAACTTTTATAATTTTGGATTCTCTATCGGGTAGTTCGATGAGGTTAAAATAATGAAAAATACTGTGCGTTAACCTGATGCCCGGTAAACTGAATTGAAATGAAACATAAAAAGGCATTACTTCTGTTTTTGTTTTTGCTGGCGGCGGCGGCGGTGTTCTCGCAAAATGAGATCAACCCCGACGGCTACAACAAGTTTTTTTATGAAAACGGAAATGTTTCGAGTGAGGGGACAATGCGCGGGGGCAAGCCCGACGGCTACTGGAAAACCTATTACGAAAACGGCGTTTTGAAATCGGAAGGCAACAGGAAAGATTTCCTGCTGGACAGCCTCTGGAAATTTTACGATGAGAACGGTAAGCTGACATTGATGATCACTTACAAAAACGGGATGAAAAACGGATTGCGCACCACCATCCTCGAAGATCAGATCATCACCGAAAATTTTATTGACGACGTAAAACAGGGGCTCACAACCTGGTATTACCCCGATTCAACGGTTTTTAAAACGGTAAATTTCAAAGACGGAAGGGAAGACGGTCTGGCCAAGGAGTATGCCGAAGACGGAAGGGTGGTAACGCTGACGACTTACAAAAAAGGTTACATAGTCAGCCGCGAAAAGATCAACCGGCTTGACAACGAAGGCCGGAAACAGGGGCTGTGGAAATTCTTTTACGACAACGGACTGGTGCGTGAAGAAGGCACCTATCGCAACGACCTGAAAAACGGCTATTTTAAAGAATATGACGAAACGGGGAAACTGATCGCCACCTCCAAATGGGTGGATGGCGAAAAGCAGGAAAACGCAGTGGAACTCGTGCGGCTGAATGTTGAAAAAGAGTATTATCCCGACGGAAAAATAAAAGTGGTGCAAAGTTACCTGAACGGTGTGCCGCAGGGAGTGCGACGCGAGTACGACGAAGAAGGGAACATCACCGCCGGATATCTTTTCGATCACGGAAAAATCGTCGGCGAAGGGATTGTGAAAGAGGACGGGCTGAAAGACGGGCCGTGGAAAGAGTTTTACCCCAACGGACAACTTAAAGCCGAAGGAAAGTATTCCAAGGGGATCAAAACGGGCAAGTGGGTTTATTATTACAAAAACGGACAGGTGGAACAAACCGGCAGCTACGATAAAAAAGGAAGGCCCAAGGGCGACTGGGTCTGGTATTATCCCTCCGGCGCCCTGTTGCGCGAGGAGAGCTACCTCAACGGCCTGCCGGACGGAATGTGGACCGAGTATGCCGAGGACGGAAGCGTTATCGCCGAAGGCGAATACATCGAAGGCATGGAAGAAGGCCCGTGGATCTATCATTACGGCGACCACCGCGAGGAAGGCAGCTATTCTTACGGCATGCGCAACGGAGTGTGGAAATCGTATGCAGGCGACGGAACGCTGCTTTTCGAAGGTGAATTCATTGACGACAACCCCAATGGAAAGCATGTCTATTACTGGCCCGACGGCAAAATAAGGGACGAGATCAACTACATTATGGGAATGAAAGAGGGAACCCGTAAAATCTACAATTCCGACGGGACATTGCTTCTTGTGATCACCTACGAAAACGGCATCGAAAAAAAATATGACGGGGTGAAGATTAAGCCGGAATTTAAAGAGTCGCTGGACGAGGAATAAGTCTTGCCGGCGGCGGGCACACATTAACACAAAAACATTTAATGAAGCACAGTTGTATATTTTTTGATATTTGAAAAGGTAAAAAAGAAAACAGCTATTGCATGAAAATAAGGTTACACATTTTTGTTTTTTCCCTCGTTTTCGTTGTTGCATCGTATGGGGCCGACAATAGCGACACATTGGAAAACCCCGGTAATACGGCAATCCTGCGGAACCGGGTCACGGCCCTCAACCATCTGGCCGAAACCCACCTAAACAAATCGCCCGAAGAAGCGATGAATTATGCACGAGAAGCACTTGTTCTTGCCCGGGGACTGAACGATGTGCAAGGTTCCCTGTCGGCAACGTTTAACATGGCAAAGATTTTTCTTCAAGCAAAAAATCAGGATTCGGCCCGTATTTATATGCAAAAGACCATCGAACTATCGAAGCAATCCCATAATGATACGATCCTTGCAAAAGCTTTGCAAAATTTGGGGTTTATCTGTTTCAAAGCGGGAGATATGGAGCAGGCTTTACAAAATTATAACAATGCACTGGAGCTTTTCAGAAATCTGGGCGACAGGTACAATACGGCAAGGACATTAAAAGGCATCGGACGGGTTTATGCAAGCACCGCCAAATACGATCAGGCACTGGCATTTAATCTGAATGCGCTGGAGATTTTCGAGGAGCTCGGCGACTCCGTAAATATTGCCGGTACGTGCGTCAATTTGGGTGGTATATTTGTTTATCTGAAGCAATATAAAAATGCGATCAAATACCACACACGTGCTTATGAGCTCTACGCCCGGTCGGGAAATACAAAAATGTCATCCCGTTGTCTGGCCAACATGGGCAATGTCTATATTTCTCTGAACGACACATCCAAAGCCCTGAAATATTACCAGAAAGCGCTTGAAACCAACAAAAATCCCAACGACAAACAGTTTCAAAGCTACCTGACCAACAACATCGGCCTGGTGTACGAAAAACAGGGAAAATACCGGAAAGCGCTTGAGTATTACCGGAAAGCGCTCGCACTTAAAAAGCAGATCGGGGACAAATACGCCGCTGCCGAAAGCTACCGGAACATCGGAAACCTTTACATCGAATTCAATGATCCCGATTCGGCCTATTATTACGTAACACAAGCCGAAAACATTGCAAAAGAGATCAGCGCACAAGAACTTTTGAAAAAATGTTACAAAAGTTTATCGAAGATATATGCCGCAAAAGGTGATTACGAAAACTTCCTTGATGTATTTGACAAATATACGGCACTTAAGGACAGTATTTTTGTTGAAGAAAATGCAAAGCAAATTGCAGAGATGCAAACCAAATACGAAACCGAAAAAAAGGAACGGGAAAACTTATTGCTGAAAAAAGACATTGAAATCGGAAAAGCCAGGAATCAAAAACTCGTCATGGGGATCGCTTTGCTGGGATTGATTATTGTGCTGCTTATGATCATTGTATTTCAGGTGAAAAAGGTGCATTCCCAAAAACGAAAATTAGCCGAAGAGCGCAACAGGAATTTACGGGAAAAGCTGGATTTTCAAAACCGTGAACTGACCTCCAAAGCGCTTTCACTGGCAAAGCAGAATGAACTGAATGTTGAAATTTTGAACGATCTGAAAGTTTTGAGCCAAAGCGTCAGGACGGAAAAAGAGAGGGAAATCCTGTTGAGCATTGTCAACAAATTGAAACAATACAACCGTACCGGACTTTGGCGGGAGTTTGAGGTGCGTTTTGCCGGTGTTCATACCGGTTTTTACGATCATCTGGGAAAACGTTTTCCCGCTCTCTCGCCCAACGAGCGCAAGCTTTGTGCGCTGCTGAGGCTTAACATGTCGTCCAAAGACATCTCCGCCATTACTTTTCAAAGTGTGCGCGCCGTTGAAGTGGCACGATACAGGCTGCGCAAAAAACTTAATCTCTCAACCGAAGACAACCTCGTTGCTTTCCTGAACAAGTTGTAAATTTCTGCCGGCACGGTTTCCACTGCCTCCGATGGTGTTTTTTCCTCACACCGGCGCCAAAAAATAAATCCTTGTGCAGGTTTTGTGCAGGTAACAGGTCTTGACAAACGCATCCAAATGGTGTATATTTGGCATCTGTTATTTTTCAAATTGAGATGGAAGCCAAAGCCACAAAAAACAATCCGAAAAAAAACCGTCAGGCGTCGGAGCTACAAAACCTGATCAATCAATTTATCCGTGAGCAGCTTTCGCAAAACCGTGCATTAAAAAAAATCGCAAAAAAGATTGAAGAAAAAAAACAACCGTGAAAAGAATGCCAAAGGGATTTCGGGATTTGTTTATTCCCCGCCCGCTGCAAATCCGCGCAGCGCTTCGGCAACAAATTGCCTGCATTTCTCCGGGTCTTTTCTTCCGGATTGATCTTCGAGCCCCGTATGGGCATCCACTCCCGAGGGCTGTACTTCAACAACGGCGTCGAAAACATTTTCGGCCGTCAGCCCGCCGGCAAGCACAACGGGTTTTTCGGATATTGCCGCCAGTTTTTTGCTGATCTTCCAATCGTGTTTTTTGCCGGTGGCACCGGAGGCTCCCGTATCGGGATCGAAAGTGTCGGTGATAAATGCTTCGACAAACGGCTGAAACATCGCAAGATTCTGTTTAAGTTCATCAAAATTATTTTCCCCCACCACAAGACTTTTCCATACCCTGGTCTGCGGCCGCAGGATTTTGATGAGTTGAACCTCGTTAACGTCAATATTGCCGTGAAGCTGCACGGCAGCACATCCCAATAAATCGCAAAGCTCAACCACCTGCGAAGCTTTATTGAGATAGGTGATCAACACCGGCATAACGGTGCGGGGCAGAGCGCGGATGATTTCCGCCGCTTCGGCTTCGGTAAGGTCTTCGGCATGCACGTCAAGCCGCAACGGAAAACCCAGGTGAGTGGCTCCCGCACGAACCGCCGTCAGGGCATCCTCGCGGTCGATGATTCCTGCTATCTGAATGATGGGAGTCATTATTTCGACAAATTTTGTGTTTGTTTGATGATGGATGGCAAATCAGCAGCCAGATAAACCGGAACCGAAACAAGATCGTAAGTAAGCTCCCTCCTCTTTCCTTTCACGTTAACAACTGCTTTAAGACCTTTTGCCAAATCCGGCAAATCGGTATTAAGCCGTATTCCGGTTTTCATCTTTTTTTCGGCAAGATAAACCTGCAATGATTTCAAAGTTCCGGTTTTCCCCGCCTTTACTTCAACGGGATAAATCTTGTTTTCAACCTGCAAAAGGTAATCTATCTCTGCATTTGCATTTTTTTCATCCCGTGTCCAATAATAGAGTTTTGCATCATCGTAAAAAGCAAATGAAGCAATCAGTTCCTGTCCGGCAAATTGTTCTGCCAAAGCCCCCTCAAAATCCAAAAACGGGTCTTTTATATCCGTTAATTTTATCCTCGACAAATTACACATCAGTCCGATATCCAAAAAAAGAGGCTTGAATACATTTTCGTCAACATATTGATTAATGGGCACCATTGACGATTTGGTCTTCCGGACAAGATGAATGATCCGGTTCATTTCCAATTTTATGAATGCATTTTTCAGGTATGAGGAATGAACGTTTTTATTGATGGCCGTGTATTTAACTTTCCTGCCAACATTTTTTGCGGCAAACAAAAGACAATCTTTCAGGTACTCCCGTTGTTTTCTTGAACCGTATTTTGCAAAATCATATTGAAACGAGGTTAATATTCCGGAGTGTACCTTTTCTACTTCAATAAAATTCTTTGATTCAACATAAATCCTGACAGCCTCGGGCATTCCTCCTATAAAAAAGTAGAGCCTCAAATATTCGATAATCCTTTGGTGCAAAGCCGTACTGTAAGGCTTTCCAAAAGAAAACCCACTCAAATAATCAACCAGTCCGCTCTTGTCGTTGGCCAGTAAAAATTCCTTGAAATTTAGCGGATACATGTAGGCAAATTCCACCCTGCCGACAGGCATTGCGTACGGTAATTCGTTTAATGTGTAATCGAGCAGCGAACCCGCAGCGATAACATGCAACTTCGGCATTTGCTCCCGAAAATACCGCAATGAAACAATCGCCTCGGGAGCAGCCTGAATCTCATCTATGAAAAGTAACGTTTTGTTTTCGATCACCGGAATGCCGTAATATGCCGAAAGTTCATTGATGATACGTTCCGGATTCTTACTTTTAAATACCTCTTTTAAATTTTCATCTTGTTCGGCATCAACTTTCAGAAAGTACTCAAATGATTCCCTCCCGAATTTTTCGATGGAATATGTTTTACCGACCTGCCTTGCTCCTCTGACAATTAGCGGTTTGCGATTTTTATCCTTTTTCCAGGCTTCAAAATATGATTCTATTAACCGTTTCATTTTTTCCGCAAAAATAATTAATTATTCCAAAACACCATTGGATTTTAGATGTTTTTTATCTGAAACACTATTGGATTTTGGATGTTTTACAACCGAAACACCATTGGATTCTGGATATTTCTTTCCGGAAAACGCCCTTTAAGAATCCGTCGGTGCGGTTTGCAAAACTCATTTCAAAACAAATAATGCAGTCAGGATGTTAACGCCGAAAAGCACAAAAGCCGTAACGGGCAATCCCAGCACGGGGATCAACAACACCGACGACAAAACCGCACCGCCTGCCGCACCCAGCAGATCGGCGGCATAGGCCGAAGAAGCTGCCGCGGTACGGTTCCGGTTTTGCAAAGCCATTGCCGAGGCAAACTGAATGCCGGTGAGCACGCCGAAAATCAGCATGGTCAGATACAACAACATCTTCGGCAAGAGGTAACAAAACATGTTATCCGCAAAAAATCCGAATGAGAGAAAAACCACCGGAACGAGCACCCCGATTATTCCCTGATTCAACGCAAACCGTTTGCGGCTGACCTTGAGAGCATACCTGCCGGCCATGTGGACACCAATCGTAATTCCCGCCATAAAAACAGCGATGAGCAGTGCCAGAGCCTGATACAACTGGCCGAAAAATATTTGAAAAGCCAACAGGGTTACCACCTCCACCACCGATGCCGTAAATCCGGTAACCAACAACGCTTTGTTAAAGGTTCCCGACAGTAAAAAGACAAGAAGCAACACAATGATTGCAACTCCCTGAATCCATCTTATTTTTTGACCGTACCAGGAAAGGTAGTAACCGATCTGGGAAAAATAGGCCGCGGGCTTGAAATCCCTGTTCACCGGCTCTTCGGGGTTCAACAGTTTTAGGATGGATTCCGTTTTTAGCCGCACCAGGTCATCGTTGATGTAGTACGGGTTGACAAATTCGTTGTTTAAATTTTTCTCCGACAGCAAAGCTGCCATGTCGCTGCGGAGCGTGTCGTCGGATGCCAGCAGATAATTGGACTCGCCCGGATAGAGCATCACATTTTTAAAACTTTTTTTCAATGTGTTGAACAAAATTCCCGTTAATTGCGCCGCTTCGGCGTTCAGGTAGTTGGCACCTCCCGGAAGGGGCAGTGAAATCACACCTCCCGGATTGAGCACTCTTTTGAGTCCGGAATAAAATTCATACGTATAAAACCTGTTGAGCTGCAGAGTAGCCGGCGGCGGATTGTTCAACAACACAACGTCGAAACGGGAATGGGTTTCAAGAATGTATTTCCGGGGATCGGCAATGCGGATATTGACCACGCTATCCTTTAATCCGGCATACCGTTTCATGGCACCCACCAGAAAAGGATTGACATTTACATAAATAATGGTATCAACCCCGTATTTCATAATCTCTGTTGCCAGACCGGTAATATCGCCCGAAACCACAAGCACGTTTTTGGGGGTTTTGTGTTGCAACATGGCATAATGCACTGCTTCTTCACAGGCAATACGGTTATCGGATGAGAAGAGCGAAATCCCGTTTTCGAAAAAATTGATCTGTGGGCCGGTTTTGGTCACAACAAGGTTTCCATAGGGCGTTTCTTTGTTCAAAAGGATTTGTTGTCCCCGGAAGACAAGTGTTTTGGCAAGTTGATCAAAATTGATATGAAAAGGAAGCATGAACAACACGGTGATCAGGACAACAAAAAGCCCTCGTTTGGGAATGAGATACGGTTTCTGTACCGCCAGCAGGCAGCCTGCCAGCACATTTACCGCCGAAACCGAAAAAACGATTTGAAAAGTTGTGAGGTATCTCAACAAAACAAAAGTAAAGAGAAGGCCGCCCAAAAGGCTGCCGGCAGCCTCAATGCCGTAAACCTGCTGTGCTTTTTGCCGTCCGGACATCTTCGAAAGTTCATGCGCCAAAAGTGTGAACAAACCTCCCGAAACCAATGTAAACGGTGCCATGATCGTCAGGGAAAACAAAAACGAATGATAAAATCCCGGCAGGGTTCCGGGAGGATAAAACCTTGCTTTTGCCCAATAGATCGCCCCTACCGAAACGGGAAGAATGATCGTGATCAACAACTGGCCCGAAAGGATTTTGCCGATCCCGCTGCCACGCGACCGGATTTTGCCGGCAATCCATGCTCCGCCACCTGTCAGCACCATCCAGTTGCCGAGGAGCATTCCCACAATCAGTTCGTTGCCACCGAAGACATTTAAAAATTCACGCAAATAAACAATCTGTGCCACGAGAGCGCTAAACCCGGCCACAAAAACGGAAAATAATATTTTACTTGACTTATTCTTCAACATGCCGTATATTTGCTGTCTTTGGAACAAAACTATATCAAAACATGTTATTGAACAATGAAAAAATCGGTTGTTTGTCTTTTAATGGTTATGATCATGGGAATTTTCGGTAAAAATATCACAGGACAAAATAGCGGAAGCCGGCAGGATCGCCAGCCTGTCGTGGCCGGGAAATTTTACCCTGCGGGTGAACTGGCATTGAAGAACGAGATGGCACAGCTTTTTGATGAAGCATTGCCGAAAAAGAGCAGCAACGTTCTGGCGATCATCACACCCCATGCGGGATATGTCTTTTCGGGAGTTGTGGCGGCAACAAGTTTCAACCAGATTGATCCGGAAAAGGACTATGAGCATATTTTCGTCATCGGCTCCAGCCATTACACCTATTTCGACGGGGCGTCCATATACAACAAAGGCGATTACGTCACACCTCTGGGCAGGGTGAAGGTTGACCACGAGCTTGCGCAAAAGCTGACGGACGAAAACAAGGTTTTTACATTTAATGCTGAGGCACATACACAGGAGCACACCATCGAGGTTCAACTGCCGTTTTTGCAATACCGGATGAAGCGTGAGTTTAAGATTGTCCCCATCGTGATGGGTACCCAGTCGGCAAGTACGATCAAAAAAGTGGCCAAAGCATTGAAACCCTACCTCAATGAGCGCAATCTGTTTGTTATCAGCACCGACTTTTCGCACTATCCCCCGTACGATGATGCGGTGAAGGTTGACCATGCCACTTCCGAAGCCATCGTCAGCAACTCGCCCGAAACATTTATGGATACGCTTGCCGCCAATGAGCGAAAAGGCATCCCGAATCTGGCAACGAGCATTTGCGGCTGGACATCGGTGTTGACATTGCTGGAAATGACAAGCCAAACGGATGAAGTGAAAATTGTTCCGCTGCTTTACCGCAATTCGGGTGATACGGATTACGGCGATAAAATCCGGGTGGTAGGTTACTGGTCCATCGTTGTGGAACAGCAAAAAAAAGAAAACGGGTTGGAATTTTCGCTTACTGATCAAGACAAAAAAAACCTGCTCCACATTGCCCGTGAAACCCTTGAAAGTTATATCCGTCACGGGGAGATTCCCGAAATTGACACCACCGGGTTTTCCCAAACGCTCAAAACTCCGTTGGGCGCCTTTGTGACACTGAATAAAGACGGTGCGTTGCGCGGATGCATCGGCACTTTCAGACCCGACAAACCATTGTACCTCGTCGTGCAGGATATGGCCATTTCGGCATCCACCAAAGATTATCGCTTTTCGCGCGTGAAACCCGACGAACTGGATAAGATCGAAATTGAAATATCGGTATTAACGCCCATGAAAAAAATCAATTCCATTGACGAGATCAAACTGGGCAGGGACGGCATTTACATCAAAAAAGGCTGGAATGCGGGGACGTTTCTTCCGCAGGTGGCTACCAGCACGGGATGGAGTCTCGAAGAGTTTCTGGGACACTGCGCACGCGACAAAGCAGGCATCGGTTGGGACGGGTGGAGAGATGCGGAAATTTATACCTATCAGGCTCTGGTGTTCGACGAAAGTCAATTTGACAAATAAAAATCCCGGCATTTGTTTCTTGTCAATAAATAGCTGGTGTTATTCAGGAAAGTTG
>JAOZMX010000272.1 GCA_029934065.1 Bacteroidales bacterium
TGTGTCCATCTCCTGCGGAAGGATCAGTTCGGCAGGCTCAAGGATCTCGATGTTGAAATAATCGTAAGTTTTGCAGGATGCAAAGAAAAACAGCGGAAAAATTACCAGCAGCGATATCTTCAGTTTTGTGTATTTCATCGGTCGGAGCGCAACATTACAATTTTTTTGCCATAAACACTGATGTTAGTCAAGATAAATTCTCACCGTTTGAAAAGCATACTTTCGGGTAGTGTTCGGAAAATCAACTTTAAAACGGTAAATCTCACCTTCTTGTGCATATCTTTCGGCTTTTTCAACCTTAACGGGATGGTGTCCGTGAATGTAAACCTGAAATTCTTCCCGGGTGCCCGAGGGCGCCTGCAGTTTGATCTCATACACATTGCCGGTCAGCCGGTCGGAGATGATCCTCAAACCTTCCGGCGGATAACCCGGTTTTGGATGGTTGATTACGGGTAAAACCTCCGTGCCGTATTCGTACCGGTACGTAATGACGTGTTTGTCCGACAAGGTGAAAGTCAACGTGTCCCTGTGATCAGCCGGGCGCAACATTTTTCCGTCAAGAAATTTGTTTTTGATCACGCATCCTTTGGGCAGGGTAGGAGCAAAGCGAATGCTCAGCGGAAGGTCTCCGTTGTTGACGAATGTGTATGTGATTGTGGTGCTGTCCCGTTCGTATCTGAAACCGATCCGGTGTTTTCCTATGCTGATGTTATCAACGGTAACCGTATCCCAGTCGGCGGGAAAACGGGGCGAAAAGGTGAGCCTGTTTGCCGGTGCGTCGGGCATCAGGCCCAGCATACCCTCAATGGCAGGTTGCAGCGTCATGGTTTCCGACCAGCATTGGTGGTGGCATACGCCGGAGGGTTTGTATTCGATGCCGTTGAGCACCTCTTCGATGAATCCCAGTGCCCAGTTTTGATAAACAAGCATGTTGTTCATGGTATGGGAGAAACCCTGAACAGGCCGTCCCGAACGATATTCGGCAAGTGCCGTCCAGCCGGTATAAAGCGGCCATACACTTCCGGTATGGTAGCCATGCGGATGGAACAGTTTGCTTTGCTCGCTGACGATGCGAACACCCCAGTCGGCGGTGTATTCGTTGCCGGCAAAGGCCTCCAGCAGTGTGTCGGTGGAATGTTCCCCGGCTTGATCAAACAAAACGGGAATGACCGACATGATGCTCTCTTCATCAATGAACGAACCGTCCTGTTTGAGTCCGTGATAAAAACATTGCTCTTCCTTGTTCCAAAAAAGATTGTTGATCATGCCAGTGACCTTTTTGTGGTCAGCCTCGTATTTTTGCATCGCTTCGGTTTTGCCCGTATGTTTTGCCATATAAGCGGCCATTTTGAGCGCTTCGGCCTGGCACGACGCAAGATAGAGCGAAGTGTGCGACCCGAAAAGTCCGCCGCCTTCAACCCAGCCGTGGCCCACATTGGTGTTCTCTATCAGTCCGTCGCCGTCGGTATCGGTGGAGTACATGTAGTTGAGTGCTGCCGAAATATGCGGCCACGAGGCTTTGATGAATGCCGTGTCGCCGCTGTGCATCAGGTATCTTCCGGCCAGAACCACGTAAAGCGGCGTGGCATCTGCAGCATCGTAATGGACGATGCCGGAGGTGCTCAGTTCGTGCAATATCTTTCCGTTCAGGTCCTGGTAATCCTGAAGAAGGGTCAGGATGTTTTTTACTTTTTCAAAATCGCCGTAATGCAACAGCGCCATACCGCTCCATTCGGAATCCCTGCCGAAATACCAGGCATAACCCGGACGGCCGTTGACCTTGTGTCCGCCGTCCCAGCCTGTGGCTGTGGTGCCGTAGCCTGCCACAAGTGATTTTCCGATGCCGGGTGTGTTAACATAAAAGCGATCGGCACCTTCGAGCGCCCACTGGTAGCCGCGGTTGAAAAGCGTGTCAGGAGTGGTGATGCGCAGCATGTTGTTTTTAAATTTCCTTTTGTATTGCCGGGAGGCTTGAAATAGTTTTGAGGGATCGGCAACAATTTGCTGAAAAAGTGCAACGGCATTTTCCATCCCCTGGCTGCCGGCGGCAATCACCACATCGAAGTTGTCGTTCATCTCCAACGGGATGGCCGTCAGCCCCGCAACAAGCAGTTGTCCGGGGGCGGGTGTTGCACGCCATAGAGAATCGGTGGCATCAATGGCGGAATAATTGCCGATGGGATTGAGTACCCTCCTGAATGCCGGCAGCATGGGTGATGAATTGAAATGAACAAACCTGGCGGGTTTGTTGGTGCCCAGCAGACTGACGAAATTTTCCGTGGGATCGGTAACAACAAAGGCATTCAGTTGTTCATTGAAATCATATTTCAGTCCGCCGAAGACGTTGGAGGAATAGGGCCACATCAGCCTTTCGTTGGACTTGAACCGGATGTAGATTTCGGCAGGATAAACGCCCCTGTATTCATAATGGATTACCGCTCCGGCGTTATCAGGTGAGGCAGTGATCACCTCTTTCAGAAACGCGCGTTTAAAGCGGTATAACCTTGTTAGGGCTTCCGGTGTCACAGTGACGGAAGGCTCTTGATCGTTGAGCCACAAAATGGTGTCGGCATACGAAAACCTGATGCCGGCCTCATAGTCTCTGAAGGCCATGAACGGATGTGTCCATATCTCTTCGATGCCCCCGCTTTCTTTTCCGGTCAACAGAATCCGTTGTCCTGCAACATCCCAAAAATCATCCGTGGCATAACGGCGAGAGAGATTTTGTTGTTCCCCGGACATCTCCCATGGATGCGACTTTACCAACGGACGCATCAACGGATAGAGATTAATTTTTTCCGAATCAAACGGATTTACCTCCAGGGTTTGATAGTTCCAGTAACGGGCAGGTGTCTTCCCGGATTTACCTGCCAGATAATCCAGACAATTGGCAATAAATTTTTCGAGATGAAGACGGTTGACATTGTATGTTTCTCCGTTGAGGGCATTTTCTTTTGCAGGATATTCAAGGTTGATATATCCTCCCACGGCAAGTATCTTTCCTTTACCCGGTTCATATTCCAGAATGATCTTTTTGTTTTCACGCAGAAAGATGTAATCCCAGTCAACGGCGACCACTTTTCCGGTGCCCGGGAGATTGTCGCCGAAAAATCCGTATTGAGTAACATCAATATCGGCCGACGGTTTCAGAACGTAAGCGCCGCCGTTTAATCCCTCAAAAATGGGGTGCGACAGGAACGCATGAAATCCGAGCATTCTTCCGTATCCCGAATCGGTGGCCTCCTTTGAGGCTTGTTCAACGGGATTGGGCTCAATGCCAAGGGTGTTGATCAACCTGACGGCAGCTTGTGTCAGGAGCAGATGGCCCCCCGCTGTAACATACGAATCGATATTTTTGAGCATCTTCGTTGAGAAAATGTCCGTGTTGCAGCAACTGTCTGGATAATAAAACCACAAAACATCATATTTTTTTAACCGGTTTGCATGTTTTAGTTTTTCGGGAGTAAGGTATTTCGCTACGACATTTTTGTTGTTTTTAAGATACAGCCATGCTGCTTTTGTCGAAACGGAGGCTTGCCGGAGCTTTCGTTCTCCCACAAATCCAACCCTGATGTTTTGCCCTTTACCCGCAACGGAGGCAATGATCAATATTAACAGAAGG
>JAOZMX010000094.1 GCA_029934065.1 Bacteroidales bacterium
TTGATATGTGATATTGATTTCAGATTTCAGATTAACGATTTGAGATTTTAGATGTTCTCTGTTCGCCGAAGCCTTGGCGAAGGCGAAGCCGGCCCACAGGCCATTGCCGGCCTGAACTCTCCTGAAAAAGGCAGATTATTTCTTTTGATCCACCTCTTCGTTCCTGATCACTTTGCCTTTGATCTGCAGGACGGTGCGCGACTCGTCTGCGTTGGTCTGTACTGAAATGGTTTTTCTGAACGAGCCGTTTCCGCTTGCATTGTAGGTTACCGACATGGTGGTGGATTTGCCGGGGAGGATCGGGTCTTTGGAATATTTCAGGTTGGTGCATCCGCATGATGCTTTGGCATAAGTGATGAACAACGGTTCGTTACCCGTGTTGGTCAGCGTAAACTCGGCTTCTTTCGGTACGCGGTACTGTATCTCACCCATGTCGTAAACCTTTTTGTCCCATTGTGCTTTGGGGCCTGTTTTGATCACTTTACCCGAGGCAGATAACAGTTTTGCCGTTTCGGCTTCCTGGGCGGTCAACGTGATGGCTGTTAACATCATAAATACGGTCAGCAGTGTTGTAATTTTTTTCATCGTTTAAAAGTTTTTAGTGTGAATATTTTATTGATGAAACAAAGGTGCGGAAACATTTCCGGAACCCATGTTAATGAAAAACAAAACTTTGTTAATGAAATGTAAAAACATTGTTTTCCCGGTTGTCCGCTGCAAATATGATGACCATTAGCGTCTTCCGTGTACTTACTTTTTAAATGATTACTTTTGTTGACTGTTCAGGAAAAATCATATTCAAAATTAACAGAAGATCATGCATTTGAAAAAAATAAAACAAAATATGAAGTTTTTATTCGTCTTGGTATTGACGGTTTTTTCTCTTTCCGTTCTTTCGCAGGATAACAATACTTTCCGTGCGGGAGATGAATTGCCGTTAACCGTTTACGATTCTGTTTTGTTGAGCAGGCTTCCCGAGCTGGCTGTTCCGGACGGTTATGGTTTTCCGCAATTGCCGTATAAACTCGACAATTCGGTGTTTCCTTATTTCAGGCCTGTCTTTAATCAGGTGGGGCCTTCATGCGGTCAAAGCGCCGGCATTGTTTACAATTTCACTTACGAAATGGATCGTGCCCGCAATCTGCCCGCCGATACTTCCGTCAATCAGTATCCGTCGCATTTTACCTATAACTTTATGAACAACGGCAACGGATGGTATGGCGTCAGTTATATCCATAGTTTTGAAATACTAAAGACTTTGGGAACACCAACCATTTACGAATACGGCGGCCTTGCCATTGACGACGGCATCATTTGGATCACGGGGTATGATAAATACTATGCCGCCATGAAAAACCGCCTGCGGAAGGTGAACATCATCAAGGCGGGAACTCCCGAAGGGCTGGAAACCCTTAAATACTGGCTGTTCGACCACCTTGAGGGCTCTCCCGTTGGCGGGATTGCAAATTTCTATGCCGTCAGCCCGTGGAACTACGGTTATCTGGCCGACGGAACACCCGAAGCGGGCAGCACGGTCATATATCAGTTTAACGGTACGCAATCCAATCACGCCATGACCATTATCGGATACAACGACAGCATCCGCTGGGACTATAACGGCGACGGCCAATACACCAACAACATCGACATCAACGGTGACGGGGTTGTTGACATGCATGACTGGGAAATAGGAGGGATACGCTTTGCCAACAGCTACGGCAATAACTGGGCCGACTCGGGGTATTGCTATATGATGTATAAATTGTTTGCCGACGAAATGTATGAAGGTGGGATTTGGAACCATACCGTTCATGTGCTGGATGTCAAAGCGGTTTACGAACCGGAGCTGACTGCAAAAATTTCGCTGAAATACGACTCGCGCGGAAAGATCAAGGTCATGGCCGGCATTTCGGCCGACACCTCATCTTATGTCCCGGAGCATATCCTCAACTTTCCGGTGTTCAATTACCAGGGCGGAAACAATTACATGCAGGGTGGTCGTGAGGAAGAAGAGAAAAAAACCATCGAGTTCGGGCTTGACCTGACGCCGTTGCTGACTTATACCCATCAGGGTGCTCCGGTTAACGTATTTTTGCTGATCAACGAAGTTGACCCGCTCAACGAAGGTACCGGCGTTATTTTGCGCTATTCCATCATTGATTACAACAACGGGGCAAATGAAATTTTGTGTACTGATGAAAATATTCCGGTGAAAGACAACGACGTGACGATCCTTTCGATACCTTTTACCCCTACCACCCAAAAAGTGAACATCGTTACCGAAGAACTCCCCGTTGTCGTTAACGGTCAGCCCTACGAAGCACAGCTTGAAGCCCAGCAGGGAACCGAACCTTATCAATGGGAAGTGCAAAACAAATATTACCAGCAAAAACGCACCGCCGGTTTTCCGCAAATTGAAGATGTCCAACTGGAACTTCCGTCAAATGATATCCATTATGCCGAACAGCAGATAGATTTTGATTTTCCTTTTTACGGAAAGAGTTACAATACGTTGTATATCGACTGGGACGGATTCATCCTCTTTGATAAGGAGATCTTTCCCTGGCCCTATTACAACGATCCGTTCCTGCTGTTCAAAAAAATGAAAAACATTGCCGTATTTTTGTCCAAGCCGGTGAAGTACTGCAAACCGGTACCCAAGGGTGACGAAGGAATGTGGTACGAAGGCGACGAAACCCATGCTGCCTTCCGGTGGAAAAAAACACTTTACAATCCCCAAATGGAAGAGGTCGGGAAAGGAGAATTTGCCGTCATTCTTTATCCCGACGGGAAAATCGAATATTACTACAATTACATTGATGAGGAAGAACCTTTGCTCTGGTATGCCGGCGTTTCCACCGGTGATGATGAAAATTACAAGCTGGTGGGGACTTCCAACACACCGGTTTTACCCAAATGGAGCAGCTACAGCCTGACCCCCGATCTTGTGCCGGGAGGGCTCACGCTTGACAAATCGGGATTGCTCACGGGAACGCCGCAACTTGACGACATGATCAGTAACCTCACCGTCAGGGTAACGGACGACCATGCCGTGAGCGACGTAAAGACGCTGCAACTTTCCGACGGATTGATCTATTCCTGCGTGATCAAAGCCGGCAACGATTCAATCGTTCAGTTCGGGGAAGAGATCACGCTGGATGTTGCGATCAAAAATATATCCGCTGCGGATTATCACAATGTGAACATGCAAATCGAAAGCGAAGACCCCAACGTGGAAATCGTTGTGGGCAGCACCCCGTTCGGTGATATTCCCGCAGGTGGGTCGGTTACCGTTGAAGATGCTTTTTTGATGCAGGTTTCGGATGGGTGCCCCGATGAATACACCATTCTCATCAACACGGAGCTGGCAGCCACCGAAGCGCTGCGCCACGGAAAAATATTTATCGAAACCCATGCGCCGGAACTGGTTTTGACGGAATACAGGGTGAGCGACGACAACAATAACCAGTTGGATCCCGGAGAAACCGCCGACATCTTCCTGACGCTCATCAATAAAGGCTCCACCGTTGCCGAAGCGGTCACTGGCGAATTGGTCATTAACGACCCTTACATCACCATCAACCAGCCTTCGAATCAGTCTTTCGGGGACATGAAACCCGGCGAGTGCAAAACACTCACCTATTCCGTCACCGCCGATTCGGGCACACCGTGGTTGCATGAAGCGCTTTTTGATTTTGAGATTACCATTGCCCCCGATATCATGCAGACAGAAAACTTTTCGCTGATCGTAGGCCGCCTTCCGTTGCTTTTGATCAACAAAGCGCAATCCACGATTTCAGCCGATGCATTTCAGGTGGCGCTCGACAGCATCGGCATACAATACGATACCTGTGATACCATTCCCGGAAATATTGATCTTTATACGTCCGTACTGCTGTGTCTCGGCACCTTTTACACCAGTGCACCGCTTTCGGAAGCCGAGGGGAACACACTAGCCGAATTTCTGGATGGCGGCGGAAACCTTTACATGGAAGGTACCGTCACCTGGTATCTGGACCCTGCGACGGCGGTACATTCAAAATTTCATGTGACGAAGATTGATCAGCCGTGGTTTTCGTTTGAGCAATTGACGGGTGTGAGCGGCACCTTCACCGAAGGAATGGCTTTTGACTTCTCCGGGTCTTTCACGCTGTTGCCCTATTATCTGGAGCCTCAAGACGAAGCATTTCCCGTTTTCATGCTCGATACCTCTTCTTACCTTTCGTGCGCCGTGGCATACGAGAACGACATGTACAAGACGGTGGCGGCCATGCTGGAGTTTGGCAGCCTGATGTCGGCCGATACGCTCGGTGAACGACAACACCTGCTGGTGCAAATCCTGAAGTTTTTCGGGCTTGACGATTACTTTGTGGGCATTGACGAACATGAACACGACCATACATCCGCCCTGCAGGTCAACTGCACTCCCAATCCTTTCAGCCAAAGAACAACATTTGAGTTTTCTCTGAACCGGACATCAACGGTTGAAATAGCGGTATTCGATCTCAACGGAAGGCCGGCGGGAAAACCGATGTCCCGGCAAAGGCTGAACCCCGGCAACTATTCCATCAACTGGGAGCCGCAAAACAGCGGAAGGCAAACCCTTCAGCCGGGAGTTTATCTCTACCGTGTTAAAACTGATTCCGGCATCAGCACGGGAAAAATCATCAAAATAAATTGATTTGCCATTGTTCCGAATCAAATACGCTTGGTTACATTTGTCCGAATATTCATAACTAAATCAAATTCTAATGAAAAAACTTTATTTACAACTTTTGATGATCCTGACCACTTCCGCTGTGTTTGGACAAACTATCGTCAGCACCTCGCCCGAGAACAAAAATGCCCTCATCGAGGATTTTACAGGGCTTAATTGTGGATTTTGCCCCATGGGACACAAAGAGATACAGATCTTTCTCAATGACCATCCTGATGATGCTTTTGCCATCGCCATCCATCAGGGTGCCTATGCCGTTCCGCAAGGCAATCAACCGGACTACACGACTGTTTACGGCGACGAACTTGCCCAGTACTTTAACATCAGCGGCTGGCCTTCGGGGGTGATCAACCGCCATGATTTCGGCGCAGGATACACCTATTCCCTGGATCAGTGGCAGGCGCACATGGGTACGATCATCACGCAACCGGCGTATGTTAACGTGGCCTGCGAAGCCAGTATTGATGTTCAGACACGTCAAATGACCGTGCATGTTGAAACCTATTACACCGGCAACAGCCCGCTGACAACCAACCGCCTCACTGTTGTTATGAACCAAAACAATGTGAAAGGCCCGCAGTGGAGCAGTTGGTTCAATCCCGATATGATCACACCCGACGGTTTGTACCTGCATCAGCACATGTTGCGCGATATGATCACGGACACCTGGGGCGAAGAGATCTCTCCGACGGTTTCCGGTACTTTTATTGATCAATATTACAATTACACGATCCCCGAAGCATTAAAAGATGTCCCCGTAAGGTTGGGCGATCTGGAGATATTATCCTTTATCAGTGAAGATCAGACCGAAACCATCAATGCTTCCGGTTGTATTCCCTCGTTGACAAATTTCAGTTGTACCTATGATGCCGGAATTGAAAGCCTCTCTTTACCGCCGTCGGCATGCTCCAACGTTGAGGGCAAAATAACGCTGGTCAATCACGGATCGGAAACCATCACATCAGTTCTGATGGAGGTGAGTGTCAACGGTGAGAACCCTGTTGAATTTGTTTGGGAAGGAGATCAAATGGGCCCGTATCAGGCAAGGGATTTTGAAATCCCGGCGGTATTTTTTGAACAGGCGGGAGCAAATACCTACACGGTAACGATCCTTGAGGTAAATGGGAATCAGGATGAAAACCCGGCCAACGATACAGCCTCGGCCGATTTCGGGGTACCGCCGGAGGTGAGCCTGCCCGTGATGCTGCATCTGGAAACCGATTACAACGCATGGGGGACAACATGGAAATTGTACGACGCACAAAACAATGTGATCCAGCAGGGTGATGCTTACACCAACAACTCCGTTTACGATATCGAACTGGATGTGGATGCGGGATGTTATAAATTCGTTATGATGGATTCGGACGGATTCTTCAGCGGTTACTATTCCATTACCGACGGAAACAATACCGTGATTGTGGAAAACAGTAATTTCGGGAACAAGGAGGTGACCTATTTTACCCTTCCCATCTATCCGCCCACCGTTTTCATTGATGCCAGCACCACCACCGTTTGTGCCGGCGGAACGGTGCAGTTTTACGATGCATCGCTCGGTGGCCCCGACACGTGGCACTGGACCTTCGAAGGAGGAATCCCCGCCGAGAGTTTTGAAAAAAATCCGGAAGTGACCTATCTCAATGAAGGCAGTTATGATGTGACCCTTGAAATTTCCAACAGCCTGGGCTCCGACCAGCTCACCGAAATTGATTATATCACCGTCACCTCACTTTCGTACGGTAATGTAGCACTTGATTTTAACGGAGTGAACCAATATGTGGAAATTGAAGACGAAAGTGCTTTCGATATTACGGAGGCCATCACCCTTGAGGTGTGGATCAAGCCGGAAAATACCAACATCCCCATGGAAGGCGTGTTGTCCAAAAACTATGGCGACAATGCCCATCCCTACCAGATGAGGTTGTTGAACGACGAGGTGGAGGTGGGCTTTTACAGCAACACCATCGGCTGGCAGCATACTTCAACCACCAATGCCAACCTGCCTTCCGGCGAATGGTCGCACATCGCTTTCACTTACGACAGAAGTTACATGAAAATTTATGTGAACGGGGAGCAGAAAGCCACCAAATATTTCACATCACCCATCCCTGCCAACGACCAGCCTTTTGAGATCGGCAGAACCAACGATGTGGTTTATAAATACTTTAAAGGTACCATTGATGAAGTGCGGGTATGGAATGTTGCGCGAACACAAAGTGAGATTGCCGAAAACATGTGCGCCAATTTCACCGGAACTACCGATACGACCCTGATAGCCTATTACAAATTCAACGAATGCGGCGGAACGGTGCTTTCCGATGTCGGCCCGGGAGGTCACAGCGGGATTTGCATGAACATGGCCGGGGACGAATGGGTGGAATCGGACGCCTGTCCGGTCTATTCCATCACATTTGAAGTTTCCGAACAGGCAGGTGCGGTACCCGTCGAAGACGCACAGATCAACATGGGCAATTCCATGAAATTTACGGATGGCGACGGCGTTGCCGTGTTTGAGGGTTACGAACCGGGAAATTATTCTTTTGTGGTTACCAAGGACGGCTATCTGGAAACAACCGGAACCACGGAAATTGCTGACGAAGATGTTACGGTGGAAATTGATTTTCTCCCCGTGGGTATCGGCGAACCGTTTTCCGGAAAAACCCAAATATTTCCCAATCCGGCAAACCGGAAACTGAACATACGTTGCAGCGCCCGGTTCGGATTGCATACGGTTGTTGTGTATGATATTTACGGCAACAAAGTGTTGGGCCGGAGTATGGCGGGGACGGGAATCCTTGATGTATCGGCACTGCCCAACGGAATGTATTTCATCCGGTTGATCGGATCGGAAAAGGTGGAAACCTCCGGTTTTGTGATTGAAAAATAGTGGTGTCCGGTGAAGTTGGAAAAATAAAGATTTTTTCGCCGTCATCACTTGTTTAAAAATATTGGTACGAATCTTCGCTGATTTTCATCAAATTGAATTCATGCGGCTTTTTATCAACATAGCTAACATTTGAAAAAGATAACTTTTCCGTTATGAACATCCGTACTGTCGAAGATTTGATTTTTAGCCGTTTCCCTTTCACACCCACCGAAGGGCAGCGAATCCTGATCCTGGCGCTTGCCGATTTCATTCTGAACCGGGAGGCGGATGAGGTATTCCTTTTCAACGGCTATGCCGGTACGGGAAAAACGTCATTGTTGAGCGCACTGGTCAAAGCCGCACCGGAGATCGGCATAAAAACCGTATTGCTGGCGCCCACCGGACGTGCGGCAAAGGTGCTGGCGCTCTATTCGGGCAAACCGGCGCATACCATCCATAAAAAGATCTATCAACCCAGAACCTCCGCCGACGGATCGGTGATGCTGCACCGCATGGACAACCTGCACACCAACACGCTGTTCATTGTGGACGAAGCCTCCATGATCCCGGGCACGATTTCGTCGGACAACGGACAATTCGTTGCCCGGGCCGACCTGCTTACCGATCTTGTAGAGTATGTGAAATCCGGCAAAAACTGTTCGCTGATCCTTATTGGTGACGTGGCACAACTCCCGCCGGTGGGGTTGGATATTTCGCCCGCCATGGACGATCATTATCTGCAAACGGCCTACCGCCTTTCGGTACGCAAACTGCAACTGCGCGAAGTAATGCGTCAGTCGCTGAATTCGGGGATTTTGATGAATGCCACCAGGCTGCGGCTCAAACTGCAAAACAATGATTTTGACCTGCCGCTGTTCGATACGGGCCATTTCAAAGACATCCGCCGGCTGGACGGCTGGGAGCTCGAAGATGAACTCATGACGGCTCATTCGGTTACGGGAGACGATCAAACCATTGTGATAACACGCTCCAACAAAAGAGCCAACATTTATAACCGGGAGATCAGGAGCCGGATTCTTTTCAGGGAAAATGAAATTGATGCCGGCGATTTTCTGATGGTGGTCAGGAACAATTATTTCTGGCTGCCTGCACAATCCAAAGCGGGTTTTATTGCCAACGGCGATATAATAGAGGTGTTAAAGATCAGAAAGGTGGAGACGGTGTATTCGTTTCATTTTGCCGATGCCGTCATCCGCCTTGCCGATTATCCCGACGAGCCGGAGTTGGAAGTGAAACTCCTGCTCGATACCCTGACGTCGGAATCCCCGTCGTTGTCTTACAACGAAAGCCAGCGGCTGTTTGACGAGGTCAGCCTTGATTACGACGACATTCCCAGCCGTAAACGCAGGGCTGAAAAAGTAAAGAACAACCCTTACTTCAACGCTTTGCAGGTGAAATTTGCCTATGCGCTGACTTGCCACAAAACGCAGGGCGGCCAGTGGGAAAATGTTTTTATTGACGCGCCCTATCTGCCCGGCCAAAAGCCCGACCGTTCATTTTTCAGGTGGCTTTACACGGCAGTTACCAGAGCGGTACATCATGTTTACCTCATCAATTTTCCCGAAAGTTTCTTTGAACAAAGCAACTGAAAAGATGTTAACTATGACGGATAAAACAGCAAAAAAATATTTTTATAAAATTGAGGAACCCGGTTGATCATGGATAAATTCACCTATCTCGGCAATTCAGGAAACGAAAATATCGAAAGCCTGTACGAGCAATACAAAGCCGATCCGGCATCGGTTGACGAAAGCTGGAAGAAGTTTTTCGAAGGTTTTGAATTTGCGCAAACGCATTATGAAACAAAGCCGCCACGGGCAGGGGCTGCCGGAACGGATTACCCTTCCGAGTTCAAGGTCATCAACCTGATCAATGCCTACCGGCAACGGGGACATCTGTTCACAAAAACAAATCCCGTAAGAAAAAGAAGACAATACCGCCCCACGCTTGACATCCGAAACTTTGATCTGAACGAGTCCGACCTGAATAAAAAATTTCATGCCGGCAACGAGATCGGTATCGGAACAGCCACACTTTCCGACATCATCCGGCATCTTGACGAAACCTATTGCAAAAGCATCGGTGCCGAATTCATGTTCATTCGCGATGTGGAGGTGATGTCGTGGCTGCGGGCAAACATGGAACGCACCAAAAACTCCCGGACATTCTCGCCCACCGATAAAATTTATATTCTGAAAAAGCTTCTCCGGGCAGTGGATTTCGAAAAATTCATCCACAAGCGTTTTCCCGGGCAGAAACGTTTTTCGCTGGAGGGTGCCGAAGCGCTGATACCGGCTATGGATGCCATTGTGGAAAAAGGTGCCGAACTCGGTACCGAAGAGTTCATCATCGGGATGCCCCATCGCGGCAGGCTCAACGTGCTGACCAACATCATGCGGAAACCCTACGGTGATATTTTTGCCGAGTTCGGCGGAATAGAATATGAAGATGAAACCCTTCTCGGTGATGTTAAATACCATCTCGGCTTTTCGGCTTACCGCGAATCGCTGACCGGAAAAAAGGTGAAGCTGACCCTTGCGGCCAACCCGTCGCACCTCGAAGCCGTTGACCCGGTGGTGGAAGGCATTGCAAGGGCCAAGATTGACGATGTTTATCACGGCGACAACCGGAAGGTGGTGCCCATGCTCATCCACGGCGACGCCTCCGTAGCCGGACAGGGCGTTGTTTATGAGGTGATACAGATGTCGAAACTCAAAGGCTATCAAACGGGCGGAACCATCCACATTGTGGTGAACAACCAGATCGGATTTACAACAAATTACCTCGATGCCAGATCGAGCACCTACTGCACCGATGTTGCCAAAGTGGTGCAGTCGCCGGTTTTTCATGTGAACGGCGATGATGTGGAAGCCGTGATCCATACCATTCAGTTTGCCATGGAATTCAGGGACAAGTTCCGGCAGGATGTGTTCATCGACCTGTTGTGCTATCGCAGATACGGCCACAACGAAAGCGATGAGCCCCGTTTTACGCAGCCTTTGTTGTATAAAGCCATCGAAAAGCATCCCAATCCTTTTGAGATTTATGCGCAAAAACTGTTGGAGGAAGGGGTCGTTTCCGATTCGGATGTGGAAGGAATGAAAAAACGTTTTAACCAAACCCTTGAAAAGAATTTCGAAGCATCGAAAAAACAGAAAAAGACCACCATCCGGTTTTTTATGGATGATTTCTGGAAAGGAATAAAAAAAGCCACGGAAGCCGATTTTAAAACTTCACCTCCGACGGGCGTTGAGAAAGCGCTTTTGCTGGAAATTGCCGAAAAGATTACCGCCCTGCCGGAGGACAAGAAATTTTACCGGAAGATCGTGAAACTGCAGCAGGACCGGCGCAATATGGTGTTTGAGGCCGGCCGGCTCGACTGGGCCATGGGCGAGTTGCTGGCTTACGGCACGCTGATACGGGAGGGGCATTCCGTCAGGTTGAGCGGGCAGGACTGCGAGCGGGGTACCTTTTCGCACCGTCATGCCGTGCTTACCGTGGACGAGTCGGAAGAAAAATACGTGCCCCTGCACACCGTCAACAACGACCGTGCGCACTTCGAAGTGTACAATTCGCCGCTTTCGGAATACGGTGTCCTGGGGTTTGAATACGGCTATGCGCTGGAGACACCCAAAAACCTGACCATCTGGGAAGCCCAGTTCGGCGATTTCAACAACGGTGCCCAGATCATCATTGATCAGTACTTGAGCAGCGCCGAGGATAAATGGAATGTGATGAACGACCTGGTGATGTTTCTTCCGCACGGCTACGAAGGACAGGGGCCGGAGCATTCGAGCGCACGCATCGAGCGTTTCCTGGTACTTGCGGCCGAGTACAACATGCAACTGGTCAATTGCACCACACCGGCCAACTTTTTCCATGTGCTGCGCCGGCAGATGCACCGCGATTTCCGGAAACCGCTGGTCGTTTTCACGCCCAAAAGCCTATTGCGTCATCCGCGGTGTGTCTCTCCCACGGAAGATTTTTTGTCGGGAGGTTTCAGGGAGGTGATTGACGACGATACGGCCGACCCCGAAAAGATCACAAGAGTGATTTTTTGCAGCGGCAAGCTCTATTACGACCTCCTGGAAGAAAAAGAATCCAAAGGACTGGACTTTGCCGCGCTGATCCGTCTGGAACAACTGTATCCCCTGCCGGTGGATCAGATCAGGGCGGTGATCGAAAAATATCACCATGCCACCGATTACATCTGGTCGCAGGAGGAGCCGGTAAACATGGGTGCGTGGCTGTTCATGTCGCAATATTTTCCGGAGGTAAAATTGAGGGACGTTGCACGACCGGCCAGCGGGAGCCCCGCCACGGGATCGGCAAAATTCCATGCCGTCCGGCAGCGCAAGATCATCGAAAAATCTTTCGAAGAATGTAATTGCCCCATGGTGAAAAAAGAGTGCAGGATGATCTGCATCGGCAACCGCTGGAAATCGTTTGCCGAAAATCCCGAAAAGGTCATCGAGGCCAATTTCCTGAATCCGTTGAAGTAAAATCATTAACCGATAAATATTATGAGCATCGAAATTAAAGTCCCGAGTCCCGGAGAATCCATCACACAGGTACAACTTGCCGCATGGCTGGTCAAAGACGGCGACTTTGTGGAAAAAGATACCGAGATCGCCGAAATTGATTCCGACAAGGCCACATTAAGCATCAGCGCCGAAGCAAGCGGAAAGGTCAAAATTCTGGTGCCCGAAGGCGAAACCGTGGATGTGGGAACGGTGATCTGCACCATTGACACCGAGGTAAAAGGCGCCCCGAAACCGGCGGAGGAGAAGAAAAAGCCGGCCGCCGAAAAACCGAAGGAGCAAAAGCCGGAGGAGACCCCGAAACCGGTTGATGAGAAAGCGGTGAAAAACGAAACCGGCGGAAAGGAGACAGTGGAAATACATCTTTCCCCGCTTGCAAAAAAACTGCTTGAGGCCAACAACCTGACCGGAACCGATCTGATCGATTTTTACCGGAAGATGAGGCTCTCGAAAAAGGATGTGGAACAGTTCCTCGACGACAAAAAGACCATGAAGTTGCCGGAGGATGCCGGAACGCCGCCGCCGACGTGGGGAGGGACACGCACCGAAGAAAGGAAAAAGATGAGCATGCTGCGGCTGAAGCTCTCCGAACGACTGGTTTCGGTGAAAAACGAAACGGCCATGCTCACCACTTTCAACGAGGTGAACATGACCCCCGTCATGGAGATCAGGAAAAAATACAAAGAGGCTTTCAAAGAAAAATACGGCGTTTCGCTGGGTTTCATGTCCTTTTTCACCAAGGCGGTCACCGAAGCGCTGCAGCATTTTCCGCAGGTCAACGCCATGATCGACGGCGATGAGTTTGTTTATCACGACTATGCCGATATCGGCATTGCGGTGAGCGCCCCCAAAGGGCTGATGGTGCCGGTGATCCGTAATGCCGAAACGCTGACGCTGCACGAGATAGAAGCCGAGATCAAACGGCTGGCCGGCAAAGCCCGCGACGGCAAGCTCACCATTGACGAGATGACCGGCGGCACCTTTACGATCACCAACGGCGGGGTGTTCGGCTCCATGCTTTCCACGCCCATCCTCAATCCGCCGCAAAGTGCCATCCTCGGCATGCACAACATTGTGGAACGGCCCGTTGCCGTGAACGGCAAAGTGGAGATTCACCCGGTGATGTACGTGGCACTGTCGTACGACCACCGCATCATTGACGGACGCGAAAGTGTCGGTTTCCTGGTGAAGGTGAAGGAGATGCTCGAAGCCCCCGAAAAAATGCTCTTCGGCGGCGACGACCCGGTGAAGAGATTGTTGCGGATTTGATCCGTTGAAAAGTATTTAAAGAACGTTATAGACGAACCGGTATTGGAGTTTCCAATGCCGGTTCGTCTTTTCTGCTTTCCGTCTCACCCTTTCATCATCCGGTCGTTTGGGGTTTGTC